>JAZMZT010000294.1:0-10340 GCA_045586125.1 Bacteroidaceae bacterium | reverse complement strand
CCCTCTACAACCTCGTCATTGAGTCCCAGGTTCAGGATGGTATCCATCATACCCGGCATTGAGGCGCGGGCACCTGAACGTACTGATACGAGAAGGGGATTCTCAACATCACCGAATTTTGAATTCATCAGTTTCTCGATGTGGCGGATAGCGTCCTCAACATCGTTCTTCAGAATGGCAACAACCTTGTCGCGACCAATCTGATAATACTCGTTGCAAACATCAGTGGTGATTGTGAAACCCGGAGGTACCGGTACACCAAGCAGATTCATCTCAGCAAGGTTCGCTCCCTTGCCACCAAGCAGATTACGCATTTGGGCATTTCCCTCAGCCTGTCCGTTTCCGAACTTGTAAACTCTTTTTTCGCTCATAAATTATTTGAATATGTTGTTTTGTTTATATCGTGCGAGGATTAGTCCTTTTTCTTTTAGCGGGTGCAAAGGTACTCAATTATTATTAAAAGATGTGTTTTTATGCGCTCATTTTTCTCTTTTTGAGTAATAATTGTAACCTTTTTCCCCATGCAGCCGTTGAATTGACTAACTTTGCAGCCCAAAATGATACATTATGTCCAGAAAGAGACGCGAGCAACCCATAATTGAGAATGTTACCATAACCGGAGTGGCGGCCGAAGGTAAAGCCCTTGTCCGCATAGATGACCTTGTGGTTTTTGTACCCTTTGTCGTACCGGGTGATGTCGTAGACCTTAAGATTCTCAAGAAGAAACACAGTTATGCCGAGGCGGTAGCCGTAAAGTTCCATAAACTGTCAAGTGTCCGCGCCGTTCCGTTCTGCCGTCATTTCGGTATCTGCGGAGGCTGCAAATGGCAGAATCTGCCTTATCAGGAACAACTCCGTTTCAAGCAGCAGCAGGTGGTTGACAACCTCACCAGAATAGCCAAGGTTGAACTCCCTGAGATCAGTCCTATCCTGGGGTCCGAAGAGACAGTGCGCTACCGCAACAAACTGGAGTATTCGTTCAGTAATATGAGATGGCTTACAGATGAAGAACTTAAGGAACTGGATAATCCGGAAAACAACGCCCAGCGTAAGCAGCCGGGACTTGGATTCCATATTCCGGGAGCCTTTGACAAGGTGCTTCACATCACTGAATGCTGGCTTCAGGATGAGATATCGGACCGCATCCGCAACTCGGCTTACGAATACGCCGTAGAGCACGGAATTCCATTCATAAACCTGCGTTCACAGGAGGGTATCCTGCGTGATATGATGGTCCGCGTGGTAACCACCGGCCAGATCATGGTCCTTGTTCAGGCCAAGGTCACCAATCCTTCTGAGCAGGAGCAGTTCATGGGTCTGATGCAGCATATCTCAGACGGTTTCCCTGAGATTACTTCACTGCTGTATGTGATAAACAACAAGTGCAACGATACGTTCGGTGACCTGGATGTCCATGTGTTCCGCGGTGAGGAGTTCATCTACGAGACAATGGAGAACCTCAGGTTCAAGATAGGACCCAAGTCATTCTTCCAGACCAACAGCCGTCAGGCCTACCGTCTCTACTCGGTGGTACGCAAACTGGCCGGTCTCAAACCTGAAGAGGTGGTCTATGACCTCTATACCGGAACTGGAACGATTGCGCAGTTCATATCGGCCCAGGCCAAAAAGGTGGTGGGTATAGAATATGTTCCCGAGGCTATTGAGGACGCCAAGATCAATGCGGCGCTCAACAATATCGTCAATACCGAGTTCTTTGCCGGTGACATGAAGGATGTGCTCAATGAGGAGTTTATCGCAAGGCACGGCAGGCCCGATGTCATAATAACCGATCCTCCCCGCGCCGGAATGCATCCGGATGTGGTCGATGTGATACTCAAGACCGCTCCTCAGCGCATAGTCTACGTCAGCTGCAATCCTGCCACGCAGGCCCGCGACATAGCCATTCTTGATCAGGGATACAAGGTCGTTGCCGTCCAGCCGGTCGATATGTTCCCGCATACCCAGCATGTTGAGGTTGTGACGCTTCTTGAAAGGCGTTAAGGCTTATTGCAACGTTTTTGCAACGCTTTTTTCTTGCATTACGCTTGTTTTGCGGCATAATTTTGCTGCGAAAGCCCTTTCAAAGGGTAATCAGGATAGAAAAAATGTTAAGAAAACTCATTCTGATTTAACCTGGAGGGTCTTTAACTATCAAATTAACGTAAAATAAAAGACACGATGCGTAAAATTGCGTTTACATTAGTCCTCATGTTGGTGTTTGGCCCGGCTTTCGCCCAGTCAAACAAGGATTCTGTCAAAACTTCAACACAAAGCTCGGAGGTTGTCATCACCCAGCCTGAATTCAAGGGCGGTATTGAGAAGATGTACGAATATATCACTACAAACTTCCAGTATCCCGATGAGGCTAAGAAACGTTCCGTAAGAGGTAAACTGGAGGTTGAGTTTACCGTCGAAAAGAGCGGTGACATAACATATGTAGGTATACTTAAAGGAATTGACTATTCAATAGATGAAGAGGTGCTCCGCCTTCTTAAGGCAATGCCCCGTTGGACTCCTGCCACCAAAAACGGCGAGCCGGTAAGATACAAGGTTTCCATGCCTATCACCATCCGTGCTTCAAGAAGACAGAAATCCAGCCAGGAGTTGAATACAAATTATGAGGAATTGTAAAAATTTGTATTAACAAACTCCGCCTCTCTTCGTCATAAAGACAGAATACTAAAAATTATTGTTATGAAAAAGATTGTTTTTCCCGTACTCGCCGCACTCCTTCTGAGTGGTTGCGATATCCATGAGACATATGAGACATATGAGATCGTCAAGGAAGGTACAGATATGTTTGTTGACTATGTAACCGCTAAAGGTGGCGAATGGCTCAATTCGGGAACAGAAGGCCAGCCCGGTTTCTATGTTTACCAGGAGTTCGCATTCCCCGAGGTAACCGACGAAGTTCTTGTGGATGGAGCAGTTCTGGTATATCTGGTCGATGCCGACGGACGTGACAACATCCTTCCGTACGTGTTCCCCGTTGACAACGGTCACGAACTGATCATGCAGAACATCAGGTACGATGTTGAGGCCGGAAAGGTTACCATGGCTATTGAATGGCAGGATTTCAAGAAATACAACCAGGGTGACTATAAGTTCAAGGTATGCATCCTCAAGCCCGGTGGAAAGAAGAAAAAATAATAATAAGTCTATTCATAAAAGAAGAAGGCCGCATCATGAAGGTGCGGCTTTCTGTTTTATTGCTCGGGTGCCTGAAGTATGATTGTGGTGGCGCCCAGAGTTATTATCGCGCCGTCTTCAATCCTGGCTCTTTCCCTGTCGCCCAGAATGCGGTTCTCCAGGAATGTGCCGGTCAGGCTGGGGAAGTCCCTCAGGGTATAACTTATCTCACCCGTGGGTTCTTTCCTGACGGTAATGACGCAGTGGCGTCGGTCCATGCTGCGGTCGTTGGTATCAATCGGAATGGTTATGTTGTCACCGGGATTGTATCGGCCAATTATGTTGTCACCCTCCTGAAGGGCAAAACTCTGGCGGAACCCGAACACGTTCTCCACAACGGTGATGGAGCCGAATCCCAGGTCATTGACCTCTTTCTTGCGGTCTGCGTCTTTCTGTGTGGCTGCCAGTTTGCTGGTACCTATGCGTATGCGGAACTGCTTGCGGCAGTTTTCACACTCAAACACAAGTGACTGGCCCTCTTTGTAGAGAGTCTCGTCAAAAGTGTTGTAGTGGTCACATTTGGGACAGCGTACCCTTTTCATATGTTGAGTTTTATGATTGTCAAACAAAAGCTGACCTGTAAGCCGGGTTCTGTAGGGTCGGTACACGTACCTTCCCCGTCTGCCATTAATCTTGACCTGCCGTCACCGGCAAGGCTCCGTAACCTTAGGGTCACGCGCGTTCTACCCTCCGGCTCAGGCGAGCAGCCCTCTGACGCCGGTATACATGAACTTGCAACTTCCAAGGCGCACAGCACCTGTGTCACCACAGGCCTGGTGGGCTCTTACCCCACCTTCTCACCCTTACCTTGCGGCGGTTGTTTTCTTCTGCGCTTATCAGCCGTTGCCGACTGCTTCCCGTTAGGAAGTGGAATGCTCTGTGTCGCCCGGACTTTCCTCAGCCCCGTAGGGGACAGCGGCAGACCGGTCAGCTTTCGGACCGCAAAATTACGCATATTTTCCTACACCATAATTGTATATGTTCTATATTTGCAATCTAATTAATATACGAATAATATGAGAAAGTCGATTTTGATGTTGTTTGCATTGTGCTCGCTTCCTCTTCTTGCCCAAAAGAGCGGAGGAATAACCGAAGGAATGCTTGAACAGATCCGTAAAGGATACAACGACACGCCTGCAGAAAGAGCAGTGCGCAACGCCCTTGCCGGCCAGTCTATCGCCACTCTGGCAGTTAATGCCGATAACCTTGCAATGATAGACACCCATTTTTCCGACAAGGTGACCACAAAGGGAATCACAAATCAGAAATCTTCCGGACGTTGCTGGTTGTTCACAGGCCTGAATGTGCTCAGAGCCAAGATGATAACAACCCATGACCTGGGTGAGTTCGAGTTCTCCCAGAACTACTGTTCTTTCTATGACCTGCTTGAAAAGTCCAACCTCTTCCTTCAGGCCATTATCGATACACGTTCCAAACCGGTCGATGACCGTGAGGTTGACTGGCTGTTTGACAACCCCATAGGTGACGGTGGCCAGTTCACAGGCGTATCAAACCTGATTATGAAGTACGGCGTGGTGCCCAAGGATGTGATGCCTGAGACATATCAGAGCAACAACACCTCCGAAATGCGCTCCATCCTGTCCCAGAAACTGCGTCAGTTCGGTCTTGAACTGCGTGAACTCAAGCCGGCCGATGCCTCCAAACGCAAGGTTGAGATGCTGACTGAGATTTACGGTATTCTTGTAAAGTGTCTCGGTGTACCTCCTACAGAGTTCGAGTGGGCCCGTTATGATTCCAAAGGTAAGTTTGTAAGCCGCAAGACCTATACTCCCAAGAGCTTCTACGACGAGTTCATCGGCCAGGATCTTGAGAACAATTACGTCATGTTCATGAATGACCCCGTTCGTGAGTACTACAAGACATATGAGATAGAGTATGACCGTCACGTATACGACGGTGACAACTGGGTTTATGTGAACCTGCCCATTGAGCGTATCAAGGAGATGGCAATCGCATCAATCAAGGACAATACCGCCCTCTATTTCTCATGCGATGTAAGAAAGTACCTGGATTCAGACAAAGGAACCCTTGACCTGGCCAATATGGATTATGCATCCCTGTTTGGCACCCAGTTCCCCATGGATAAGAAACAGCGTGTCCAGACACATGCCAGCGGCTCCTCGCACGCCATGACTCTGATGGCTGTTGACCTTGATGACCAGGGCGCCTCCAAGAAGTGGATGGTTGAGAACAGCTGGGGCAATACATCGGGTTACAAGGGTTTCCTTATCATGACCGATGAGTGGTTCAACGAGTACATGTTCCGTCTTGTCGTAGAAAAGAAATATGTTCCCTCCGATATTATGAAGCTGCTTGACAAGAAGCCAGAGAAACTGCCGGCATGGGATCCCATGTTCCTTCCTGAAGAATAATCGTTTCTATTTACATACATAAAATGAAAAAACTATCACTGTTTGCTGTGGCAGCGCTGATGCTGCTCGGTGTTGTATCCTGTTCCAAGTATGAGACAGTCAAGGGTGACCCCATGAAGGTTAAGATCTACACTCTTGACAACGGCCTTAAGGTTTATATGTCCGTAAACAAGGAGCAGCCCAGACTTCAGACTTACATCGCAGTCCGTAACGGAGGTAAGAACGATCCTTCCGATAATACCGGTCTTGCTCACTATCTGGAGCATATCATGTTCAAAGGCTCGGAGAGTTTCGGCACATCCGATTACGCTGCCGAGAAACCTCTGCTTGACCAGATTGAGGAGCAGTTCAACATCTATCGTACCAAAACCGATCCTCAGGAGCGCCTTGCATTATATCATATTATTGACAGTTTGAGCTACGCCGCATCTGAGATAGCCATCCCCAATGAGTATGACAAACTCATGTCAATCATCGGCTCACAGGGCACCAATGCCTTCACATCCGATGATATGACCTGCTATCAGGAGAACATCCCTTCAAACCAGATAGACAACTGGGCAAAGATTCAGGCTGATCGTTTCCGCAACCTCGTTATCCGCGGATTCCACACTGAACTTGAGGCCGTTTATGAGGAGTACAACATGTACCTGAATGATGATGCCGAGAATTCCATCTATGCAATGGACTCTGTTCTTTACAAGAATCACCCATACGGACTCCAGCAGGTTATCGGTACACAGGAGCATCTTAAGAATCCCTCAATCTCTGCCATCAAGAAGCAGAAGTCAACCATGTACGTGCCTAACAATATCGCCATCTGCGTATCCGGTGATTTTGATCCCGATGAGTTCGTGGCCATTATTGAGAAGTATTTCGGAACATGGGAGCCCAATCCTGCCATTCCCGAGTTTAAGTATGAGCCCGAGGAGAAACTGACATCGGCCGTTGTAAAACACGTATACGGCAATGAGGCAGACTTCCTCCTGTTCGGCTGGCGTGTTCCCGGTGTCAAGGACAAGGAGTCTGAAATTGCAGGAATAGTTTCATCAATCCTTACCAACGGCAAGGCCGGTCTGATAGACCTTGACCTCAACCAGCAGCAGAAGGTACTTTATGCCGGATCTCAGCTTTACGACCGTATGGATTATTGCGATTTCCTGATCCAGGGCTACCCCAAGGACGGTCAGTCAATGGATGAGGTAAGGTCTCTGATCCTGGACGAGGTGGCAAAACTCCGCGCCGGTGATTTTGATGAGTCTCTTATTAAGGCTGCCATTGCCAATATCAAACTGCGTCAGATGCGTCAGCTGGAATCCAACAGCAGCCGCGCAATGATGATGGTCAACTCATTCATCAAGCGTTCAGACTGGGCCGATGAGGTTCATGAACTGGATCGTCTTGAGAAGGTTACCAAGGCCGATGTGGTTGAGTGGGCCAACCAGTATCTCGCAGACAACTCATACGTAGTGGTATACAAGCATCAGGGTGTCAACCCCAAGAACAATAAGATCATCGCCCCGGCTATCACTCCTATTGCCACCAACCGTGACAAGCAGAGTGCCTTCCTGTCAGAGATAGCTCAGACTGAGGTCGCTCCCATCGAACCCGTATTCGTGGATTATGAGAAGGATCTCTCAAAATCTGAGTTCAAGAAGGGCATAGAGATGCTTTACAAGAAGAATGAGAATAATGATATAGTTGCGACCACATTCCGTTTCGATATCGGTAACAGCACTGATCCTGCTCTGGGATTTGCTTTTGACTACCTCTCATATCTGGGCACCCCGACCCGTAGCGCCGAGGAACTGGCTCTTCAGGAGTATACCATTGCCGGAAACCACAGCTTCATTGTCAATGACAATACAATGACAGTATCTGTAAACGGCTTGGCTGAGAATCTTGGCCAGATGCTCGATATTACAGAAGATCTCATGCTTAACGCTATTCCCGATGAGGCAATCCTGGAGAATCTCAAGCAGGATGAACTCATGTCCCGTCAGATGGCTAAGGCTAATCAGAACAACTGCTCAAGTGCTCTGAACCGCTATATCATCTACGGTCCCGAGTATGTCAAGTCAGTCACCCTGTCCGATGATCAGGTGATGGCGCTTACCTCAGAACAGCTGCTCGGACTGGTCAAGAGCATTCTGAACAAGGAGCATACCGTTCTCTATTACGGTCCTCAGGATGAGGCTCAGGCAAAGAACGTAATTGCTGAGCACCACAAGTGTTCCGATAATCCCGAGAAACTGGTTAAGAAGTACACCAAGAAGCAGATTATTGACAAATCCAAGGTTATCATCGCTCCTTATGACTCACGTCAGTTCAACTACATCCAGTATTCAGACCGCGGCGAGACCTTCTCAATGGATGATGTTCCCGCAATCGAGCTCTTCAACGAGTATTTCGGCGGAGGTATGAATACCATCGTATTCCAGGAAATGCGTGAGGCCAGGGCGCTCGCATATAGCGCCGGAGCTCACCTGTCATCACCTTCATATCTTGATGACACATACTGCTTCTATGCACGTATCGGCTCACAGAATGACAAGCTGAAGGCTGCCGTTGAGGCTTTTGATTTGATAATCAATGATATGCCTGAGTCTGACAAGTCATTTGAGATTGCCAAGACCGGTCTGGAGTCAGTACTCCGTACCAGCCGTACCACCGGAATGTCTGTCCTGAACAGCTACCTCAATGCCAAGGAACTTGGACTTACCGAGCCTCTTGCCAAGAAAGTCTATGACAATCTGGCAGGCCTGACAATGAAGGACTTGGTTTCCTGCCAGCAGAAATGGGTAAAGGGCCGTACTTACATTTATGGTATTCTCGGTGATGCCAAAGACTTGGATATGAATTATCTCAAGTCTCTTGGAACAGTTCAGCAGATATCTCTGGACGAGTTGTTCGGTTATAAGTAATATTAACCGACTGCATAAGAAACGGGCAGGACACAGTGTGCTCTGCCCGTTTCTTATTGTCCACTGTTTGTTAAATTGGAACTTTTATGGTTAATTATTGGGAAATCTTTGCCTAAAGCTGTAACATTGGTCCGGAAGTTGTATATATTTGAATGTGACAAGTGTTAATGCAAACTAATTAATTAACCAAAATAGGAGATTAAGCTATGAAAAAAGCAATTAGGATTATCACTTCTTTTATAGTTCTCATATGCTGCTGTGTAGGAGCATCAGTGATAACTACAAACTATGTGAATAAGAAAAACAGTAAGGTCGTATACGTATCAGAGCAGGGTGCCCCTTATACTACACTTTCCCAGGCTTACATGCCTTCCGGCAAGATGCAGCCGGTAGACCTCACAGAGGCTGCCGAGAAAACCGTACATGGTGTAGTCCATATCAAGTCAACTATTAAGGGTCGCACTCAGACCTATCAGGAGTATCCTGACATATTTGAATACTTCTTCGGCGGACGTCCGCGTCAGCGCCAGTATCAGTCTCAGCCTCAGGTAGGATACGGATCCGGAGTTATCCTTACCAAGGACGGTTATATCGTCACCAACAATCACGTTGTCGAGAATGCCGATGAGATTCAGGTAACACTTAATGACAACAGGGTATTTACCGCTACTTTGGTAGGTGCCGATGCCAATACGGATCTGGCATTGATCAAGATTGAGGGCGATGAATTCCCGATCGTTCCCATGGGTGATTCCGATGAACTCAAGTTGGGAGAGTGGGTGCTTGCAGTAGGAAACCCCTTCAACCTCACATCCAGCGTGACAGCCGGTGTGGTAAGTGCCAAATCGCGTAAGATAGGTATCTATGAAGGAGCCGAAAGCATAGAGTCATTCATCCAGACTGATGCAGCAATCAATATGGGTAACAGTGGCGGAGCCCTGGTCAATGTTCGTGGAGAACTGATAGGTATAAACGCTGCCTTGGAGTCACCTACAGGTACCTATGCCGGTTATGGATTCGCAATTCCTACCACAATAGTAAAGAAAGTGGTTGCTGATCTCAAGGAATACGGAACCGTACAGCGCGCTATGCTCGGTATTGAAGGAGGCGATGTCCTGAACATGCGTCAGGATAGCAGAAACAAGGATGTCGATTTCGGCGATGCCATTGACGGCGTTTATGTTTCAGGCGTAGTTGACGGTGGAGGCGCTCTCGCTGCAGGCATAAAGGAAGGTGATATAATCACTGCCATCAACGGAAAGAAGGTAAAGACAATGAACGAACTCCAGGAGATAATCGTTCAATACCGTCCCGGTGACAAGGTAACAGTTACTCTGCTTCGCGACAAAAAGGAAAAGAAGGTTGAGGTTGAACTCAAGAACGCCCGAGGCAATACCGATATAGTAAAGGCTGCCGATATGGAGGTACTTGGCGCTTCATTCCAGGAAGTTCCCGAGCAGACCCGTCGTCAGTTGAATATCGGCTATGGCGTACAGGTAAGTTCCGTCAACAGCGGACTTATGAAAGATGCCGGTATCCAGCGCGGATATATTATTCTCCGTATAAATGAACAACAGATCAAGTCTGTCGAAGATGTAGAGAAGATTTATAAGGATGCAGTATCATCACCCAATCAGGTGCTGTTCATCCAAGGCGTATATCCCAGCGGACGTAGAGCAATGTATGCGATAGACCTTGCCAATGAATAAATAAAGGTTAGGTTCGCATCAGAAATAAAAAAATTGGAGTGGCGCTATAAACCACTTCAATTTTTTCATGTCAAATAAGCAGTATTATATTTTTATTTTAAGTAAATTTGCACCCAATTCGCTTA
>JAZMZT010000293.1:0-13432 GCA_045586125.1 Bacteroidaceae bacterium | reverse complement strand
CTGATGCCGTCCACCTCAAAATGGTAAGGGTAGATATCGGGTTCTGCGGGGCCGATGGTTGCGGTCCATACGCCGTTTGCGCCCTTGGTCATGTCCACGCTCTCGCTGAACTGAGTCCATACCTTTACAGACTTGGCATTGCGGTTTGAGTAGTTGAAAGTCACTGTGTTATCGGGATTGATAACTGTTGATGGGGCCTGCTGTCCCATTCCGCCCGGCTGGGCGCTGATTACTCCTGTCATAGCGGCTGCTACGAGGAGAAGAGTCAGATTTTTGATTCTCATAATGTATATTGGTGTTGTTTATAATTTTCGGGGTTTGAAGATACCCATTTTAATCATAATAATGATTGTTTTTACTTTGAATTATGTACATTTGTTGGATTTTGGCCTCTTGAAACAGGACTACAACAAGATAAAAACAATATGGAAGTTATTGATTTTAACAAGCAAAACAGTATTCTCAACCAGTTCATCGCCGAGATTCGTGACGTGAACATCCAGAAGGACCAACTGCGTTTCCGCCGTAACCTGGAGCGCATAGGCGAAATCATGGCCCTTGAGGTAAGTAAGAAACTCAATTATGTGACAAAGGATGTCCAGACTCCGCTTGGAGTATCGACCATCAACGTTCCTGAGGAGGATATCGTACTGGGTACCGTATTCCGCGCCGGACTGCCCTTGCATCAGGGTTTCCACAACTACTTTGATCACTGCGAGAACGCGTTTGTATCGGCCTACCGCAAATATCTGGATGAGGTGAACTTTGACGTGCACATTGAGTACATGGCATCACCCAAACTGGACGGCAAGACCCTGATACTGGTTGACCCGATGCTGGCTACCGGTAACAGTATGTATCTGGCATACCGCGCACTGCTGCTCAAGGGAACTCCCGCCCGCATACACCTGTGCTCTGTAATTGCAGCTCAGGCCGGCGTTGACTACGTCTGCAAGATGTTCCCGCAGGACATCACCACCCTGTGGTGCGCCGCAGTTGACCCCGAGCTGAACAGCCACGCCTACATCATCCCGGGCCTGGGTGATGCCGGTGACCTTTGCTTCGGTGAAAAATAGTACCATTAGGGACGGTTCCGTTTGGTACCGTCCCATTGAAAACGGTACCAAACGGAACCGTCCCCAATGGTATCATCTTAGTCCAATTATTAACCCGAACATATGAGAAAAACCTTATTGACAGCCACTGCCGTGATATGCGGTGCGGTGGCATGGGCACAGCCCAAACTGAGTGCCGATAACATCGATGAAGTGCTAAAGGCAATGACCCTGGAGGAGAAAGCCACTCTGATTGCCGGTGGCGGATGGGGTAGCATGAGTGCCGGATCAATGACGGCATCTGATGTTGCCAATGTTCCCGGAGCAGCCGGTTCAACACAGCCTATTGCCCGTCTGGGAATTCCCAAGACCATCCTGGCCGACGGTCCCGCCGGACTGCGTATCAATCCTACCCGTCAGGGTGACAGCCAGACTTATTACTGCACCGGTTTCCCAGTAGGTACCGTACTGGCCTGCACATGGAATACCGAACTTGTGGAGCAGCTTACCATCGCCATGGGTCAGGAGGTTCATGAGTACGGAGTTGACGTTCTGCTGGCTCCCGGTATGAACCTGCACCGCAACCCTCTGTGCGGACGTAACTTTGAGTATTTCTCCGAGGATCCCCTTCTTAGCGGTAAGATATCGGCCGCATATGTAAAGGGTATTCAGAAGAATGACGTGGGTGTATCGGTCAAGCACTTTGCAGCCAATGACCAGGAGATAAACCGCAGCGAGAACGATGCCCGCATCAACCCGCGCGCCCTGCGTGAACTCTACCTGAAGAACTTTGAGATCACCATCCGCGAAGGCAAGCCCTGGACAGTGATGTCATCATACAACAAACTGAACGGCAGTTACACACAGCAGAGCCATGACCTGCTTACCGGATTCCTGCGTGACGAGTGGGGATTTGACGGTATCGTGATGACTGACTGGGGTAACAAGGCCGGAACAGTCGATGCAGTAAAGGCCGGTAACGACCTTATGGAGCCGGGTGACCGCTCTGAGTCACAGCGCGTGATCGAGGCCGTAAACAACGGTACCTTGGATATAGCAGACCTGGACCGTAACGTCCGCCGCATTCTGGAGTATATTGTAAAGACTCCCAATTTTAAGGGTTACAAGTTCTCTAACAAGCCTGATCTGGACGGTCATGCCCAGATGGTACGCGAGGCCGCAGCCGAGGGTATAGTGCTGCTCAAGAACACCGGCAACCTGCCTATGGAGGCCAAGGGTAACATTGCCCTGTTTGGACTGAGCGCATACAAGTCAATTGCCGGCGGTACAGGCTCAGGTAACGTGAACAAGCCTTATATCCGCAATATCAGCGAGGGTCTTGAGGCTGCCGGATTCACTCTGGATTCACGTCTTACCGATTTTTATGCAAAGCACCGCGATTACGTGGCCAGCCAGAACGCCCTTGGTATGGGTGGCGGCCGCAGCGTTATGCTGGGTGAGGCTGTACTGCCCGAGGTTGCCATCAACCGTGCCGCAGTTCAGGCCTGCGCACAGCGTAATGACGCTGCCGTGATTGTTATCGGCCGAAATGCAGGTGAGGGTGATGACCGCCGTATGGTCGATGACTTTGAACTGACCGATGTGGAGCGCGCCCTGCTGCGTGACGTCTGCAACGAGTTCCACAAGGTGGGCAAGAAGGTCACCGTAGTAATGAATATAGGCGGTGTGATAGAGACCGCTTCATGGAAGGGACAGCCCGATGCAATCCTGCTGGCCTGGACTCCCGGACAGGAGGTAGGTAACTCTGTTGCCGATGTCCTGACAGGTAAGTCAAATCCGTCCGGTAAGCTCTCCATGACATTCCCGCTCTCATATCTTGACATACCCTCATCGGCCAACTTCCCCTACAACGGTCAGGTTCAGCAACAGCAGGGACGTGGCGGTTTTGGCGGCCGTAACGCAGGCAACAAGGACATTGACTACACCAACTATGCCGAGGGTATCTGGGTAGGTTACCGCTATTTCAATACCGCTGGCGTTGAGGTTTCATATCCGTTCGGCTACGGACTGAGTTACACCACATTTGAGTACAGTAAGCCTTCTGTAAAGGCCAAGGACGGCGGCTTTGAGGCAACCATCACCGTTAAGAACACCGGTAAGGTGGCAGGCAAGGAGGCCGTTGAGATTTACGTAAGCGCCCCTGACGGCGGTCTGGTTAAGCCTGAGTCAGAGCTCAAGGCATTCGGTAAGACCCGTTTGCTCAAGCCCGGTGAGAGTCAGACCCTGACCTTCAAGGCCGATGCATACACCCTGGCCAGTTTCAACGAGGAGGCTTCAGAGTGGCAGACCGCAGCCGGCAAGTACACCGTGAAGTTCGGTGCCAGCGCAACCGATATCCGCGCCACCGCAACATTCAGCGGCAAGGCCAAGAGCTGGAAGGTTGAGAAACTCCTGCTCCCGCAGCAGCCCGTCCAGGAAATCGCAGTACGCTAGATAGTACCATTGGGGACGGTTCCGTTTGGTACCGTCCCCAATGGTACTATTTTGCCAGTTGGGAGAGCCACTGCTTGAGGTCACTCATCCATTGCTGACGGTAGATGAAGTTTTCATTGGCGCACCAGCCGTGACCGCCTGTGGGATAGACGTGCAGGGCGGAGCGTACACGGTTGGACTGCAGGGCGTTGTAGTACTCTATGCTGTTGCGCACGGGCACCAGGTTGTCATCGGAGTTGGCCATGATGAATGCGGGCGGGGTGTCGCGGGTAACCTGTTTCTCGTTTGAGTAGAGGTCTATGAGTTCCTGCGATGCGTTACGGCCCAGAAGGTTGTTGTGCGACCCCATGTGGGTGAACGTCTTGTCCATGGTGATGACCGGATAGAACAGAATCTGGAAATCGGGGCGCTGCTCCGGACCGTTGTAGTGCGTGGCGGCTGTGGCAGCCAGATGTCCGCCTGCTGAGCATCCCTGCACGCCTATCTTCTTGATCCCATATTTATCGGCATCGGCCTTAAGCAGACGCATGGCCTCATGCAGGTCATCCAGCGGGACCTCGGTGTGACCGTTGGGCAGGCGGTACTTGAGTACGGCCAGGGTTATGCCCTGATCCATGTACCACTGTGCCATGTTGTTGCCCTCGGATCCGTTCCATACATCGGTGTAACCGCCGCCGGGGCAGGCTATCACAGCCAGACCGTTGGGATTGGGTGCCGCCCAGATGGTAAGGGTGGGCTGTGTCACGTTGGATACATGCATATCCATTATTCTCTCGGGGCCGGTAAGTCCGTTATCGGTCGGTGCCCCGTTGGGCCAAAGGTTGATTACGGCTGTGGGCTGGGGTACCTGCGGAGCTGCAGGAGCCTGTGCAGCCTGAGCCGGCGGATTGTAACGTGTCATCCAGACCTCCATGTTGCCGTTGCCGCGATGTGCCCATGCGTAGTAGGGGATAAGGCGGAGCTTGACCTGATTGGCGCGGCCGATATTACCGGTGTAGTTGTCATAGGCGGTAGTCTCAAGGGCATTCATTGCGTAGCCGCGTCCCTCAACGTTCATCTTGAAGGGAATTACCTTGAAATCGGAGTTTGAGGGGAGTGATGTGCTCAGTACGTTGAAGTCATTATCGGCCCACTCGGCGCAATATACCAGTGGTCCGCGCTCAACGGCAATCTTTCCGCGGTCCTCGGCCACCTGACGGTGAGCGGTAACTATGCGGGGCTCCATGTCAAAGTGGATGCTTACCACATCCCCCTTTTTCCATTTGCGGTCTATGCCGAAATATCCGTCCTGGAGCGTTGCCTCTACGGCCTCTCCGTTCACCTGAACGGTGTATCTGGGAGTCTTGCCGTCCGAGTAACGGTAAAGGTCAGTGGGAACCACCTCATTGCGTACCCATCCGGGGATGCGTATGTTGAGGCAGAACTGTCCGGGAGTCTTATCGACGGTAATCTTTATATCGCCGTTCCAGGGATATTCGGTTGACTGGGTTATCTGAACGTTCTTGCCGCCCACCTTGGTGGCAAGGGTGTTGGACATATAGAGGTTCACGAACAGTTTGTTGTCCTTTACGGCATATACGTAACCGGGTACAGAGGGGATGAAACGGCATATGTTGCTGGGGCAGCAAGCGCAGCCGAACCAGGCCTGACGCTGGTGCTGTCCGTGGCTCTCCAGCGGGTTGGGGTAGAAGAATCCGCCTCCGTCCAGACTCACGCCGCTGATTACACCGTTGTACAGGGCGCGCTCAAGCACATCCATGTACTTGGCATCGCCGTGCAGCAGGAACAGACGGTAGTTTGTATAGACATTGGCAATGGCGGCGCAGGTTTCGCAGTAGCCGTTCATGTTGGGCAGGTCATAGTTCTGGGTGAATCCTTCTATGCCTCCTGTTGAGCCGATGCCACCGGTCAGGTACATCTTCTTTCCCACCATGTTCTCCCAGATGCGGTCAATGGCGTCGATGTATGACTTATCGCCCGTGAGTGCGGCCACATCGGCCATACCTGAGTACATGTAACCGGCACGTACGGCATGACCTACGGCCTCATCCTGCTCTATGACGGGTTTGTGTGACTGGTCATAGGTGTCCTTGCGGGCGGTCTTGCCCTTGTTGTCAAGGAACAGTTTGGCCTCGTCCAGGTATTTCTTGTCACCTGTTACCAGATAGAGTTTGGCCAGTGTCATCTCGGCAATCTGGTGTCCGGGAACTATTACCTTCTGGCCTTCTCCGTAACCAATCTCACGGCATACGCAGTCAGCATATTTTATGGCAATATCCAGGAACTTGCGGCTTCCGGTGGCCTGATAGTGGGCTATGGCGCCTTCTACCATGTGACCAAGGTTGTAGAGTTCGTGACTTCCGCTCTCCTCGGCACTCCAGCGGGTGGGACCCGACCAGTCATGCGGATGGGCGGGGTTCATGGTGCGGGCGGTATACAGATAGCCGTCGGGCTCCTGTGCGGCGGCTACTATATCCAGTACGCTGTCAATGTAGGCCTCCAGTTTCTTGTCCGGGTAGGTCTGCAGCAGGTAGCTGGCACCCTCGATAGTCTTATAGACATCGGTGTCATCAAACGGGAACTGTGTGGGCCGATAATTGCTGCTGTTGTCGCCGCGGGCAGTCTCGGCCATCTTGGCGGCGGCGTTCTTGAAGTTGGTGTATCGGTCAGTCTCCTCACACTTGCTGAATGCCAGCGGGATGGTCACCTCGCGGCTCTGGCGGATGCGGTCACCCCAGAATGTCTCGGGCGCCACCTTGACCTGTGTAAACGGCACGTTACCTATGGGATAACTGGGTTTATCGGCCTTCTTGGCGGCAGAAAGGATAAGCACTAATGCTATAACAGTCAGTGGAATGGATTTTTTAAGGATAGTTCTCATACTCATCATTTGATTTTTGGCAAACTTACGTAAAAAAGCACTATCTTCGCGGCCGAATAGGAAGAAAACCTATCCTGCCCTTGTAGTTCAATGGATAGAACGGAAGTTTCCTAAACTTTAAATCCGAGTTCGATTCTCGGCGGGGGTACAAAAAATGGCGGTCTCGATGACCGCCATTTTTTATTACGCTGGTGCGTAACTATTTTACTTCCCAGATGTCGTTGGTTTCCAGGAGTTCTGCAAAGTTGTGATACTTCTTGGCAGCCTTTACCTCCTCGATTTGGGCGGTTACGGCATCGTCATAGGTGGGAGCCTCAACGTCGCGGATAACGCCCAGTGCAACGGGGAATCCGTCACCGTCACCCATCAGGGCAAGCTTGAGCTGCAGGGTGTTGTCCTGGCAGTGGGCATCGTGTACAAGGATATCCTTCAGTGTGATGCCGTTCTCACCGATCTTTACCACCTTGAGGCCGAATCCCTCCTGCATCAGTCCGAACTCATTGTTCTCACCGAATACCAAGGGCTCACCGTGCTTTACGTAGATGGCGTTCTTGGCGCGACCCTCCTTATTATAAACTGCATCGTGGGTTCCGTTGTTGAAGATAACGCAGTTCTGCAGGATCTCGCAGACCGATGCACCCTTGTGGTTGTAAGCGGCCTTGAGGATATCAACGGTGCCGGGAGCATCGGTGGCAACGGCGCGGGCAAAGAAGTGACCGCGTGCACCAAAGCAGAGCTCTGCCGGACGGAACGGATCCTCAACGGTGCCGTATGGGCTTGACTTGCTCACGAAACCGCGGGGTGAAGTAGGTGAGTACTGACCCTTGGTAAGACCGTAGATACGGTTGTTGAGCAGAATCATATTGAGGTTGATGTTACGGCGGTTGGCGTGAATGAAGTGGTTACCGCCGATAGCCAGACCGTCACCGTCACCTGAAATCTGCCATACGGTCAGGTCAGGGTTGGCAACCTTGCAACCGGTAGCGATTGCAGCGGCACGTCCGTGGATGGTGTTCATGCCGTAGGTAGCCATGTAGTGAGGCAGACGGCTTGAGCAACCGATACCTGATATTACTGCGGTATTGTATGGAGCGACTCCGATTTCGGCCATAGCCTTGTGCAGCGATGCCAGGAAGAAGTGGTCACCGCATCCGGGGCACCAACGGGGCTGTCCCTTCTTGAAATCTTGTGCTGTATATTCCATAGTCATTCTGTTTTACTTGTTAAGGATTTCATTGAAGGCGTTAACCAACTCGTTTACAACGAACGGCTGACCCTTTACCTGATTGAACTGATACGGTACAAATCCGTCAACCTTCATGCGCAGGAATGCTGCCAACTGACCCATGTTCTGCTCGGCAACAACAACCTTCTTGTACTTGGTAAGTACCTGAGCGGCGTTCTTGGGCAGCGGGTTGATGAACTTGAAGTGAGCGTGGGCAACCTTTTTGCCCTGAGCGCGGAGCTCATCCATTGCGGCACGCAGATGTCCGTAAGTTCCGCCAAAACCTACAATCAGCAGGTCTGCATCATCGACATCACCTATTACTTCCAGATCAGGAACCTGGATGTTGTCAATCTTCTGCTTTCTGAGACGTGTCATCAGGTCATGGTTCTCAGGATTGGTGCTGATAGCACCGGTCTTGTTATCCTTCTCCAGACCGCCCAGGATATGTGTGAATCCCTCACGACCGGGAACAGCCCAGTAACGGGTGCCGTTCTCAGCACGCATGTAAGGAGTCCATGTACCCTTGAGTTCCTCAGGAACATAAGGAGGATTGATGGCGGGATAATCGGCCAGGTTGGGCAGTTTGAATGCGGCTGAACCGTTGGCTACGAATGCATCGGTCAGCAGTACAACCGGAGTCATGTGCTCAAGAGCCATCTTACTTGCCTGATAAGCTGCATCGAAGCAGTCTACAGGTGATGTGGCTGCAATGACGGGCATGGGACTCTCACCGTTACGGCCGAACAGAACCTGCAGGAGGTCTGTCTGCTCTGACTTGGTGGGAAGTCCTGTGGCGGGACCGCCGCGCTGAACATCCAGAACAACCAGCGGAAGTTCCATGATGACAGCCAGGTTCATGGCCTCTGACTTAAGGCAGATACCGGGACCTGATGTTGATGTTACTGCCAATGCACCGGCAAATGATGCACCTACGGCCGATGAGCAGCCTGCAATCTCATCCTCGCACTGAACGGTAGTAACACCCAGTGACTTGTGCTTGGAGAGTTCATGCAGAACATCGGTTGCGGGAGTGATAGGATATGAACCCAGGTAGAGTTTGAGGCCTGCCTTCTCGGCAGCGGCTATGAAACCGTATGCGGTAGCCTTGTTACCGGTTATGTCCATGTAACGTCCGGGCTCTTTCTGCTTGGACTCAATGCGATATACATTCATGGCACTGCTGTGAGTGTTGTGACCGTAGTCATAACCGGCCTGGATAACCTTGATGTTGGCCTCGGCCAGCTCAGGCTTCTTGGCGAACTTGTCACGCAGATAGTTGAATGCAATCTCCAGGTCGCGGCTGAAGAGCCAGCATACAAGACCCAGAGCGAACATATTGCGGCACTTGAGAACAGCCTTGGCATCCATACCGCTGTCAGCAAGTGCGTCCTTTACCATCTGGGTAAGAGGGCATGCAATCACGCGGTCCGGATCAACTCCCAATTCAGCGAGCGGATCCTCAGTCTGGAAAGCGGCTTTCTCAAGATCTGCCTTCTTGAAAGCGTCTGTGTCAATGATAATTGTGGCGTCCTTCTTGGCGTACTTGAGTTGTGTCTTGAGAGCGGCAGCGTTCATTGCTACCAGAACATCACACTGATCGCCCGGGGTATAAACCTTTCCGGCGCCGATATGTACCTGGAAACCTGAAACGCCGGTAAGAGAGCCTTGCGGGGCGCGGATATCGGCAGGATAATCGGGGAAGGTACTGATGCTGTTTCCGACCGTAGCAGAAACAGTAGAGAAGATGTTGCCGGCCAACTGCATTCCGTCACCGGAGTCACCAGAGAAGCGGACAACAACCTGATCCAATTCTTTAACTGTCATAGCTTTTGTATAGTGATTTTTGATTATACATTTCAAAACGGCGCAAAATTACAAGAATATTCCGTTTATTATTCAGTTTTAAACCTATTTAGTATACAATATGTACAAAAATATGCGGCATTTTATAAAAATACCGCATATATACTGGTTGTTATACAGAAAATATTCAGAATCCGAAGCCGAAGCCGCCCATTCCTCCGCCTGAACCGTATGAAACGGTTGCTTGACTGTTGGCCTGTACCACTTTGCCGTCTTCAGTTTTGGCGGGTATCCAGTCCGGCATGATCATTATCACGCGCATTGCATCCTGATTCATGAAGAAGACCTCTGCCTCCTGTGTAATCTGAGGATTGATTATAGCGCCGTCGGTATCGATTGTAAATGCAATGGAAACGCGTCCGTTAACCTTCTGACTCTTCAGATTGTCAGGATAATAGGTGTTGGAACGGATGAACTGCTGCATAGCCTGACTGCCTCCCACAAACCTGGCCTGCGGTCTTTGAGGACCTTGGGGCTGGGCAGGCTGACCGCCGCGTCCCGGACGTCCGCCCATAGGCATACCGCCGAATCCACCCATTCCACCGCTGTTTTGAGATTGCTCAATCTCCTCGGGGGTAGGCTGTGGATCAATTCTTACGGGAACACCCATGCTCAGGACAGCCTTGAGTGAATCAATGTACGGGGTATAGTTGGGGAAGTAGAGATTTGACTTAAGCAGGGTGCGGTACCATTTCTTTGCATTGAGCAGTGCTGTGGTGTCATTTTCAAGACGCCATTTGCTCAGATTGGCGGTACCGAGCAGGGCCTGGGCATTCAGAACCTGATCATCCTTGGCGCTTACCTCTGTGACTTCAGGGTAAGATTCAAGCATCTTTATGCTGCCGTCAATGTATGACGTCTCCTTCTTGAACATACCGTAATCGTAGTAGTAGCGGGAGAGCAGCAGGACTGAACGGTTATCGGCCGCGCGGACTGCCTTGCGGAGCCATTTTACGCCCTGTGAGAAATAGGTGTTGTTGTTAGGATTCTTTGCCCAGAGACCGTAGTACAGATTACCCAGGTTGTACTGCGCGTCAACGTGGTTCTGATTGGCGGCATCCTCAAGAAGAATAAGACCCATGGTTATGTCGGGCTTTACATACTTGCCCGCAATGCACTCCAGTCCCAGTGAGGTCTTTGCATCAAGTTCTCCCTTGATTACTCCTTTCTTGTAATTCTCAATCACCTGTTTCATTCCCGGATTGGTGATCTCAATCTTGTCCATCATAGCTTTGATGGAGTCAGTATTGGTTTGTGCCAGCGCTGGCATAAAGAAAACTACCGACAATACTACCGATAAAATCCTTGTTCTCATTTGCATTAATGAATGGTTGTTACAAATATCGTTATTTGGCCGATATGTAAAAAATATTTAACGCAAAAAAAACCGGAGTCCTAGAAATCGGACTCCGGTCACAGTATTTAAGGTTGTCGCTTAAGCCTTTGCTGCAGCAATCTCCTCCTTCTCCTTCTTGGTCTTTTTCATAACCAGGTAGGCTGTAGGAGCAGCTACGAACAGTGATGAGCATGTGCCGAATACAACACCCAGGATCATTGCGAATGCAAAGCTGCGGATGCTGTCACCGCCCAGGAAGAATATAGCCAACAGCACGATCAATGTACTTACTGATGTGTTGATGGTACGTGCCAGAGTGGTGTTCAGGGCATCGTCAAACAACTGCTTGCGGTTACGCTTGGTGTACAGACCGGTGAACTCACGGATACGGTCAAATATAACCACCTTATCGTTGATTGAGTAACCGATAGCGGTAAGCACGGCGCCGATGAATGTCTGGTCGATCTCAAGTGAGAACGGCACCACGCCCCACAAGATTGAATACATACCTATTATTATAAGGGTATCAAAGCAGAGGGCGAAGATAGCACCTACTGAGTAAGCAACGTTGCGGAAACGGATCAGGATGTAGAGGAAGATGGCGATCAGGGCCAGGATCACTGAGATGATAGCACCGCGTGTGATATCCTCGGCGATAGAAGGACCAACCTTCTGTGAACTGATGATTGAACCTCCGTCACGGTTCTCACGATCGATGAATGTAGCCAGAGTCAGGTTTGAACTGAGCTTGCCGGCTGACTTGAGAGATGTGAAGAGGAACTCCTCAATCTCTGAGTCGATGTTATCGGACTCCTCATCAATACGGTAGTTGGTTGAGATACGGATGGTCTTGTGATCGGTACCCAGAGCGATTGCCTGAACATTGTCCTCGGTAATTACGTTCTGCAGTATGTCACGAACCTCCTCGGGCTCAACGGGCTCCTCAAACTGAACAACAAAGTTGCGGCCACCGGTAAAGTCAATACTCTTGCTGAGTCCGCGGGTTGCAAGGAATGCAATGCAGATGATGGCAATTGCACCGAATATGGTGAATGATACCTTGGCTGACTCCATGAACTTGACGGCAGTGTTCTGCATCAGGTTCTTGGACAAACCGGTTGTGAAGGTCAGGTTCTGGAGCTTACCCTTACCCAGGTAGTGCTCGTAAACGATACGTGTCAGGAACACGGCTGTGAAGAATGAGCAGATGATACCGATGATCAGTGTGGTAGCGAATCCGCGGATAGGACCTGTACCGAAGTTGAACAGGATGATACCTGTTATGATTGATGTGAAGTTAGAGTCAAAAATAGCTGAGAAGGCGTTCTTGTAACCGTCTGTGAGAGCTGACTGAACGCTCTTGCCACTCTTGAGTTCCTCCTTGGTGCGCTCATAGATAAGCACGTTGGCTTCGTCAGCCATACCCAGGGTAAGTTCGATACCTGCGATACCTGACATTGTCAGGGCAGCCTGGAATGAGGTAAGGATACCAAGTGTGAAGAAGAAGTTGAGCAGAAGGGCTCCATTTGCAATCATACCCGGGATGAATCCGTATATGCAGCACATATAGACCATCAGGATGATGAATGCTATGATGAATGATGTGAATCCCTTCTGGATTGACTCCTGACCGAGTGAAGGACCTACGATGTCCTCCTGAACGATCTTGGCGGGAGCGGGCATCTTACCTGACTTAAGTACGTTGGCAAGGTCCTGAGTCTGCTCGACGGTGAAGTTACCGGTAATCTCTGAACGACCGCCGGAGATCTCGCCGTTTACGTTAGGAGCACTGTATACATAACCGTCCAGTACGATGGCAATGCCGCGTCCTACGTTGTTACGGGTAAGAGTAGCCCACTTGCGGGCACCCTCGGTATTCATGGCCATGCTTACGCAAGGTCTGCCGAACTGGTCATAATCAGCCTTTGAATCAGTGATTACATCACCTGTCAGGTCAGCCTGGCCGTTCTTGTTATCGCTCTTGATGCTGTAGAGTTCAAAATATGAATCAGTACCGTCCATGGGTGCTACACCCCACAGGAACTTGAGATCACGCGGGATGATTGACTTAGCCTCGGCGCTGTTAAGGATTTTGTTAACCTCGGCGGTATCAGTATGGTGTGCTACACCTACTATCCACTCGGTGTTATAAGGATAAGAGAGCAGACGGGCAAAGAGAGGATTGCTCTTAAGCAGAGCCTCACGCTGAGCGGCAGTTGCCTTCTCGTTCTCTACGTCACCACCCTGAAGCTGTCCGGCCAGGTCGTTGTCAGCGCTTGCTGTCTCTTCCTGTGCAGCCTCCTCAGTAGCCTCCTGGGGGTTCTCGTCGGCATACTTCAGAGCCATACGGGAATCCAGACGGGTCAGGACATCCTGAATCTCAGAAATATTGTAGGTTTCCCAGAACTCAAGGTTGGCTGAACCCTGAAGAAGCTTTCTAACACGTTCGGGTTCCTTCACACCGGGAAGTTCAATCATAATACGTCCCATACTACCCTCAAGTTCCTGAATGTTGGGCTGAGCCACACCGAAACGGTCGATACGAGTACGAAGTACATTGAATGAATTGTCAATAGCTGCTGCTACCTCAGTACGAAGTACAGCCTCTACCTCAG
>JAZMZT010000292.1:0-7182 GCA_045586125.1 Bacteroidaceae bacterium | reverse complement strand
ATGGCTACGATCCGACTTGAGGAGGTTGACGAGAAGCTGCATCGCATCATGTCCGATATCCACGCTGCCTGCGTTAAGTACGGTACCGAGGAGGATGGCTACATCAACTACGTGAAGGGCGCCAACATCGCCGGCTTCATCAAAGTTGCCAACGCCATGTGCGAGCAGGGTTTGGTATAATCCTAACTATTTGATAATTTTGGGCTGGCTTAGCAAAAGCCGGCCCAAATTTTTTTAAGACCGATGGAGGAGAAAGACAATCATCATCCCGAACTTATGGCCCGCCGTATCCGCCGGATACTGCTGGTATGCAACAATTATGACAGCTACTCACTCGAGGAGGACGGCCATATTGAGGCGCAGATTGCACAGGACTATGCCGAACTTAACCTGAGTAATCCGCCTGACATTATCCGCGTGGAGACAACCGTTGAGGCATTGGAGCTGGCCAAGACCGACACATCGTTCGATCTGGTCATAACCATGTACAACGTGGGTGAGGTTGATGTGTTTGAATTCTCCAAGCGCATGAAGCAGATTGCTCCCGATACGCCCATAGTCCTGCTGGCCACATTCTCACGCGAGATATTCAACCGCATGAAGGACCGCACAAACAGCGCCATAGACTGGTTCTTCTGCTGGAACAACTCCACCGACCTGATGATTGCCATCATCAAGCTGCTTGAGGACCGCATGAATGCCGAGCATGACATACTGGAGGAGGGTGTTCGCGCCATACTTCTGATTGAGGATTCGGTGCGCTACTATTCAACTTATCTGCCGGTTCTCTACAAACTGGTGCTGCAGCAGAACATAGAGTCTATACGCGATACCCTGAACGAGAAACAGCAGACCCTTCGCAAGCGCTCACGCCCCAAGATACTCATGGCCACCTGTTACGATGATGCCGTCGAGTTGTACGAGCGTTACAAGCAGAACATTCTGGGAGTGATATCGGACATAGGATTCGTAATCCATAAGGACGATGCCCCCGAGACCGAGAAACTGGATGCCGGTATAGACCTGGTAAACCATATCCATGCCGATAACCCCACAATGCCTATCCTGATGCAGTCATCACAGGAGAGTATGCGTGAGGTGGCCGAGAACCTGGGCGTGGGCTTTGTGGTCAAGACATCCAAGACCCTTACGCATGACCTTTCAGAGTACATAGGCCGTGAATTCGGATTCGGTGATTTTGTGGTGACAGACCCCAACACCGGTGAAGAGTTGCTCCGTGCCAGTGACCTGTACGGATTTGAAAAGATTATCAAGAACATATCGGACCGCGATTTCCGTCGTCTGTCCGATAAGAACTACATATCCCGCTGGCTGTTTGCACGCGGTCTGTTTGCCCTGGGCAAGCAGTTGCGTCCGCTCACCATCCATAATGATTCGGAACTGCCCGAGATCAGGCGCATCAACCTTGAGGTGATACATGATTTCCGTATCAATCAGGGAGTAGGTGTGGTGGCCAAGTTTGACCCCGCCACCTACAATGACACCATCCGTTTTGCCCGCCTGGGTAACGGTTCTTTGGGCGGAAAGGCCCGCGGTCTGGCATTCCTCAACCACATCCTGGTCAAGTATGACCTGTATGACAAGTGGGAGGACGTGCGTGTCACAACGCCCCGTACGCTTGTGATAACCACCGAGTATTTTGACCGTTTCATCATAGACAACGGCCTGCAGTATGTCATCAATTCGGATATATCGGACGATGAGATACTGGCGGAGTTCGTGGCATCTACCTTGCCGCGAGACCTGATTGACAACCTGAAGGTTTTCATACACAATATCCGCAAGCCGCTGGCAGTGCGCTCATCGTCCAAGTTGGAGGACTCTTATTATCAGCCCTTTGCAGGAGTCTACTCAACGTACATGATTCCGCGTACCGACAATGAGGACCAGCAGTTGCGTCTGCTCTCCAAGGCCATCAAGAGCGTCTATGCATCAATATTCTTTGCATCGTCACGTAGTTACATAACCGCTACGGCCAATGTGATATCCGAGGAGAAGATGGCCATCATACTGCAGGAGATATGCGGCAGCAGCGACCAGGGATATTTCTTCCCCACGCTGTCAGGTGTGGCCCGTTCGGTAAACTTCTATCCCATAGGTCACGAGAAGGCCGAGGACGGCATCGTTAAGGTAGCGTTCGGTCTGGGTAAGGCTGTGGTTGACGGTGATCAGGTGCTCCGTTTCTCACCCAAGTACCCCAAGCACGTGCTGCAGACATCGACCGTGGAGCAGACCATGACCGAGACCCAGAAGTCCATGTTCGCGCTCAACCTCAAGCCCGAGAAATTCACCACATCAATCGATGATGCCGTGAACCTGGAGCGCATACCCATAGCGGACTGCGAGAAGTTCCGCAACCTTAAGCATGTGGTATCTACCTTTGACCTGGAGAACCAGCGAATGGTGGATTCGGCTTACCCCACAGGCCCCCGGTTCGTAACCTTTGCCCAGATGCTCAAGTACAAGACATTCCCGCTGGCCGAGATTGTGGATGAGTTGCTTGACATAGCCCGCAAGGAGATGAAGTGCGGCGTTGAGATTGAGTTTGCGGCCGATATAGACCGCGGCGGCAATCCTAACAAACTGCCCAAGTTCAATGTGCTGCAGATACGTCCCATATCAGTTGACAGCCGCAACGTGGATGTTGATTGGGATGAGATTGATACCAACGGCTCCGTTATCAAGTCAGAGAGTGCTTTGGGCACCGGCTGGATAAAGGGTCTGACCGATGTGATATACCTTAAGATGGATGTGTTTGATACCCAGAAGACGGTCCAGATGGCCCGCGAGTTGACGGCCATGAACAACCGGATGCGTGCCGAAGGACGCAACTATGTCCTTATAGGTTACGGCCGATGGGGATCAAGCATACCGTCACTGGGCGTACCCGTTCAGTGGGGCGACATATCGGAGGCAAAGGTCATAGTGGAGTGCAGCCTGGAGGATTTCCGCGTGGATCCCAGCCAGGGTACCCATTTCTTCCAGAACCTGACATCGTTCAACGCCGGTTACATCAACGTAGATCCGTACTCCGGCCGGGGCGATACTTTTGATTATGACGAGCTGGAAAAGCTGCCCGCCATCGAGGAGACCGAGTTCCTGCGTCACGTAAGGTTTGACCGCGAGCTTGAAATCTGCATTGACGGCCGCAACAGCAAGGCGATGATAAAATAACAAATCAATATGGTAACGTTCGTGATAGCTTTGATAGTCCTGGTGCTGGGCTATGTGTTCTACGGAAAATTCATTGAGCGTCTGTTTGGGGCCGATCCCAAGCGTGAGGTGCCGGCTAAGGCTATGGCCGACGGCGTGGATTACATTGCCATGCCCACCTGGAAGGCCTACATGATCCAGTTCCTGAACATTGCGGGTTTGGGTCCGATATTCGGCGCCATCATGGGTGCCAAGTTCGGTACTGCATCATACCTTTGGATTGTATTCGGAACCATCTTTGCGGGTAGCGTGCATGACTATCTGTCCGGAATGATTTCACTCAGACACGGTGGAGAGAGCCTGCCGCAGCTGGTGGGCCGCTATCTTGGTACATCGGTACAGAAGGTGTTCATGGTGTTCTCCATGATTCTGCTTGTGCTGGTGGGTGCGGTGTTCGTATCGCAGCCGGCCGATATACTGGTGCGTCTTACCGGTGGTGCTATGGGTATAAATACCTGGATTGCAATCATTTTTGTCTATTATCTGCTGGCCACACTCTTCCCCATTGACAAGATCATTGGCCGCTTCTATCCCATATTCGGTGCAGCGCTGCTGTTTATGGCTATCGGTATCATGATAGCGCTGTTTGTCAACCACCCGCCGCTCCCGGAGATGTGGAAGGGATTCGGAGTCAAGTATGACAAGAACCCCATATTCCCCATGATGTTCATATCCATTGCCTGCGGTGCCATAAGCGGATTCCACGCAACGCAGTCGCCCCTTATGGCCCGATGCATTACCGATGAAGGCAAGGGCAGGGTTGTGTTCTACGGCGCAATGGTATCCGAGGGTATCGTGGCCCTTATCTGGGCGGCCGCCGCAACGGCTTATTTTGGCGAGCACGGAACGGACTATACCGCCGCTCAGATTGTGCTTGACATTTCCAAGACCTGGCTGGGTAAGGTAGGCGGCATCCTGGCTGTTGTGGGTGTGGTCGCTGCGCCTATCTCATCGGGCGATACCGCTCTGCGTTCGGCACGTCTTATTGTGGCCGATTTCTTCAAGATCAGGCAGAAGTCCATTGGCAGCCGTCTGGCCATCAGCATCCCGCTGTTTGTGGTCACATTCTTTGCGCTGTTCTACAGCCTGCGTGACAAGGAGGGATTCAATATAATCTGGCGTTACTTTGCGTGGTCCAACCAGACGCTTGCAGTATTCACGCTGTGGGCTGTGACCGTATATCTGACCAAACACCGCAAGAACGTATTGGTAACACTTATCCCGGCCATATTCATGACCTTGGTAACAGTGACCTACATCTTTATGGCGCCCGAGGGATTCCGTCTGGCTCCGTGGATTGCCTACATCATTGCCGGCGTAACGGCATTGGCGTTCCTGGCTATTTATCTTACTTGGAAAAGTCGTTTTGACAAACAAAATATAGCTGAAAAATGAAAGAACCGTTTGTTATAACCATCAGCCGCGAGGTTGGCTCCGGCGGCAGGACTATCGGCCGTAAACTGGCCGCAAAACTTGGTGTGCGTTTCAGTGACAAGGACCTGATTGCTGCGCTTCAGAAGAAACTCAATCTGACTGCAGACAGCATTGAAGAGCTTAAGGGCAAGAAAAAGCGTTGGCTGGATGATTTTATCCAGATGGTGGCTCCGGTGCCCATGAGCGGCATGCTGGTGGACGGCGACAGCGATTACATTAGTGAGTACAACCTGTCACTCTCTGTAAATGATGTCTTTGAGGCAGAAAGGGAGATACTTAACGGTATAGCCGATGAGGGATCGTGCGTGATTGCCGGCCGCTCAGGTTTCTTTGTGCTCAAGGGCCGCCCCAACAAGGTGGATATCCTTATCACCGCATCGCGCGATAAGCGCATTGCCCGCATCATGGACAAGCAGAACCTGTCCCGACAGAAGGCGGAGGAGGTGATAGACAGCGTCGATAAGGCCCGCGACAACTACGTTAAGCGCTATACCGGCCAGAGCCGTTACGACGCCCGCAACTACCACATAGTCCTCAACATGGATTACATCACCGAGGACCAGGCGGTTGCCATGATACTCTCTTATCTGGGCAAGTGAATTTAATACAAAAGGGGACAGGCCTTTTGTATCATATTGTTGGGTTAAGGTTTGGCCATGTGCTTTTAAACCAGTATGTTTGCAATTGAAAAACCATTTTTACTAATACTTTAAAACTTAAAATTATGGCAAGACCAATTAAAGAAACACCGATCCTCTATGGTGAGGACGCAAGATGCTTTTTGGCGCGTATGCAGGAACACAGGCACATTTCGGCAGAAGAAAGGGCCAGAATGGAGGAGAATTATAGAATTTTAAGAGCAACGGCAAACTTCTGAGAAATGACGCTACAGGAAATAAGAGCTCAGTACCAAATATATAAACTGAGCGGTACGGAACGGGTGAAATCATTCGACTGCGGTGACGTGGATTTGAATGATTTCATTATTAATGATGCCCCATTATAAGAAAAGAAAAACTGGCTGTCACCTACGTTTATGTGAACAAAGAAAACAGCAGTGACATTGCTGCATTCTTCTGTTTGGCTAATGACCGCATTTCATTGACGGATTTTGGCAGAGCCAGTCAATAGCGGGTACAATCTCAATGGTTTTGTTGCCAATTGTTACAGTCTCTGCAATGTCGAATGTGATTAGCGTCAGCTTATCGCATTTGAGAGCCTTCGCTCCGGCCAGCAGACCACCCAGTTCTCTGTTTCGTGTTTTTGCAGAAGAAATGTCATAGCTGACCTGAATAAGTTCGACTGGCTTCCCTGATTCAGACACAACAAAGTCCACTTCGTGGCTGGCATTCTTGAAATAGAACAAATCACGGAATAATGGTTTGCACCTGCGCATAAGTTCTACACATATGATGTTTTCCAATCGCCAGCCCAAGTTCTCATTGGCTATAGTCCCTTCTTTATCTGTTGCAAGGGCGGTATCAACCACATATACTTTTTCGTTACGGATGCGGTCTTTGCTCTTGAATGAGAATTTGTTGATACCAATCAATAGAAAGGCCTGCTTGAGGTAAGAATAGTAATTTTCGGCAGTGTGGTCAGATATCCCAAACTCTGCTGCAACATTCTTAGCAACAAATTCATGGCAATAATTGTCTGATAGATAGGTGGCGATTCGCCGCAGGACATCCTTGTGACGTATCTTGAATCGCTTGGCGATATCGGTATTTATGATGGCATAAACCAGACCGTTGATGTATCCTGTGCGGTTAGTCTCTGATATAAGTTCAGGAAAACCGCCTTCTGCCATATATTTTTCAAGAGCTGTTTTACGTAAAGCTCTAGCCTTAGTCGAATATGATTGGGTATCAACGCCGGTTATGCCGCAGTACTCAGAGAATGAAAACGGATAAAGGTTTATCCTGTTATGCCTTCCGGTCAGATGTGTCATCAACTCACTGCTGAGCAGTTTGGAGTTTGAACCGGTGATGAGAATATGGATATTTTGACGTAGGAGTCTATTGACAAACAATTGCCAGCCATCGATATTCTGAATCTCGTCCAGGAACAGATATTTGAAATCACCATTCAGCCTGTATAATGCCTCGAGTAAGGTGTCAAGATCATCTGTCTTGAGTGAAACAAGACGTTCATCATCAAAGTTGACGTATGCATGGTTTCCTACGTTTTCACGCAGGACTTTCTCACAAATAGTAGATTTACCACTACGCCTAACTCCGATGACAACCTGAGCCATCTTACTGTCAAGATTGATTTGTGGCTCTTCATAGCGGCTCACAAATGAAGTAATTTCAATTGTCTCTAGTTCCTCTTTCTGTGAAGAAAGGATAGGAAGTAACTGCTGAACGGTCATCGTATCATTGGATTTTCAATGCAAACTTATATGAACTTCGATAAATATCAAAATTTATTAGTAGTAAACCTCGATAAAATTAGAAAATTTCAATGAAGTAACTTCGATAAAATGTTTTTATGACCAATAAAGTGAAAGGT
>JAZMZT010000291.1:0-9129 GCA_045586125.1 Bacteroidaceae bacterium | reverse complement strand
GATGCCAGGTAGTACCTGGGTAAATGAAAGTTCATCTCTTAATCTCAAAGGTACCTCCTCCGTACATCAAAGGGAGTTCGTCCGAGTGACGGCCGAGTGCGGCTGTGATGTTCGGCCGGCAGGAAGCAGAAGGTTCCTGATACGCAGAATGTAGGCGGGACGGGCTCTGTGGGCTGGAGTGTGCAGGCTGGAGAGGAATGGAGGCTCGGAGCCCACAGCCCTGGCCGTGGGCTTCGGCCGTAATGTAGCGGAGGACTGCTCACGGAATGCACACTGTGCCTGGCACGCCGGGCAAAGCGCACCATGCTGCTAAACGCGCTGAGGCAGGCGGTCTTGAAACGTGAGGCGCGGCGGGCGTGGAGCGGAAGTGATGGCGTGCTCTGTAGTGGAGGACGGAACTTGGAGCGGAGGACGGGCAGAGTGCCGTAATGGAGGAAGCCGCGTGGCGGTGGAATGCAGTGACGATGATGGAGCGGAGTGCCGTGATGAGGGGTGCAGCGCCGGCGATTTGGTTGAGCCTATGATGCCAGCTGCAGGGCGTAGTGAAGGCTCGTGGTCCACAGCCATGGCCGTGGACCTCGGCCGTAACGGAGCGTTGATGTAATGACGCGCTGCGGGTTACCTCTGCACGATGACAAGCCGGCACTACTCCCCTCAGCACAGCACGGAGCGGAATTAGCGTTACTGCGTGGAACTGGCACGGGGGTTCCGCAGTGGAGGTACCCTGACTGTCCGGAGCGGAAAGGGCCGTACGGAACGGAAGTGTACACCAGCGCTGGAGCGGAACGGCTGACGGGACTGCGTTTTGAGACGGCCGGGGAAAACCTGCAGAGAGTTTCTGTCCAGATACGGTGCCCGCGATGGTGGTGTTTCTTGTGGGGCGAAATTCCGTTAACCTTGTCACGGAAATTTACGCGGTTTTTACAGGCGTAAAATGCTGACTTTTGGACACTGAAAAATATTTTTCTGACAGAGCAGGCTCTACAGCATGTTTGAGGCTGCGTTTTTGGAAAAGGGATTTGACAACGGAAAATTTTTATTTGACACGGATTTGCGGACGGTGTCCGGTTTGGTGAATGCAGGTGTGTTTGTGTCTTTGGGGTGAAACTGGGGATTTGGGACGCTTTTGGGACACTATCCGGCTGCTACATTTTTGCTACCGGTGCAGAAGAAAAGCGTAACGAAAGCGTCACATTGAGGGGCTGAATGGGGCAAGGCAAGGCTTATGAGTTGTGGGGTGAAATATTTGGTTGTTGTAGAATGGACAGTTTTTGGACTGTGCTACAGGCGGTTGTGGCGGTAGATTTTAGGGCAATGTGAAGAATTTCCGGATTCTGTGACAATTTGTCACGGGGCGAAATTGGGGTTTTGGGACGCTTTTGGGACGCTTTTGGGACGCTTGGATGACGATGAGCTGATTCCTGAACCGGGCATTCTACTTTTCCGAAAACCGGGTACCCTTCTTTGCCGAAATATGGGCATTCTACTTTGCCGAGATCCAGGTATTTTACTTTGACGATTATGGTTGGTTTGGGGGTGCCGATGGGTGTTGCGTGCCGGATGGCGGGATGCGGGCCTTGATGGGCCGCACCCTAAAATGAAGCCGGGAACCGGACCGCTGGCGGCTGTGCCGCCGGGGGGCCGGGGCACGCTACCGAGGAGTGACGCGGAGGCAGTACCTGGAGAGGGACGCTGTGCGGACCCGGAAGGTTGTGCCGGAACGTTACGACCCAGCACCCGACAGGGTTGCGCCTGACGCTGGCGGCAGGAAGCGCAGGTGCGGTGCATTTGTTTTGGAGGGTGGACCGCCTGACTGAGGGAGCTATTTAATATAATGGATATTATGTAATGCGGAGTGAGTGCGGGAACGAAGCATTACATAATACCGCTCCATTATGTTACATAGCGGGGAAAGCCTGCAGGACTGTCTCTAAGCGAACCTTACCCCATTGCGGCCCGAAGCCGCAATTAAAACGAGGCGTGGAAGACTCTCTGACTTGATGGCTATAGCGCAATGCGTGCACTGCGGTATAGACAGCAAGGCAGTGTGTCTGGAACACCTTATTGAATGATTGCCGATGTGTGCGGCGGGACGGGCCTGATAAAGCCGGAGATTTGAGGGTATACAAAAAAGTATACATTGTGGTTTTGGGGTGAAATTCCTGAGGGTGTAGAATTTGCTGTTTTGAGAATGCGACCAGAGGGCTTGTGACTGGGATTTTTGAGGGGTTTTGAAGAAATGCTGAAAAATGCTGAAAATGTTAATGGGGTGAAATTGGAGTTTGGGACATTTTGGGGACACGGTTGTTACAATTTGTAACGGGCGTGGAGAAGCTGGGGGCAGATTTGTAACGATGCGCTGCGGGGGCCACTTGCAGTACTGGTGGAGGTGGGTTTGGGGTTTGATGCGGCCGGCTATCTGCAGGGGGTTGCACCGGGAAGAACAGACAGGGGCTGGAACCGGTGCGGCTGCATGGTGGCTGACAGGCGGGCGCATAGTGACGCTATGGTGCTGCCGGATGGGTGTGATGCGGGTTATGTACGCTGTGAAGGTGAAGGCTGCACTTAGCGGCACCATGTGGCTGGCTGACGGCCGCCAACTGGGGAGGCTGGCTTCCAGGCGCTGGCTGTTCTGGGTTAAACAATCCAGACAGTGGCCTATGGGCGGGTCTATGAGGCTTGCTATACCATATAAGGGTGGCGCGTGGACCGGAAGGTTCACGGTGCGGGCCACTGGCTGCTACCTCTATAGGGCGGGGCCGTAAGTAAAACTCGGCTGCTACTTGCAGAAAGGTTGATGGTACGCAGATATAAGTTCGTGGCAAAAGAAGACCTGAGAGATTAACAAAACCCTAATATTTGCGTCATATAGTTGTTCCAATAACAATATGATCAATATGAAGAAAATTGTTTGTATAGCTTTATCGCTGGTTTGTTCTGTCACAGCTTTCTCACAATCAGCCAAGCAGATTGTATGCCAGATGCAGGAGTATGTAAAAGCACATGAGTCAGAGGGTTTGTCATATACTGAGGAAGTAGGACTACAATATGTTCATAGTTATAAAACAACATATTCATCAGAGGTCAAGAATGGTATCACCCTTCTCTCTAATATTGAGACAACAAAAGACATGAGAGAAACCAATCTTACAATAAGTAAGCTTGCTGTCTTAGGTGAAAAATCACGCTCAGAAACGGCCAAACAGACAGTGTACATTGATAGGGACACCCAAAAGAAGTGGACTGTCACGGCTGATAATAATGAGATAAAGTATGACTTTGTAAATACCGGAGACCTACACTCCTTCAGCTATAATTTCATGTGGCTTGATTACATTGTACCAGCATACAGGTACAAGATAAAAGAGGAGACTGATGACACCTGGACTATCACCGGTAAGAGAAAATTGATTACCAAACATCTGGGAGCAGAAAAGAGAGTTGAACTGGTTGTAAGGAAGGATGACTGTCAGCCGGTGAGTGTAACGCTCTATCAGAAAATTGATGGTGAGCCATTCGATGTCATTGAGATTACCAGAAAGAACGATTTTAAATTTGGAGTAACAGAACAGCAGGTTACCTTCAATCCTGAAGATTATCCGGAACACATCATTTCAGGATTGGGGCAATAATTGATAATTGTATATCGGAAGTAATAATATAGGGTCAGGATGACACATGGAACTGATCCTTCTGTGTTGAAGCATAGATACCGGAGACGTATATATATGGACACCTTTATGGTGGGGATGAGCAGGCAGGATGGCCTGCTCATTCTTATTTATCCTGAACTGTGGTATCGACGGGCTGGGAACCGGTGGTACCATCTTCTTTTGACTTGTGACACAGGGAAGTGGATACCCTATTCTTGAAGATAAAGCGAGCCGGATGGCGGGATGCTGCCCGTGAGGGCATCGGCCTTACTTCTGGTTGGGGTCGGGATTATCGGGATTAACTCCAAACATCTCCGGAACCTTGGTAACGGCACGGCCATCGGGCGTGATCATTTCATGATGCGGGATAGCTGAGAAGTTGAACAGTCCGGCCAGAGCATTCCAATCATCCTCAGATATGCGGTAACTCTGAGCACCGTCAAGCCACTCTTTACGGAAAGGCTCATACGCCCGCTCTGAATCACTGGTTACGAATACCAAGGCGAACTGGTCATACTGGCTGGTTATTAGCTCACGGCGGTATTTGAAGCAGTCCTTTATACCGGCAATACAGGGACCGCAGCTGGTGGACCAAAAGTCCAGATAAACGTATTTGCCGGGATAACTGGCAAGAATTCCCTTAAGCACCTCCTTGCCACGGCATTCGGGGAGTTCCCAGTATGGTGACTGCTTGCGCATGAAATCACGGTATATACGGTCAGCCACTACCTCAAGATTTGAATCATTTAGGAGTTTCTTTAAGCAGCCCAGATAACTGGACATGACGCTGTCAACATTGACAACAGGCCTATTTTCAGCTCTATGCAGCAGTGTAGCCAGGTCATTTTCAAAACCCTCCATACAGCATATTTTGCCATACAGCGTGGGTTCTGAGGTTCCGTACAATCTTTTGTCATTCTCAAGGTTTATGGAATCTACCATAAGGGTGTACACAAATACCTCCGAGACATCATCCAGGACATCACGAAGTGAATCCCTGTTAATCCTTGCTGTTTTGAATACCGGGTCATTTCTGTAATAGTTGAAGATAGTCCACCTGTGAGGCAATAGGAGAATGAGTGTGTCATTGGCAGGGAAGCTTGACATATACTCCAATATAGATGGAACCAGCCGAAGTGAATCTACAGAAGACAAAACCTTTTGGTAAACTGAATAATCAATGAAACCGTCTGTTGCGGCAGATGATATTGCATTGACTTCAGTATAGAGACGTGCCTCCAGATATTTCATCATAATAGAATTCTCCAGCATGATCCCGGCATATTGGTATTCAAAAGCTGTGAGGTTATATTTGGACGTAATGTAATCTATATATTCCCGACCCCGTTTCTGGCAATCCAGGGAATAGGCCTGACGGTCTGCAAGAATTATGGCTTCATCATAACTGAATCGGGCGTAATCAACCACATTCACACCGGCCAGCCTATTATAATTCTTAAGGGGATACGGGCGACCGTCTGAAAGATAATAATCTGTAGTGCCGTCTTTATGGAACAGTATGTACAGAGTGTCACCTGCTTGGGCAATGAGATCATGCCAATCGGAATTCTGGTCAACTATTGAGGCCCCCAAGGTACCGTTAACATCAAGAGTCTTTTCAAAACGGCCGTCGGGATCTATTTCAAGGGACAATGTATTAGACTGCCCAGTTGGGTAGTCTGTATAATGCATAGCGTATGTTTGATAGCCCTGATTGGCATCATAACCTTCGATGGTCCCGAAAATAGTTACTGCCCCTGATTTAAAGATATGGCGGCGCAACTGCTCTGCTTCAAGTTGCTGACGACGCGGGAACTTGGGCTTGGCGGGAATAAAACTGGAATCATGGATACCTATTATCTTGAAAGCATCCATTCCGGTACCTTCTATCATATCAAATATCCTGGTAGAGGACGGCATGGGTTCAAAGCCAACATGGATAGTAGAGCCAGCGGGCACAACAGGAAAGAATTCGCCAAGCTGGTGTTCTGCCATAAACAGGACATTGTAATGACGGTCTTTCTGATCTGACAGATATGCCTGGGGAGCAATGCTGATTCTGTATTCCGGTACGCGGGACTTACAGCTGATTGTAAGTATTGTGGCCGTATCTGTAAACTGGACATGAGTTACCGAAAGGTCCAGATACCAGTCATGGGTGTTATCGGCATAAGTTTTAGGATTGCTGAATTCTGTATTATGATGGGTGCATGCACCGAGAAGTGCTATACATAGGATTGAAAACAACGCTTTATTCATTATTGAAAGAAACAGGATAATTGAATTGTTTAGCAAAGATAAGCAAATAAAGCCATTAACTAAACAACTATTAAATTGATAAAGTTATATCTTTGCCACCGCAAACAAGGAGAGAGAAGATTGGTTGTGAAACCGGTTCATCTAAATTTCAATTATTGGAAAAGGACTGGAAAGGCTGATAGCGATATCAGCTTTTTCTATTTCATTTGGGGACGTACAGGGATTCCAGTATATTTGCTTCTGTAAATCGGATTATACAATTATGGACATTATCAAAAACAGGCCCGACCCGAACGCAGTGTTTCCGAATCCTAAGATACCAAGCCTCTGCTTCATCAAGAATGTAGTCAAGAATCCTCGTATCATCATCGGAGATTACACCTACTATGACGATGTTGATGGTGCGGACCAGTTTGAGAAGCACGTTACACACTTCTACGATTTCATCGGCGACCGGTTGATCATCGGTAAGTTCTGTGCCATTGCCAAAGGTGTAGAGTTTGTAATGAATGGTGCCAATCACAGGATGGATGGTGTGACCACTTATCCTTTCTATGTAATAGGCGGTGATTGGGGTTCTGCTATTGCTCCAGTCAAGGATGAGCTTCCACTGAAGGGTGATACTGTTGTGGGTAATGATGTCTGGATTGGCCAGAACGTAACTATTATGCCAGGTGTTCACATCGGTGACGGTGCAATCATCGGCACAAACTCTGTCGTGGCCAAGGATATTCCTCCTTATACGGTTGCAGTAGGCAACCCTTGCCGGGTGGTGAGGAAGCGTTTTGATGACGAACTTATAGCATTTCTGTTGGATCTGAAATGGTGGGATTGGGACATCGAGAAGATTGAAGCCAACTTTAAGGCCCTGTCAAGTGGTGACCTCTCGCTTATAAGAAAGATAAACAAGTAAATTCCGATCTATCTGCTTATCATGTTCACAGAGTTTGAGACTAAGGGACGGCGTTGCGTGTATCGGGCTGATGAGGAGCCGGAGATGCTGCTGGTGGAGGCCATTGATGCTCGTGAGCTTGAGGGATTGGATGCGGAAATATCGGCCATAAAGGAAGGCTGTAAGCATCGGCTTGCTTATGTTGCCCTGATTGTTGAGGACTGGAATAAGGAACTGGCTCCTTGGACGGCAGCGCCGGTCTTCGGGAAAGTTCCATTTGGGGATGGTGCCCGAAATACACTTGAGATTATTAAGAATGGAGTATTACCTGAGATGCTTAATCGTTTCAGCTCTCTCAGAGGAGTTAATATTATCATAGGTGGTTATTCGCTGGCTGGATTATTCGCTTTGTGGTGCTGCTATGAGAGCGATTTGTTTAAAGGCGTTGCGGCAGCATCGCCATCGGTATGGTATCCTGATTGGATGAAGTATATCGGGAGCCATAAACCTAACGCAAAGCGTATCTATCTGAGTCTTGGAGATGCTGAGGCTAAGACTAAGAATGCTACTATGGCCACTGTAGAGCAGAATATCAGAGCAATGTCTGATTTGCTTAAAGGAATGCCTGGTGTGGAGAGTACACTTGTCTTTAATCCGGGTGGTCATTTCAAGGATCCTGCCTTAAGAACTGCAGCGGCTTTCATCTGGGCGCTACGGCATTAATTAAGCCGCCCCGTAATTATCGGCTTTCGTGAAAGGCGATAGTTACGGGACGGAACAGACGCGAAGCGGCTGAGGTTACGCAGGTGCTTGGGTCATCTGCTTGCGCAGGTCCTGGACTTCGGTCTTTAATTGGACATTCTCCTTGCAGAGTTGATCAACGGAAGTCTTGAGCTCTCCATTTTCACGGCGGAGAGCTACGACTTCGCGGTTCACTGTAGTGAGGTCCTCGATAAGGCGCTTGTTCTCCGTGGAGAGGATGTCTATGGAGTCTTGCATCGACTTTAAAGCGTCATTGCGGCGCTTTCTGCTGCCGGCAAGCCATCCAACCACTGCCGTTACCAATGGTACCAGGCAGTCGGTTATCAAATTCAGGATTGGTGTTTCCATGGTTGTTCATTGTTTATGAGTAATAGAGTTTGATTTCCTGCTCCCGGCGCTTGATGAGTCCGGGGAGTTTCTTATCTCCGGCATAGACCCAGCGGCGGAACTCATCGGTTATCTTTGGGTCATTGGGGTTACGCTCAACGAGCTTGCGCAGAGTGCTTAAGCGGAAGTTCTGTCTTCCGACGTTGAAGACGAAGGAGACGAGGGCATCGAACTGTTCCTGGGTGAGGTCTGCATCGATGCGGTTGACTTCGGCTTCAGCATTCTTGATATCCTGTTTAAGGAAGGCATCTGCGGTCTTCTCGGTGATGAGCATGCCCTGATTGACGCCGTCGGTGTGGCCGTAGCCTATGGTCCACTTACCGGCTGGGCAAAGGTATGCGTTGAGGCGTAGCTGCTCGAAACTCTTAATGAGTAATATTGCGTAGTTTGTTGATTTCATGGCTGTGTGTTTTATGGTTGATTATTTGAACGGTGTGTCATTGGTTCCTCCTGCCCTGGAGTAATACTATTATGAATGCCAGAAGCAGGAAGATGTAGAAGATCTTGTCTATTATGGGTGAGGCTCTTGGCGGGTTTGAGGTTGTTTGTTCATGGTGGGTGTTTTGTGTGGTGGTTGTGTCTTGGATTGATTCATGGTTTATGGTGGTTGATTGGTCTTGCTGGTGCTGCTCATCCTGCTCTATGATGATGGTGCCCCCGCCTTGCTCTATCAGCAGATTGATGAGGGGCTGGAGTTCCGGTGCGTTATCGGGTGCGGCGGGTGTGGCCGGTGCTTGGGCATCGGTCTTGGGGAGAGGTTTCAGGCCGGGTGTTTGCATCGGAAGTACAGTTATGGTGGTAGTGCGGCGGTGCTGAGACATCAGGCGCTTTGCTATGCTGTCTATTGTGGCGCTGCTTATGGTGGTGCTGCTGGAGCTGCTGCTGGCCTGCTGGCGGGTGCTGCGGCAGGCGGTGGCCACCGGTAGAAGGATGGCCATCAGGAGGGTGATGGTGATGTTTGTGTTTTTCATAGTGGTATTTATTTATAGCAAAGGTAACAAAGTCGGATCGTAGCCATGTCGTTCTGTGAGCCAAGGAGTTGAATTACTAAGTTGTCTTCCTAAGACCGCTTGGCCTCCGACTTGGCGGTGGCCACCGGTAGAAGGATGGCCATCAGGAGGGTGATGGTGATGTTTGTGTTTTTCATAGTGGTATTTATTTATAGCAAAGGTAACA
>JAZMZT010000290.1:0-2519 GCA_045586125.1 Bacteroidaceae bacterium | reverse complement strand
CCGATGGGGTTGGGACGGAAAGGTGAGCGGGTGGCGAATACCCCCAGGCGGGTGTTGCCTCCCAGACGCGGCGGACGGACGGTGGGTGACCACTCTATGCGTACAGCCTCCGAGAACTCCCAAATTATCCAGATATGGCTGAATCCCTCCAGTCCGCGAAGCGCATCGGGGTTGCGGTACTCGGGATTGAAGACGATGGTTCCCTTGAGCTCAGGTACGAGCCCGCTCTGGCGCGGGATTCCGAACTTGCTTGCGAATCCTGTCCGTATAGTTGCTATAGGTTGCATTTTCTGCATTGTAGAGGCGAAGGTACGGAAAAAAAAGAATACATTTGTAAGTTATGGTCATGCCAAAGTGGTTACATAGACTGTCAGTGCTTTGTGCGGCGATGCTCATTACGGCGGCATCGGGCGCACGGGCTCAGGTTCTTCCGGTGCTGAACACTTTCAGCGGCAGGACGTTTAAGGGCCCGGTTGACGTCTCCTGGCCCGTGCTGTTTGACGGCTGCACTTTCCGTACTGACGGTGTGGTGCTGAAGCACTCCTACGGCGCTGTGTTCCGTAACTGCAAGTTTGAGTGTAAGGGCGGGCAGTTGTGCATTGCGGAGAGCGGCGACGGCATTATCCTGGCTGACTGTGAGGTGAACGGCTGTGACGTCCTGAGCATATGCAGGGAGTACAAAGCGGCATCCAGAAACTACATAACAGGCGTAACGGTAAACGGTGAGGAGTGCTCGGTACTGGATGAGCAGGAGACGATAATTGACATAGACGGTCTGGAGATGGCAGAGAGCGTACGCGGTGAGTCTGACGGACCGCTGTTCATGATAATGAGTGCCGATAAGAACGTACTCAGGAAGGGCGAGATTGCATATGTGCATCTGCGAGGCCTTGAGGAGGGTATGTTCGTGGGCTGGCAGTCATCGGATCCGGGCCTGAAACTGACCGTCGATGCAGACGGGCTGGGCTGCAGAGTCTATGCGGCCGGTATAAAAGGAAACAGTAAAGCGGTCATATCGGCCTATACAGAGTATGGGCTGGAGGCGGCTGTAGAGATAGAACTTAATGAATAGGTTGGGATATTGGCTGATGAGTGCGCTGCTCTGTCTGGCGTTTTGCGGACGGGCCGATGCACAGGATTCGGGTCTGACGGCGTTTGACCTGAACGAGAAGGCCATATCATACCTATGGAACAATCTGGACTCGGCCGAGCAGTATGCCCGGTTTGCACTTGACGTTACACGCCGTCACAGCGACGAGCACGCCAAGGCGATAAACACTCTGGCGCGCATAGCTTTCATGCGCATGGATTACACTCAAGCCTGGGACCTGTACAGCCAGGTGCCGTCCATAACCAGCAACACGCTGGAGATAGTGGGATCGCAGATAGGCCTGATGCGTATATGTCAGCGTACATCGGACAATGTCTCTTTCTATCAGTACCGCAATGAGATCCTGATTAACCTGCGTGCCCTGCATGAGGAGCAGGAGGCGTTGAACAGTGCCCAACTGGACCGTCTGCTCTCGCTGGAGCGCTCGTTCCGCATGGAATCGGCCCGTTACTGGTTTGAGTTGGAGCAGTTGGGGCAGGCCGGCCGTGAGATGGCTTACGTGGTGCCCGATAACCGTCTGCGTGACGATCACGACCGATACCTGATGTACACTTACATGCACGGTCTGGGCATAGGAATCGAGGAGACCGATATCGCTTCATACAGGCTGCGCAGTCTGGACAACTGCCTGCGCAGTGCAACCCGTTACAATAATGTAAGGATGCAGGCGCTGAGCATAAGCGCCATCTGCTCGCTGCTGCTGGAGTACGGCACAGAGAATGTGCTGTCAGGGGTAAGCAGTGATATGCTCTCCAGGTTGAACGCATCGGACGTAAGCCCTGAACTGCTGCCTACACAGTTGGCACTCAAGGCTTTGCAGCTGTCGGCATCTTACGGCGGACAGTATGAGATCATAGAGTGTGAGCGTCTGCTGGCGTCGTGCTACATCGAGCGCGGCCTTTATGAGGAGGCGCTGGGTGTGCTGGGTACGGCACTTGATATGCTGAATGCCAACTTCCTTGTTAACAGCGCCGGCCGTACGGAGCAGGAGCGGTTGGAGAATTACCGCAGCGACGGCCGCATAATCGAGGAGGAGTGGATGGATGCAATGCCTCACGGCGTGGTGCCTGAGTGCATGGCTTCGCTGCGTGAGCAGATGAGCCTGGCTTATTCGGGGCTCAATGACAAGCTGGCATCGGACTACAACCGTACGGTATATCTGGAGATACAGAAGAACATACGTCTGGACCGCCGCTATGAGGCGCGCACCATATTGCTCAAGCAGTCCAACCTGCGCCTTAAGGGCGTGCTGTACGCTATGGCAGCAGCGGTTGTCCTGCTGGTGGTACTGATACTGCTGTTCCATAAGCGGATCAACGCCGCAAACCGCAAGTATGTGGAGATGATGCAGAAGACGGTTGATCTGTGCGAGCGCATCCTTAAACCGGCTCCCGAGGGACAGGACACT
>JAZMZT010000289.1:0-13147 GCA_045586125.1 Bacteroidaceae bacterium | reverse complement strand
TAAGGCATACCAACGGTTGATACCTTCTGGGCAACAAGCTCCTTGAGCTGTTTCTTTGTACCTACAAAAAGGATCTTCTTTCCGTCGCGAGCCATGCGCTTGAGAACCTCAGCAGCCTGATCGATAGCGGCTACAGTCTGGTTAAGGTCGATGATATGAATGCCATTGCGCTCCATGAAGATATAAGGAGCCATAGCGGGATTCCATTTGCGGCGCAGGTGGCCGAAGTGGCAACCAGCTTCGAGAAGCTGTTCAAAATTTGTTCTTGACATAAATAGTTTGTTAGTTTGTTTACATTCTTTCCAAATCAACCGTCGGGTAGCTGTCACTTCAGGCGGCAGATCCCGACAGTTTAGATACTAAACACAGATTCGGCGTATTAACGCTTACTGAACTGGAATCTGCGACGTGCCTTGGGCTGACCGGGCTTCTTACGCTCAACAGAGCGGGCATCACGGGTCAGGAAGCCTTCTGAACGAAGGGCCTTCTTGTCATCAGGATTGATCTTAACAAGAGCGCGTGCAATTGCAAGACGCAGGGCATTGGCCTGGCCATTGTAACCGCCACCGTCCAGGTTAACCTTGATATCGTACTTCTCAGCAACATCAAGCTTCTTGAGGGGCTGGAGAACTACATTCTGGAGCAGTGATGACGGGAAGTATACTGCGAGATCTCTCTTGTTGATGGTAATCTTACCTGTACCTTCTGAAACGAAGACACGTGCCACGGCGCTTTTACGACGGCCTATTGCATTGATTACTTCCATTCTCTTTCAAATTAACTAAGTGAATTGATATCGATTGCCTTGGGCTGCTGTGCCTCATGCTTGTGCTCTGTACCTGCATAAACATAGAGGTTGTCAATGAGCTTGTCACCAAGCTTTGTCTTGGGAAGCATACCCTTAACAACTTTCTTCATAAGTCTCTCAGCACCGTTGGGCTTAGCCATCAGCTGTGCAGGTGTCATCTCACGCTGACCGCCGGGATAACCGGTGTAACGCAGATAAACTCTGTCAGTCCACTTCTTGCCGGTCAGGACAACCTTATCGGCATTGAGAACGATGACATTGTCGCCGCAATCAACGTGCGGAGTGAAATTAGTCTTATACTTACCGCGGAGCAACTTGGCAACCTTCACGGCGAAGCGGCCCAGGACCTGGTCCTTGGCATCAACCACGACCCATTCCTTATTTACGGTAGCCTTGTTGGCCGAAACAGTCTTGTAACTTAAAGTATCCATTCTAAACTTTAAATCAATAATTAAACATTTTCATTACTCTACGCAACCTCTCCGTCTCCCGACGTCATGGAAACTCCCTAAACGCTTGTTTTCAGCGGTTACGCTATACCGCAGAACCCGTACTCGGGGGTTTAACACGCTAATAACTAACCCTTTATGCAAGGGTTGATAATAATCGGCTCGCAAAATTACACTTTTTCAATGAAATAGCGATATATTTCTGTTGATTTTTTTGTTTTTCCGGCCGCCTACGCTCTGTCTACTGCCATACTTGCAAAAAACAGCCTTAAAACCAAGGAACTCTGCAAGTATGGCATCAAAAAAGCCCCAAAAGCCCGTTTTCCCAGCCATACCTGTCACCACAGCCCCCACAACCCACATTCTCTGCAAGTATGGCTAACACACCCACACCTTAGGGAAGCGGAACGCAGGTACAGCCATTTTTATCCCTAACATATACAGAGCTGTAAGATTCTGCTTAAGTTTGTAACTGCAATTTAAAATGGTTGGACATGAGGAAATACATATTTCTGCTTAGTTTCCTGATTTCTTATGCTATGGCGGCGCGGGAGAGCCGGAGCATAGACGCCGGTTGGGAGTTTGTGCTGAGTGAGGCTACGATAGATCAGTTGGCCGGTGTGGAGGGATGGCGCACGGTGGATGTGCCGCATGACTGGAGTATTGAGGGTGAGTTTGACAGGAGCAATCCCAGCGGACAGGGCGGCGCTTACCTGCCTGCCGGCATAGGCTGGTACCGCAAGACCATCAGGGCCGATATCGGGGCCGATGAGCGGCTGTTCCTTGAGTTTGACGGGGTGATGGCCTGTAGCAGCGTATATGTGGACGGCAAGTTGGCAGGTTACAGGCCTAACGGATATGTGGGTTTCACATACGATATCACCAATCTTGTTACTCCGGGTAAGGAGGCCACCATTGCCGTGCGCGTGGACAATTCAGTCCAGCCTGCATCACGCTGGTACACGGGCAGCGGAATAAACCGCCACGTACGCTTGGTAAGCAAAAATGTTTGCCATATCCCCACCCAGGGTGTGTTTGCATGGTATGACGAAGGCAGACTTAATGTGCAGACAACAGTCTCCAATACATCGGACAAGCCTGTAAAGGTAAGGTTGCAGTATGTGCTTAAGGAATCTGACGGCAAGGTAAATACACGTAAGAACGGCCCCGAAATCCAGATCGCGGCCGGTTCATCGGGTCAACAGACAGAGAATGTCAATGTCAGGAATCCCCATTTATGGCAGATAGGCGCCCCCTATCTGTATACGCTTGAGGTATCGGTGATGGAAGGGCGTAATGAACTGGACTCTGAGGTTATAACCACAGGCTTGCGCACCATACGGTTTGATAATGAGACCGGATTCTGGCTTAACGGAAAGAACATCAAGATGTACGGCGTGTGCCTGCATTCCGATGCCGGCGGACTGGGAACTGCTGTCCCTGCATCGGTCTGGGAGTACAGGCTGGGTATTTTGCGCAGACTGGGCGTTAATGCCATAAGGATGGCGCATAATCCTGCCGATCCTGTGCTGATGGAGCTTTGTGACCGCAAGGGGCTGCTGTTTATGGCCGAGTCTTTTGATACCTGGAATACACCAAAGAACCATGCCGAAAAGGGATACAATCTCTTTTTTGACGAGTGGTGGGAGCAGGATACACGTGCAATGGTGGAGCAGGCGCGCAATCACCCCAGCGTGGTAATCTACAGTGTGGGCAATGAGATACGTGACAATCTGAACAATCCCGAGGGTTTTGAAAAGTACCGCAAACAACAGGACCTGATACACTCTCTGGATAATACCCGTCCCGTAACTATGGCGCTGTTCCGACCCAACTCATCGGGGGTCTATAGGAACGGTTTTGCCGAGATGATGGATGTAGTGGGACAGAACTACCGCGTGGATGAACTCAAGGCATATCATGATGCACATCCTGAGAAAGCCATTATCGGTACGGAGAATACGCATGATTTCCAGTCATGGCTCATGCTACGTGATGACCCTTCACTTTGCGGCCAGTTCCTGTGGGCCGGAATAGACTATCTGGGTGAAGCCGCCTGGCCGCAGGTTATGTGGAGCACCTCTTTGCTGGATGTGACCGGAGGGGTCAAGCCTGCCGGTCTGCAGCGTGCCAGCTGGTGGCTCAGCTATCCTTTTGTGGCATTCGCCCGTCATGCCGACAACAACGGTGCCGGTCCGCTGGTTACAGACTGGACTCCGGCCGATATGGATACGTATGATCAGGCTGTCATAGAGGTTTACTCCAACTGCCAGGAGGTGGAGTTGCTGCTTGACGGGGAGTCATTGGGCCGTCAGTCCATGCCTGATAATGCCCGCCCGGCATTGTTCACTGTGAACTATAATCCCGGAAAGTTGGAGATTGTAGGTTATAATAATGATGGTGTAGAAGCAGCCCGATGCTCTGCCAGAACAGCAGGTGAACCGGCCCGGCTGCTCATAACACGTGATGGAGGAAGTACCGTTGCCGGATCTGATTCTGTTGAGATACTCTCCATACAGATTGTTGACAAGGATTTTGTGGTATGTCCCAACAGTGACCGCAAACTAAGGTTGAGCATTACAGGCGCTGAACTTTTAGCCGTTGACAATGCCGATGTCCTGGTACATGATACCACCCACAAGAGCATGGAGTTCAGCACTTATCAGGGCCGTATGGTCATGTATATACGCCGGACTCCGGATCAGGCAAAGGTATCAGTTACCGTGACCGACAAACCCTGGGGCGGTGATTTGAGCGGCAGTATATCCTATTGATACAAAAACACGGCCTGTCAGGAAACTGAAGGCCGTGTCTGTTTCTGGCAAGCTGTATTTACTTGATCTCAGCTTTTACCTGAGTGATCATGTTCTTGTGGGCTTCATCCTCCTCGGTCAGGGTTGAGGTGAGCTTTATCTCCCCGGCCTTGTCCTTGGTTGAGAATGTACCGCTGTAGAGAATGATGCTGTTGAAATAGAGGGTAGCCTCAAAGCAGAGCTTGTAATCACCGGCGGGAACATCCTTGCCGTCGGCATCCTTGAAATCCCATGTATAGGTCTGGATTCCGCTCTGGGACGGGGTTGCACCGGTTACGGCATCGATCTGTTCATCGGTCATCTCCTCGGCCTTGGCATTTTTTACCCAGGTGGGTACGCAGGTGGGACGGAATGTGTAGCCGCGACGGCCTCCGCGACCCTTTGATGTGAATGAAGTTACGGTCAGGGTACGAACTACCTTGCCCTCTGAATTCTCAATCCAGACAGCCCACTGATTGGAGCCTGCTCCGGCCTGTTTCTGATAGTTGAATGAGAGTTCCACTGCACTGGCTTTCTTGGAACGCTGAGCCGATGCAGGCATGGCAATGACGGCAGAGAGAACTGCCATAAGAATGATTCTGATTTTCATAAAAAACTAATTTGGTTATCTTGCTGAGTGCGAAGATAACCAAATTGTTTTAAAACAACTAATCTCCTAACGGAGCCGATAGTGGAGACAGCGAACTCAAGTTCAGACTTGGGAAGCCTCCCGTCCACTTTGATGTTTCAGTTGTGTCTTCTTGAACTTCCTGCTTTTGGGAAGCGGTAGTATTATTCCAGTCCTTCATATATAAATATTGTTTTCACGTTTTATTGTCCTTTTCTGCACTATAGGCTATGCTTCTTGGACAAAGATATGGAAACAAATGGAAACAAGTGTTAAAATCTGAAAATTTTTTATTCCAACCCGCAAAAAGGTGCAGGCATGCGCTTGGTATACCCCTGAGCGTGGAATGTAGCAATAATCGTTCCGTTCTGGTCCTTGACCTGAACCTGGGCGGCAGGGATTTTGGGGTGGCGGCTGGTGAAATGACCCTCGGCGGTAAGCACATCACCCAGTTTGGCCGATACGTGATAATATATGGTGGAGTTTATGGCAAAAGCCATGTTCTCGCCCTGGTTGACCAGTGCGGCAAATACCAGATCGGCAAGAGTAAAGAGTGCTCCGCCCTGACAGATGTTTCCGGCATTCATATGATGCTCGGTTACGGTCATGGTAGCCTTTGCCGTTCCGGGTTTGACTTCAACAAGATCAATGCCTATGTACTTGGCGAACTTGTCGCCCTCATTGAGAAAATCTTTAAGTGTCATGATGTAAGGTGTTAATCGGCTGCAAAAGTATTCAAAAAAATGATGGCATCTATCAGTTCCTGCCCGGGGAAATCCATTGGGACGATGCCGATAGGCTTCTTATGGTTGCCCAGGTACTCCAGCAGGCGGGCATTGGAGGTCCTGGCATTGCGTTTGATATTGGTGCTGATACCCGAACCGGTATAGCCCGACAGGTGGTTAATGCACCATACACCCTCAGGGGCCGATGCAAACTCCCTTACCAAAGCGGTAACCTTATCCCATTTGGAGTCCACGTAATTGCCCTTGCCCCCGTCAGTGAAATAATCCTGGGCCCAGAGGACGGCACTTTTCCCAACAGGAGACACCATTCCGGCGTGATGTGACGATGAGTTTACGGGCCAGCCGTACACTACGGCGCCGGGATAGTCCCTGCCACCGGTCGGGTGGTCCCTATGTATAAATAGTACACGCCCGCGCATATCGGCCACAGTCATGTCGGCATGGAACGATGCCAGCATACCGGTTGGAAAGAGAGTGTTTATAACATCCATTGTCATATCCACCCCTTCCTGTCCGCCTCCTGCACTGTTTGTCATTACTATGCAGAACTCTGTAGGATGTTCCTCAAGCTTCTTTTTTATTATCAGCAATGCCTCCTGGAATCCAAGATGGCAGTCGGCCGGTCCGTGATAAATCCTGAGTGTTCCGTCTTCAAGCCTGGGCCTGAGGTCAAAGAAACGGATTCCGGCATCCCACTGACTGGACAGATCCATGGTCTGGGTTCGGGCGTAGTGGCGCATGGGGAACCGCACGCCTGATGTACCGGAGTCATGCGTTCCGGGGATGGAGACTTTGCAGACCGGCATTGAATCGGACAAGACGGCCATCCAACTATCACAAAGACTCTGTGCGCTGACAGTTTGTGCCAGCAAAAGTGTGATAATGATGATTATTCTTTGCGTCACTTTGGGATGTTGAGCACTGCCTGGAGTGCAGGTTTGGGTGTTCGGTCGCGGTTGTAGAGCAGCGGATAGTTGGTGCGGTTGGGTATGGGGTAGCCGTTCTTCCATGACATGCCGTCATGCAGGCCCCATATTGTCACGCGGTCTATCTTGTCGCGGCGACTGTAGAATATGTCAAAGAGTTCCGCATATCGGGCGGTAAGTTGCGCCTGGACATCGTCGGGCAGTCCGTTCTTGTAGGGATCCAGATAGGTCTCGAACTCCTCTAACTGAAACATGGGGTCCTGCAGGGACTTGCCTATGACCTGACCCTCCTTGGTGAGCGGCAGCACATCGACATCAAGTTCGGTTATCATGACCTTTACACCCAAGGCTGCAAATGTATCGATAGCGGCGGTGATATACTCGTTCTTGGGGAAATGGAGTCCCCAATGTGCCTGTATGCCGATGCCATCGATGCGGATACCCTCTTTCTGAAGCATACGCACCATACGGGCTATGCCGTCACGCTTGGAGGGACGCCATACGTTGAAATCGTTGTAATAGAGTTCAGCATTAGGATCATACTCGTGGGCAAACTTGAATGCCAGGCGCACCACCTCATCACCGTCACCGCCAAAGGCGTTGGTCCACAAGGTCTTGCGGTATGAGCCGTCATTGTCTATTATCTCATTCACCACGTCCCATGCATCGATCTTACCCCTGAAATGGCCGGCTACAGTCTCTATGTAACTGCGCATGGTCTCAACCATCTCATCGTGGCTCTTGGGAGTGCCGTCGGGATGGTTGAAAAAGAAGTCGGGGGTCTGGTTGTGCCATACAAGAGTGTGGCCGAGAGCCCACAGTCCGTTGTCTCTGGCAAACTGCACGTACCTGTCGGCTGCCTGGAAGTTCCAGCGGTCGGGTGACGGGTGCAACACCTCGGCCTTCATATCGTTCTCGGGGCTTACGGCATTGAACTGCTGCAGGATTATCTGGGCCGATCGGGCGTCACGGCCGTTTACTATACTTGAATTCACGGCACATCCCATCTTGAAGGCATCAGCATAAGCACCCTTAAGCGTCTTCTGCGCAGAAGCAGCCGTGGCGCACATCAGAAACAGCACTAAAACGACGGACAATCTTTTCATACACATAATTGAGATATTATCATAGGGTTATTGGTGACAAATATAACAAAATGACGCATTATTAAACGACCCCTTTGCGGCGTTTTTGAGTATCTTTGCGGCCGATTATGGAAAAGTTGAAGAGAATTGTTCGCCAGGCAGTGCCCAGGGCGATGAAAACGATATGGTGGATATTCAAAATCACCGCCATCGTATCATTCATCATGTTCCTGCTAAAGTACACCGGCATTTTAGCCTGGATAGCCGCCGCAGTAAGTCCCGTGTTCCGGATTTTCGGACTGCCCGGTGACGCATCGCTGGCCTATGTGAGCGGATATTTCATCAACGTATACTCGTGCATTGCGGTGGTATCGACCATTGACCTTACCGCACGCCAGATAACCATTCTGGGTACCATGACACTGGCAGCCCACGCCATGGTGGTAGAGACTGCCGTTCAGAAAAAGACAGGAGCACCCGCATTATATACCGTGCTGATACGCACCCTGGGATCACTCTCTTTGGGTATCATCATGAACCTGGTTCTGCCTGGACGGCCCGTATATGATGCCGCAGCAGTAAATCTTTCACAGATACCGTTCTTCCAGATACAGGGTGAATTCTGGCCCATGTTCATGGTATGGTTCAAGGGCCTGATGAAACTGGCTGTTTGGATGACGGTGCTTATCACGCTGCTCAACATCATACAGCGCGCATTCTATGAGTACGGTATCATGAACTGGATATCACGCCTGTTCAGCCCGCTGCTTACTCTGTTCGGCCTTCCCAAGGAGACATCTTTCCTTTGGATTGTAGCCAATGTGGTGGGTCTTTCGTACGGATCGGCCGCAATCATGGATGAGATGGAGCGCGGTCAGATATCGGACCGCAGCATCCGCCTGCTCAACACGCACATAGGTATATCGCACAGCAACCTGGAGGACCTGATGCTCTTTGCAGCCGTGGGTGGCATGTGGTACTGGATGCTCCTGTTCCGCTGGGCCATGGTCACCATCCTGGCCTGGTCGCTAAGGTTATACTTCAAACTTTCCAGCCGATAAAAACGATACCAAAGGGGACGGTTCTGTTTGGTACCGCTTTCCTGTAAGCCACTGATATACAAACAAGAAGCAGCAACGTGTCAATTAACGCCGCTGCTTCTGTTATTTAAAAACGGTACCAAACAGAACCGTCCCCTTTGGTATCGTTTTTAGAACTCGGCGTTCTTGGGAGTGCGTGGGAAGGGGATAACGTCCCTTATGTTCTGCATGCCTGTTACGAAGAGTATGAGGCGCTCAAAGCCGAGGCCGAATCCGGCGTGCGGGCATGAACCCCAGCGGCGGGTATCAAGATACCACCACAGGTGGGTCATATCCATCTGACGACGGTTGATCTCACCCATCAGCTTATCGTAATCAGCCTCACGGACTGAACCGCCTATGATCTCACCTATCTGCGGGAAGAGAACATCAGTACCCTGCATGGTGGGAGCGGGAGCCTCAACACCCTTATAGCCGATTGAACCGCCATTAGCGGTAGCCTCATTCTGCTTCATGTAGAATGACTTGATGGCTGTGGGATAGTCAGTCATGATAACCGGTTTCTTGAAGTGCTCCTCAACCAGGTAGCGCTCATGCTCACTGGCCAGGTCATCGCCCCAGTTGCAGGGGAACTCAAACTTCTTGCCTTTCTTGATGGCATCCTGAAGTATGTTGATACCCTCGGTATAAGGAAGACGTACAAATGTCTCTTTAAGCACACCGTTAAGACGCTCCAGCAGAGTCTTGTCAATCATCTGATTAAGGAACTCCAGATCATCCTTGCAGTTGTCAAGAGCCCATTGTACGCAGTACTTGATAAAGTCCTCCTCAAGGTCCATAAGTTCTTCCTGATCCAGGAAAGCAACCTCGGGCTCAATCATCCAGAACTCGGCCAGATGGCGCGGAGTGTTGGAATTCTCGGCACGGAATGTAGGACCGAAAGTATAGATGGCTCCAAGAGCGGTTGCACCAAGTTCACCCTCCAACTGACCGCTTACAGTCAGTGAAGTCTGCTGGCCAAAGAAATCATCATCATAAATGATCTTGCCCTGGTCATCCTTCTTAAGGTCATAGAGGTTCTTGGTGGTTACCTGGAACATATTTCCTGCACCCTCGCAGTCACTTGCAGTGATGAGCGGAGTATGGAAATAGAAGAATCCATGCTCATGGAAATAGGTATGTATAGCCATTGCCATATTGTGGCGGATACGCATCACAGCACCGAACGTATTGGTACGCAGACGCATATGGGCATGCTGACGCATATACTCGAAAGACTGGCCTTTCTTCTGCATGGGATAGTCATCACCGCAAAGACCCAGCACCTCAATCTCCTTAGCCTGAACCTCGACAGCCTGACCGGAGCCGATGCTCTCTACCATGGTACCCTTTACACTCAGGCAGGCACCGGTGGTGACCTGTTTCATAAGGTCCTCGCTGAACTTCTCCAGATCAGCCACAATCTGAACATTCTTGATTGTCGATCCGTCATTAAGGGCGATGAAGTTTACGGTCTTGCTGCCGCGTTTGGTTCTTACCCATCCTTTGACGACAACCTCCTGACCGTAATCGGTACGCTTAAGGAGATCAACAATCCTTGTTCTCTTGATATCCATTGTTTTAGATTTAATCTGTGATTAATTATTCGTAAGCACCCATGCGGAGCATGTTAACCTCCTTCTCGGTGAGGAAACGCCAGTCGCCGCGACGCAGACGCTTCTTGGTCAGACCTGCAAACTGAACGCGGTCCAGTTTGGTTACGCGGTAGCCCAGAGCATCGAACATACGACGTACCACACGGTTACGGCCTGAGTGAATCTCAATGCCCACCTGGGTCTTGTCATCGTTTACGTAGCTGACCTCATCGGCACGTACGATATCGCCCTCTTCCTCGCCGATGTTCACACCGTCAAGCAGTTTCTGCAGATCCTCGGCGCTGACAGCGCGGTCCAGACGTGCATGATAGATCTTCTTCTTGAGGAACTTGGGATGTGTAAGGCGGCTTGCCATCTCACCGTCATTGGTAAGAAGCAGGACACCTGTTGTATTGCGGTCAAGACGGCCTACGGGATAAACTCTCTCCTTGCAGGCACCCTTGATATAATCCATAACGGTCTTGCGCTCCTGGGGATCATCAACTGTGGTAACGCAATCCTTGGGCTTGTTGAGCAGAATGTAAATCTTGCGCTCAATGCTTACCAGCTGATCGTGGAACAGTACGTTGTCACCGCGATGTACCTTGGTGCCCAGTTCGGTTACGGTCTGGCCGTTAACCTTTACTACGCCGGCCTGGATGAATTCATCGGCCTCACGGCGTGAGCATACACCGGCATTGGCCAGGTACTTGTTCAAACGTATCTCCTCCTCGGGATCGTGAATGACATCCTGGTACTCAATGCGCTTGCGGTTGTCCTGACGCTTTTGCATGGGCTTGCGGAAACCGCCCTGCTGGCCGTAGCCACCCTGACGCTGATAACCGCCACCCTGGTGCTGGCCGTAGCCGCCCTGGCGCTGATAGCCGCCCTGACGCTGACCATAACCACCCTGACGCTGGCCGTAGCCGCCCTGGCGCTGGTAGCCACCCTGACGCTGGTAGCCGCCACCATCATTCACTTCACCGTTCTGGCCCTGAACACGCTCCCTGTAGAAACGGGGCTGACCCTCTTCGCCGTTGTTGTACTGGCGGGGCTGGCCATAACGCTGCTGTCCGTACTGCGGACGATTATTATTGTAACCACGGTTCTGATAACCACCCTGACGCTGACCGTAGCCCTGCTGTTCGCCGTCTTCGCGACGCTGGGGACGTTCAACTCTTGAGTATTGGGGACGATTGTTGTAATCTACCCTTACAAAACGGGGACGTCCCTCACGGCGGTTAGTACCTTGGTTGTTTCCATCTGAATTACCGTTAAATCTGTTGAAGCTGTTTTCCTGCTCCTCCTGATTCCCGCTCTCGTCGTAGAATCTGTTTCCATTCTCTGTTTCCATCATAATTGTACCTTTTTTAAGTTGGAAGCCATCACGGCTTCACGTCTGATTTAGATTTTGACTATTAATATCACACGCCGAAATAGTTGCCAGGCGTTATGGCTTTAAGTTCTTGTTTAATATTATCGTTTACGTTTAGTCCGTCAATAAATTCACTGATTGACTCCCGTGTTACCTGACTATTGGTTCTTGTCAGAGCCTTGAGTGCCTCATAAGGATGGGGATAGCCCTCACGGCGCAGGATGGTCTGGATGGCCTCGGCCACAACGCTCCAGCATCCGTCCAGATCGGCGGCAATCTTCTGCTCGTTGATGAGCAGTTTGCCAAGACCCTTAAGAGAACTTGCGATGGCAATCATCTGATGGCCGAAGGGAACACCCACGTTACGTATAACCGTTGAGTCTGTCAGGTCACGCTGCAGGCGTGATACAGGCAGTTTGCGTGCCAGGTGCTCCAGTACGGCGTTGGCCATACCCAGGTTACCCTCGGCATTCTCAAAGTCTATGGGATTTACCTTGTGAGGCATTGCGCTTGAGCCAACCTCACCGGCCTTGATCTGCTGCTTGAAATACTCCATTGATATGTACTGCCAGAAGTCGCGGTTCATATCAATCTGGATGGTGTTCAGACGCTTCATTGCATCAAACAGGGCTGCCAGGTTATCGTAGTTGGATATCTGGGTTGTGAACTCCTCACGCTTGAGTCCCAGTTTTTCATCCAGGAACTTGGCACCGAATGCCTTCCAGTCGATATCGGGATAAGCCACATGGTGAGCGTTGAAGTTACCGGTGGCACCGCCGAACTTGGCCGACATGGGAACAGCCTTAAGTTGCTTAAGCTGCTCGCGCATACGGTATGCGAACACCTCGATCTCCTTACCCAGACGTGTGGGTGAAGCGGGCTGTCCGTGGGTACGGGCCAGCATGGGAACATCCTTCCAGCGCTGGGCATACTCCTCAAGTTTATCAATAAGTGACTGGATTGCGGGATAATAGACATTCTCAAGAGCCTCCTTGATCATCAGAGGCAGTGAGGTGTTGTTTATATCCTGTGATGTAAGTCCAAAGTGTATGAACTCCTTATAGGGAACCAACTCGGGAACAAGGTCAAACTTCTCCTTGAGAAAGTATTCAACGGCCTTTACGTCGTGGTTGGTAACCTTCTCTATTTCCTTTATACGAGCTGCATCCTCTTCGTTGAAATTCTGCCAAATCTGACGCAGGCCGTCAAGTGATTTGCGTGAAACACCTGCCAGCTGCGGAAGTTGGAATTCACAAAGTGCAGTAAAGTATTCAATCTCAACCCGTACTCTATACTTTATCAGTGCAAACTCTGAAAAATAAGACGCGAGTTCCTGTGTTTTGCCGTGGTAACGTCCATCTATGGGGGACACGGCGGTTAGTACATCTAAATTCACTTTAAATCAATCTTCTAAGTTATCCTCTTTCAATAAATTTTGGGTATCACTCAATCTGCTTCTCAGCAGCGCTGCAAAATTAGTAAGAAATTCATAATTTTGCACCTCCGAATAATCATAATTATAATAAAAATATGTCACAGACCGTAACCAAGAAAATCAGCGAGAGCAAGGGTGCACGTTGGGCTGCCCTTATTATCGTATCGTTCACCATGATGTGGGGCTATTTCCTGACCGATGCCCTGTCACCCCTGATGACCATGCTCGA
>JAZMZT010000288.1:0-3969 GCA_045586125.1 Bacteroidaceae bacterium | reverse complement strand
TTCAAGGCATGGCGCCCCGAGTACAACAATGCCGAGTTCATACTTGAGAACGGCAAGTACATCTGCGGCTGGGCCGTTGAGAAGATGAGTAAGTCCATGTTCAACGTGGTCAACCCTGATGACATCATCGAGAAGTACGGAGCCGATACGCTGCGTATGTATGAGATGTTCCTGGGACCGCTTGAGCAGTCAAAGCCCTGGGATACCAACGGTATTGACGGCTGCCACCGCTTTATCCGCAAGATGTGGGCCCTCTACTTTGACCGCGACGGCAAACTGGCTGTAAGTGATGACGCTCCCACCAAGGACGAACTCAAGTCAATCCACAAGCTGATAAAGAAGGTAACCGAGGATATTGAGAACTTCTCATTCAACACATCGGTTGCCGCATTCATGATATGCGTAAACGAGCTGTCAGGACTCAAGTGCAACAAGCGCGCCGTACTGACTGACCTTGCTAAGGTGATTGCACCGTTTGCTCCCCACACCGCCGAGGAACTCTGGCAGGCACTTGGCAACCAAACCACAGTTTGTGATGCCGCATGGCCCAAGTTCAACGAGGATTACCTCAAGGAGGACAGCATAACCTACTCCATCTCATTCAACGGAAAGACCCGCTTTACACTGGATTTCCCGGCAGAAGCAACCCAGCAAGAGATTCAGGATGCAGTTCTGGCCAATGAGAAGGCTTTAGGGTACATTGACGGTAAACTCATCCGCAAGGTGATTGTAGTACCGCGCAAGATCGTGAACATCGTACTGTAATAAAATGGAGTTGGTATTTGCCACCAATAACGCCCATAAACTGGATGAGGTGCGCCAGATACTTGGCGACCGCTTTACGGTCCACTCCCTGAAGGAGATTGGCAGCACTGAGGATATCCCCGAAACCGGCGATACCTTCCAGGACAACGCCCTGCAGAAAGCCCGTTACGTCAAGGAGCATTACGGTTATGACTGTTTTGCCGATGACACCGGACTTGAGGTAAAAGCCCTTAACGGAGCACCCGGAGTTCACTCCGCTCGCTACGCTGGTGACCACGATTCGGAGGCCAATATGACCAAACTGCTGCAGGAACTTGAAAAAAAATCGGACCGCAGCGCACAATTCCGCACAGTTGTTGCGTTAATACTTAACGGACAGGAAGTTCTGTTTGAGGGAATAGTTACCGGACAGATTGCAAAAGAGCGTCATTACGGAGACGGCGGATTCGGTTATGATCCGATTTTTGTCCCCGACGGCTACACCGAGACATTCTCTCAGATGTCTTCAGAAGGCAAGAACCTGATAAGTCACAGGGGACGCGCCGTAAGGAAACTGGCAGATTATCTTAAAACGTTATGATAAGAAAGTTGACAAGAGGAGCCATTATCGCAATCGCTGCGGTAATGCTCCTTTTGCCTTTTTATGAGGCCCATGCAGGAATACCGGTAGGTACCTGGAGAGCACATCCAGCCTACAATGACGCCACCTTCTCACTCAAGGCATTCGGAATGACCGCTGTTTTGAGTGACGGTGCCATCTATCTTTATGATCCTGCCGACAACGGCCTCTATACCATTGACAAGACAGGAGGACTGGGTGATACCCAAATTGCTGCAATGGGTTACTGCAACTCTGAACAAGCCGTCATCCTGGTCTATTCAAACGGAAATATTGACCTTCTTTACAATGACTTTACCATATACAACTTCACGGACATCAAAAACAACGGCACCGGAAGCGTATCGGTCAATGAACTTAAGGTCATAGGAAACAAGGCTTACATATCGACCAACATAGGACTTATAGTCTTTGACGTAAAGCGCAGGGAGATAAGCAATACCTACAGGTTCGATACACAGGTGCACTCATCGGTTGTTTTCAATGATACCATAATCTGCTCAACTGATTCGGGAATGTATCTGGGACTGGATTCTGACAATCTTCTGGACCAAAACAAGTGGAAAAAGTTCAGTGATATAAGGTTCAGGACACTGTTTGAGTTTGACGGACAACTTGCAGGAAACTCGTTCATGAACCGCATATGGACAATTGACCGTAGCACTGCCGCATTAAAGGAAAAGATAAAGGATGACGTAACAGGAGTATCAATGCAAACTGACGGACGTCTGGTTCTTATTCAGGATACTGCAGTCACTTTCTACAACAGCTTGTCAGACTATACCGAGTACATCTTTAATTCACATGTAAATCATGTAATGACCGATGGCGACGATGTCTGGGCCAGTCAGGGTAATTACGGACTGTACCTGTATTCAATCACCAATGACGGACTTGTACTCAAAGCAAGTATGATAAAGCCCGACAGCCCCAGACGCAACTGGTTTCATTCAGTCTCATGGCCTCAGCCCGGAAGACTGCTTGCAGTTGGCGGTTGTCACAACTATCAGAACATATATTATCCCGGAACGGTCATGATTTATGAAAATGACCGATGGACATCGCTTGATGAAGACATACCTTCCAAGACCGGAGTAAATTACGAGAATCTGACAGAGGCCGTTCAGGATCCTTCTGATCCCGATCATATTTTTGTAGGATCTACAGGACAGGGTCTTTATGAGTTCCGTAACGAAAAGTTCTCAAAACTGTATACCTGGAACAACAGCGGTCTTACAAGCATACTCAATGACACAGAGTTCAATAAGAACAATTATGTACGTGTAAGTGCCCTGCAGTATGATAAAGAGGGTAATCTGTGGATGGCAAACAATGAGACCGATACCATTTTAAAGGTTATGCAACCTGACGGAAAATGGTTTGGACTTTACTACAGTGAGATTGCCGGATTACCTACATTCAAACAGTTAAGGTTTGATGACAAAGGCAGAATTTGGATAAATTCATCACGTTATAATCCCGGTCTTGTTTGTATTGACCTTAACGGTACTTTAAAGAAAAACAGTGATGACAAGATAAAGTTCTCAGGTCCCTATTTTGTAAATCAGGACGGAACTACCGAAGAGATTTCACAGCTCACTTTCTATGATGTGGACATGAACGGTGAAATGTGGATTGGAACCAACAGAGGACTGTTTATACTTAAGGATCCTGATTCATTCATAGATGATGCAAATCCTGTTTTTGAAAGGGTAAAGATATCACGTAATGACGGTTCAGGTCTGGCTGATTATCTTTTGAACGGAGTATATGTAACTGCCATGTATATTGATCAGGGTAACAGAAAATGGATAGGCACCCTTGATCAGGGTATATTCCTTATTAGTGCTGACGGAACCAGTACTCTTGAACATTTTACCACATCAAACAGTCCGCTTCCATCGGACAATATACTGAGCATAACAGAAAACGGTCAGGATGGCTCTTTATTCTTTGGTACAAGCCTTGGAATGGTTGAGTACGGGGGACAAGCCAGGGATCCTGAAGAAAGTCTCTCAGAGTCAAATATTCTTGTTTATCCCAATCCTGTAAAGCCTGATTTTGACGGTTATGTAACTATTACAGGTCTTACTGAATTCAGCAGCATAAGAATAATGTCCAATTCAGGACATCTTGTGCATATGGGTACATCAAACGGAGGTTCATACAGCTGGAATCTTACTGATATGAACGGACGCCAGGTACCTTCAGGAATCTATCATGCAATCATAACGAATCAGGAAAACAACAAAAGCGAAAGTACATCCATTACTGTCATCAGATAATGTATATGTATGTTTTTCTTTTTAATTCTTCTTTATTTTGTTGTTTATAGGCTGTTGAAACTGTTGATATCTTTTTTGCTTTAAAAGGATATTTATTTTTCAACCAAAAACTGTTTTTATAAACAGGTTTATCAACAGATCAACATATTATAATTCAATTGAATATAAAGAAATACACAATTTGTGTTGATATTGTATTTCATATTATTCCGTCCGTTATGCAAATTATCCCTGTTAATTCCCTGTTTGTAAAAAAACGGATAAAAAACTGATCTCAACAGGCTTTTTTCAGAATTTGTT
>JAZMZT010000287.1:0-7406 GCA_045586125.1 Bacteroidaceae bacterium | reverse complement strand
CGTTACACCGAGGTCCGTCTGCGCAAGATAGGCGAGGAGATGATGCAGGATATAAACAAGAACACAGTTGACTTTGTACCCAACTATGACAACAAGGAGGAGGAGCCTACGGTTCTTCCGGCAACCATCCCCAATCTGCTTGTAAACGGTTCATCCGGTATCGCAGTAGGTATGGCCACCAATATGCCGCCTCACAACCTGACAGAGGTTCTGAACGGCTGCATGGCCATGGTTGACAACCCTGACATCACCGTTGATGAACTGATGCAGTACATCAAGGCTCCTGATTTCCCTACAGGTGCATACATTTACGGTATCAGCGGCGTGCGTGAGGCCTATGAGACCGGACGCGGCCGTGTTATCATGCGCGCCAAGACAGAGATTGAGGCCGGCGAGCAGCATGACAAGATCGTCGTAACCGAGATTCCTTACGGCGTAAACAAGGCAGAACTCATCAAGTTCATAGCAGAACTTGTTACAGATAAGAAGATTGAGGGTATAAGCAACGTAAATGACGAGTCTGACCGTGAGGGTATGCGTATCGTCATAGACGTAAAGCGTGACGCCAATGCCGGCGTGGTTCTGAACAAACTGTTCAAGATGACCGCACTGCAGACATCATTCGGTGTAAACAACATAGCCCTTGTAAAGGGACGCCCCAAATGCCTTAATCTGCGCGACCTTATCAAGTGCTTCATAGAGCACCGTCACGAGGTTGTTATCCGCCGCACCAAGTTTGACCTTGAGGAGGCTAAAAAGCGCGCTCACATACTGGAAGGTCTGATCATTGCTTCCGATAACATCGATGAGGTAATCCAGATCATCAAGAAGGCCAAGACTCCCAATGACGCCATCCAGAACCTGATGGACCGCTTCGGACTGGACGATATCCAGGCCAAGGCTATCGTGGATATGCGTCTGCGTCAGCTTACCGGACTCATGCAGGATCAGTTGCATGAGGAGTACAATGAGGTTATGGCACGCATTGAGGAACTCCAGAGCATTCTGGATGACCCCGAAAAGTGCAAGCAGGTAATCAAGGATGAGATGCAGGCCATCATTGACAAGTACGGCGACGAGCGCAAGACAGAGATTGTATATGCAAGCGAGGAGTTCAATCCCGAGGACTTCTATGCCGATGAGCCCATGATCATCACAATGTCACATCTGGGTTACATCAAGCGTACCGCCCTTACGGAGTACCGTCTGCAGGGCAGGGGTGGAGTAGGATCACGCGGAAGCGACAAGCGCGACGAGGACTTCATAGAGCACATATTCACCGCTACAACACACAACTACATACTCTTCTTTACACAGAAGGGACGTTGCTACTGGCTCAAGGTTTATGACATTCCCGAGGGCGGTAAGACATCAAAGGGCCGTGCCATCCAGAACATGCTCAACATTGAGCCCGATGACGCCGTAAACGCTTACATAGCAATCAAGAACCTGGGTGACGTAGAGTTCACATCGAACCATTACCTGGTATTCTGCACACAGAACGGCGTAATCAAGAAGACAATCCTGCAGGATTACTCACGTCCGCGTCAGAACGGTATCAACGCCATCAACCTCAATGAGGGTGACAAGGTTATCAACGTTCTGCTTACCGACGGCAACAAGGAGATCATCATTGCCAACCGCAACGGACGCGCCATACGCTTCAACGAGAGCACGGTTCGCAGCATGGGCCGTACATCGACCGGTGTACGCGGCATGACCCTTGATGAGGACGGCAACGATCAGGTAGTAGGCATGATAGCTGTCGACGAGCAGCCCGAGGAGACCATCATGGTGGTTTCAGAGCAGGGTTACGGTAAGCGTTCCGAGATTGAGGATTACCGCAAGACCAACCGTGGCGGTAAGGGTGTCAAGACCCTCAACATTACGGACAAGACCGGCAAACTTGTTTCAATTCAGGCAGTTACCGATGACAACGACCTGGTAATCATCAATAAATCAGGTATAACACTGCGCGTAAGCGTTGCTGATTTCCGTGTAATGGGACGTGCCACCCAGGGCGTAAGGCTTATCAATCTTGAGAAGCGTAACGACCAGATAGGTTCAATCTGCAAGGTTGACAGCGAACCCATTGACGAGGCTCCGGCCGAGGGTGGGGAGGAAACCGCTCCTGAGACCGCTACAGAGGCACCTGTAACCGAGTGACTTTAACCCGAAGAAATTTATAATATATTAATAATGTAAAACCTATTAAACTAATTCAAAATGAAGAAGCTTATTTTTGTTTTGATTGCAGCTCTGGGAGTATCTTGCACATCATATGCACAGATGACTGAGAAGGAGCTCAAGAAGGCCACCAAAGCCGCTCAGAAGGAGGTTAAGGAGGCTAAAAATGAATTTGAGAGAGACGACGTTCAGGACAAGCGCGGTGCAAAGCGTCTCATTGACAACGCTATGAAGAACGAACTCAACAAGAATTGGGATCAGACATGGCTTGTAGCTGCCGATATTTATGAGGACTTCTATAACAAAGAGAACATCAAGTCTTACAATCAGGCTTACGACACCGTAGGTATGTACAAACTGCTCACAGACTGGTATCGCTATGCTATGAAGGCTGACTCACTGCAGCAGATTCCTAACGCCAAGGGCAAGACCTCTGACGAGGCCAGAAAGAAGCACTCAGCAGAAATGCACAGAACAATGAGTGACCTTATCCGCGGCGGTATCTTCTATTTCAATGATCATCAGGATTATGAGAAGGCTTATGAGCTGTTTGACACTTACTTCACAGTTGCCAATCATCCCATGCTGGATGCTTGGATAAGTGATGACACCATCTTCCAGAAGTATGTGCCCATCTACTCATACTATCCCGCACTTGCGGCTTACAACCTTGAGAAGTGGGAGAACGTAATCAAGTATGCATCAGTTGCAGTTGCTGACGAGGAGGTAGGAGAGACCGCTACTGAGATGATCTGCGACGCTTACGGCAACCTTCAGGATACCGTTAAGTGGCTGGAGACTCTGAAACAGGGCCTTGTAAAGTATCCTACAGCTCAGTATTACTATGGCAAGTTGCTCAACTACTACAACCTTAAGGGTGACATGACAGAGTTGGAGAACTTTGTAAAGGAGATGGTTGAGATTGATCCTGAGAAGGCTTACAACTACTACGTACTTGGTTATGTAGCACAGCAGAGCAAGAACTATGACGAGGCTATCAAGCAGTATGAGACCGCTATTGAGAAGGATGAGAATCTTTCAGACGCATATTTCAACCTTGGTCTCTGCATCATGTTCCAGGCTTCTGACTTCATGGATTCCAAGAGCAACCTTGACTACCGTTCAAAGGCTTACAAGGATGCCGTTAAGGAGCAGAAGAACTTCTACAAGAAGGCTCTTCCGTATTTCCTCAAGTACAGAGAGCTTGAAGCTTCTGCAACTGACAAGTGGGCAATTCCTCTGCAGACAATCTACTATCAGCTGGATATGTCTAAGGAACTCAACGAGATTGAGGCCCGCATGAAGGAGAAAGGAATGCTCTAATAATATTGCAACCACAATAAGAAAGGTCCTCGGGAAACCGGGGACCTTTTCTTTTATTCCAGTAAAGTGGGGAATGTTTCAAAATTCGCTATTTAACATAATAGTTATTATGCGAAAATGGGGTGAAATTAATAAGGGGCGGTTTTGCCGCCCCCTGATGTTTTGTTTATCACTTCTTGCTCTCTGCAATAATTTCCAGAGCTCTGTCAAGAACTGTCGTGTCATCCAGGACAACGCATCCGCCGTTTGGTCCCGGCTCTATGTGGAAACCTACCGCTGAACCTTGCTTGTAGTCTGTACCTCCAAAGAAGTTTCTTACTGTCTCTACATCAAGATTCAGCTCGTCGGCAATTCTGTGAATACTGCCCTCCGGAAGTTGCGCTTTGATCTGGCGCAGTTCATTGAATGTGATTAATCTGGTCATAAGCATTAAAATTAGGTTAACTATTATCATTGTTCATTTTTGTCGCGACTCGGCCAACCAAGCGAGCTTGATGGCTCTCACTGCTCCAAAAATTGTTATCAAAATCAGTTTGTAAATATTCAATTCTCGTAAAACAAAAATCATGCCAAGCCCTGCGTTATACAGGATCCTATCAATATTACCGAATATGTTCCGAACAGCACGCACATGAACACAAACACGTCACTGCGCATGAATCCCGTCCTTGTATAAAGAAGACTTGAATCATGGACATTGCGACGGCTGCGGTCCTTACGCGATGTCATATAGAATATCCAGTACATCAGACTGCCGATAAGACTGCCTACGATGGCTCCTACAAGGATATCTCCTGCAAAATGTACACCTAAGTATGTCCTTATCAGCGAGTTGATTATAGCCCAAATACCGACTGACAGACTGAACCATCTGTCTCTTACCAGCCACATAAACAGAGCCGCCAGGCCGAATGAATTGGCCGCATGCCCTGAGAAAAAGCCGTAAAGTCCTCCACGATAGCCGTTTACGGTATCCACCATATTTAATATATAGGGATCACGTGTGGGTCTGAGCCTATGGAAAAGCGGTTTGCAGACCGATGATGACAATTGGTCACACAATACGACAGTCAGTACCACCATAAGCAGTACCAAAAGCAGTTTCTTGGGGTCTATGTTTCTGATTAACAGTAAGATAGCGAACAAGGCAAGCGGAATCCACACTAATGCTGAGGTATATATATTGGCCACACCATCCCAGAAAAGGGATTCGCTGCCATTAATTGACAGCGTGGCCAATCTGTCTGTCTCTATGAGACCCTGTAACTCAGTCATTCATATTCCGGTTAAATGATTTCCATTACGCTGACCGGTATCCAACCTGTATTTCCGTCCTCAAGTCTTATCTCCACCCACTCTTTCATGGAAGAATCAAGAATCTTAACCTTGCGTCCTTCATGAATGATGAACAGGTCTGTACCGGCGCTGGTGGGTGTACTCTTGACCGTAACACTCGGTGACATGATGATTGCGGTGTCACGCTGCTTGAGATTTCCCATCTGCGTTGTAGCGAAGATAAAAGATAAAATGGACAAAAGCAAGAAAAAGACACTAAAAGAGAAAGATATTTTTCGGATGCCTGATTTCTTGGAGAACAGCAGTATTCCCACCAGAATTACGGTCAGAACGAACAGAATTACAGTCAGTAAGGCCCATCCGTTGACGTCCAGGAGCGCCAGCAGTTTCTTAAACCAGACGGTTATAAACAACTGATTTACAGGACTTACCTTATCAACAGTCTTGGTACGTGCCAACTCCAGGTTGAATCTTATGTCAGGATCTGACGGATCAATCAGGTATGCGCGCTCGTAATTGAGGATGGCCTTGGCAATCTCGTCACGCTTGAGCCAGCAGTTACCCAGATTCATATATAAGGTGGCATTTACGCCCTGGTTCTCAATAACCCACTCGTATATGCTGATTGCTGTCAGATAGTCACCTTGTATATATGCGCTGTCAGCATCGGACAGTGTGGGAACGGCGTCAATCTTTGTAGAGTCAGTCACAAGGCTGGTCATTCCGGTATTCTCCTGAGCCATTGCCAGGACAGGAACCAATGCAAATAAAAGAGCAATTATCTTTTTCATAATCCTATTCACTTAATGGTGTTCTCAATCTGACCGATTACACGTGCGGCCTCCTCATACAGGCGGTCCATGCGGCCGGTGTCGTCACCGGGAGCGAAACGTGCGAACTCGCAGTCATCCAACAATCCTATAACCTGTTTCACAGGCTCCTCAGGCACATTCCTGCGCTTCAGGCTGGCCTCGATATTCTCCTTGGAGAGTTCTGCCACGGGAATTGACAGTTTGTCTCCGAAATAGCCCTGCAGAGCACGCATCATCTCATCGTAGAACTCATCCTTGCGGTTCTCCTTCATCAGCTTTCGGGCAACCTTAAGGCGCTTTACAGCAACTGAATTGGCCTTTCCTGCGCGTACCTTGGCCACGTTGGCGTTATCGGCCACACGCTTTCTTGAAATGGCTACGACAGTAATCAGGATTACAAGCGGCAATGCCAGGCAGAGCCAGAACAGAAGTGAGCCGAAGAACTGCGAACTGTCTGATTTGAGTCTGGCCGGTGTAGAGTGGAATCGTACATCCTGACCTACGTACTTGAGATCCTCCTTGTTGACGTATGAGACAGATCCCTGGGACTCGCCTCCACCCTGCCCTCTGGCTACGTTCAGCGTGTATTCATCGGTCTTTACGGTCTTGTATGTACCGCTCTTGGGATCAAAATACTGGAACTCAAGCGCAGGTATGGTGTACTGGCCGGCGTGACGCGGAATGATCAGATACTCATATACCTTGTTACCGGTCTGGCGGCCGCCCTTGATGGTGTATTTGTTGTCAATCTTGGGATCATAGATGTCAAAGTCCTGCGGGAACTTCATCTCAGGCGTCTTTACGAGCTTGAGGTTACCGGTACCTGACAGGATTACCCTGACTGTAACGGCGTCATTGGCAGTCACATCGGTGCTGCTGATGGTTGAACTGATGCTGAAGTCACCTACTCCGCCGTAGAATGCGTTTGACTTGCCTTGCGGCAGGGGCTTTACATTGATCTTTATGGGCTTTGAGGTGAGGTCCTTCTTTACCTCTATATACCTTGAGGAGTTGAAGAACATGTCAAAGATATCGCCGCTGTTGTTCTCAACCCTCTGTGCTATTACGCCTTCAAACGGGGTTGCGGGTATCTCCAGTTCGCCTGAATGCTGCGGAAACAGTACATACTGGTTCCATATCATTGTCTGATAGTTGCGTCCGTTGTAGTGCTCCAGATTGAACTCCTTGTTTGACGGAAGGTCAACCTCCTGGACATGACAGTTCTTGATGTCCGGCATGTTGTTGGTCATGGTCTGCAGGTCAACTGACGGCAGTTTGTAGATCTTGTATGTCAGCAGAAGTGCCTCCTGCTCATATACCGTGGTCTTGTCTACTGTGGCCAACATGAAGAGTTCATCGGCCCCTACTGACTGCGAGCCCTGTCCCGATGACTGCCTGTTTGCGGTCTGGCCACCCCCCTGCCCTTGTGTGGCCTGCTGAGCCTGGTCAGGAGGCAGTACTTTGATGGTCAGTCTGTTTGAGGTCAACTGCTTGCCGTTGGCCTTTATGGTGGCGCCGTCAAGTTCTACCTCACCCTCATCGGATGCTACGGCTGTAAAGGTGTAAGTAATTGTGGTACTGCTTTCTACCTTACCGTTTATGATGGTGGTGCTGGACGATGTCGAAGTGGCCGGTCCGGTAAGTATCTGGATACTCTTCATGTCCGGAGCGCGGAACTCCTTGGCGTCACGGGTATTGACCTTGTATGTGATTCTGAAACGCTCACCCACCACTACGGCCTTTGGTGCCTGTGCGGTGAATGTCACGTCAAGTCGGATCGTAGCCATG
>JAZMZT010000286.1:0-3535 GCA_045586125.1 Bacteroidaceae bacterium | reverse complement strand
CATACTGGATCAGACTGGCCCGGCGTTCTATCTCAACCTTCTTAACCTTGCCATCGGGATATGCCTGCCTGACAACTTTCTGAGCCTTCTCAGGAAGTTTGTCAAACGCAATCTCCTTCTTGTCGGCTGCCACAGGAAACGCCAGCATCAGAGCCAGGAATGTATACAACAGTTTTCTCATATCTTACTTCATAGGACGCAGCCATCCGCCGGAAGTCTTGTGCTCCTTACCGCCCAGGGGTTCATTGTAGGGATCATCTGCATCATAGTAAATCACATGCTTGCCCTTTAATTGCTTGAGGCCCTTCTTGAGCGGCTGCTCAAACGTAACGCGGTTTACGTAAACATCACCATTTACGGTCCATGCTCCGCCTTTTTTAAGATGCACGTTCACAGAGCGGCCATCGCAGGGATTACCGGTAATGGCACCGTTCAGTTTGCCACCCTTTCTAAGATACAGTTCCAGACTGCTTATGCTGTCCACATAAATGTCACCTTTCAGGGACTGATTATCCAGGTCAATCATGGCATTTCCCATATTGGCGCCTTTGACACCCCACTCATCGGCCTTTACGGCAATTATCACGTCATCCTTGCAATTTATCTTGTTCTTGGACAGTGTAATCTCACCGCCGGCATTAGTCACCAGAATCAGCGGGCCCTCTCCCACCGTAATCTTGTTCTTTACCAGAACCAGTCTGTCCAGCGCACGTAACTCATTAACCTTGTCATTGGCACCGTAAACCAGGAATCCGCATATGCCGCCGGACTTGAGTTCGCTTTCAGATACCTCAAGCAAACCAGTGTCCACACTGCCTATTGTCCATTTTGCCGAATTCAAACGGCATTTTGTAGCACTTATCTTACCTCCGCCCACATAGAACTCCGGTGAAGCCTGACCTGTATTACGGCCGAAAGCCTCGGTAACAGTCATTTCTCCGCCGTTATGAACATAGAATGAAGGGCTCTGGTGATCAATAGTGTTCACCTCGGTCTTGTTCACCGTAACCAAAGCATTGTTTATGGAACTGATGCCCACCGAGAACTGCCTGCTGGTTGAAACCGTACCTTCAGTAACAGTCACTTTGGTATCCTGACCGCTTGCCGTAATGCCATCGGCCTGAGCCGAATGAGATATCACGTCACATCTGTCCAGGCGCACTTTACTGGCACCATCGGCCAACAAAGCTGAATTGACACCCGTCTCGCGGCGGTCATCGGCCATAATTCCGCCCGATGTCTTGTTTATGCGCAGGTATGTCAGGTAAAGATCCACCGCGTTGGTGGCATATATTACACTCTGCCCCTGTTCAAAAGCCTCAAGAGCGGTGTGTGAACGGTTGTCAGACTTCTCCTTGGCCCCATCCACGTACCAAGATGCATAGGGCTTTCTGGACTGCCCCCAAACCAGTGCCGGGAGCATGCAAACACAAAACAGGACCTTAAATCTCATAAGCATAATTATAAATCTTTAATTCGGTAAAGGTAGCATTATTTTGTAACTTCGCATCCATAACAAACAAAAAAGTATGAACCACCGAATTATCACGTGTATCCTCAGCGCTACACTGTTAACCGCTTGCAACATGCATCAGAACCCGTTACTCACAGAATCACCGCTTCCGTACGGTGCCCCTCAGTTTGACAAGATTCAGACCAGTGACTACATGCCCGCCTTCCAGGAGGCCTTCCGCCAGGGCAAGCAGGAGATTGACGCCATCGTGGCCAATCCCGACGCCCCCACCTTTCGGAACACCATCGAGGCCCTGGAATACTCCGGCAGCCTGGTAAACAAGGTAGGCGCCATCTTCTATAACCTTTTGGAGGCCGATGCCACCGACGAGCTCCAGGATATTGCCGAGAAGGTATCACCCCTGCAGACCGAGTACTCCATGTACATAAGCCTGAACGACAAACTCTTTGAGCGCATCAAAACCGTTTATAATCAGCGCGAAAGCCTGGGCCTGGAGCCTGATCAGATGAAGTTGCTTGAGGACACCTACAAGTCATTTGAGCGCAGCGGAGCCAACCTGAGCCCCGAGGACAAGAAGAAATACAGCGAGATAAATGAGAAACTCTCACTTCTGACCCTGCAGTTCCAGAAGAACCAGCTCTCATCAACCAACAATTTCCAGATGGTACTGACCGATGAGGCCGACCTTGCAGGACTGCCCGGATACATACGCGATATGGCCGCACAGGCAGCCAAGGACAAGGGTGTAGAGGGTTGGCTGTTTGATCTCTCCGCACCCAGTTACGGCGGATTCATCAAGTTCAGTGACCGCCGCGACCTGCGTGAAAAGATGTACCGCGCCTACAACCGCCGCGCATTCGGCGATGAGTGGGACAACACCGAGACCATCCGCCAGATTGTAGATCTGCGCTATCAGGAGGCTGCCCTGCTGGGTTACAAGGACTACGCCGACTACAAGACTGAGTTAAGAATGGTGGGGAACGGCGCCGCAGTCTGGGATTTCATAGAGAAACTGCGCGCCCCCGCCCTGCCCAAGGCTAAGGAGGAGGTTGCCCAACTCAATAAGTTTGCCCGCGGCATAGGTTTTGACGGTGATCAGATACGCCCCTGGGATTTCAGTTACTACGCTGAGAAACAGCGCGTTGCCAAGTACAACCTGACCGATGAGGAACTCAAGCCCTACTTCCGTCTTGAGGACTGCATAGACGCCATATTCAGCCTGGCTAACCGCCTGTACGGCATCACTTTCCAGCCCGCAAACGTGCCGGTTTATCACCCCGACGTAAAGGTATATGAGGTTCGTGACGCCGACGGCTCATTCCTGGCCCTCTTCTACGCCGACTTCTTCCCCCGCGCAACCAAGCGCAGCGGCGCCTGGATGACCGAGTTCCGCGGCCTCAAGATAGAGAACGGAGTCGAGGAGCGCCCCTTCATCAGCCTGGTAACCAACTTCACCAAACCCACGGCCGATACCCCGTCACTCATCACACATGATGAATTCACCACCATGCTGCACGAGTTCGGACACTCACTGCACGGCATGCTGGCCAAGGGACGCTATCCCTCAATGACCTGCACCAACGTAGACCACGATTTCGTAGAGTTGCCCAGCCAGATAATGGAGAACTGGGGCTATGAGAAGGAGTACCTGCAGTCCTTCGCCAAGCACTATCAGACCGGCGATGCCCTGCCCGACTCACTCATCGCCAAGATCAAGGCCTCCAAGAACTACCTGAGTGCCTACTATCACATGCGCCAACTCCAGTTCGGAATCCTGGATATGAACTACCACACCCAGACCAAGCCCATCCAGGGTGAGATCATCAAGTTTGAGAAAGAGGCTCTGTTATCAACCGATGTACTGCCCACAGTACCCGAGTGCATAATATCGACCTCATTCAGCCACATATTCAGCGGCGGTTACGCAGCAGGTTACTACTCATACAAATGGGCCGAAGTCCTCGCCGCAGACGGTTTCAGCCTCTTTGAAGAGAAGGGAATCTTCGACAAGGAAACCGCCCGCAAGTTTAGACATTTATAATGCCTTTTTTTGCGGTCATC
>JAZMZT010000285.1:0-17202 GCA_045586125.1 Bacteroidaceae bacterium | reverse complement strand
CATCTCTATGAAAATGAGTATATTTACATCCAATAAAAAGGAACTGACCTGATTATGAAACTCTCAAACTACCTTTCGGTCATGGCCGTGCTGACCATAATGGCAGCAATGCCCGCTAAAGCACATATTATAATAAATGAGGTACTGGCATCAAACGGCAGCACCAATACGGATCCTGATTACGGGGCAAACGCTGACTGGATAGAACTGCACAATGCCGGACAGGCCGATGTAAACCTGCGCGGATGGTCAATCACTGACAACCTGAACAAGCCGGGGAAGTTCGTTCTGCCCGACACAACCGTCAAGGCCGGAGGTTATCTGCTGATATGGTGCGATGACATGGGTACCGGACTTCACGCCGGATTCAAGTTGAGTGCCGACGGTGAGGAGGTGGGTCTTTTTGATGCAGACGGCAAGATGGCTGACAGCATGTCATTCGGACCGCAATACGGCGATGTGAGTTTTGGCCGTTCCTTAGATAATGCCGGATTGCCGGTCTTCTTCATGATCCCCACTCCGGGTGCCGCCAACACCACTCAGGGCTATACAGGCAGATCCAACCAGCCGGTTATTCTGACACAGGGCGGAGCCTATGCGGGATCCGTTACGGTAACCGTCACCAATGATCAGGGAGGTGTGGTTTATTATACCACTGACGGTTCAGAGCCTGTCAAAGAGTCAAATGTATATACCTCTCCCCTCACCTTTACCCAGACTACGGTGTTCAGGGCACGCATACTGGAGGACGGCAAGATGCCGGGTCAGACCATGACCATGACTTATTTCCTTAATGATGAGTTCCGGGGCCACAGTCTGCCCATAGTATCGCTGGCAACTGAGAGCAGCAATTTCTGGGACTCCGAGCATGGAATATACGGTTGGACCAACGCACATAACGAAAAGGCTGACTTTGAAATCCCGGTAAACATAGAACTCTACGAGAACAACGGCAGCGACAGGGCTGCGTTCAACGAGCCTGCCGGCGTAAAGATAAACGGTCTGTATGCATGGCAGTTGCCGCAGAAGATGCTTGGAGTATATTTCAAGAAGAAATACGGCGAGAGCAAACTGTCATACCAGCTGTTCCATGACGATGCACGTACCGAGTTCGATGACTTTGCGCTGCGTGCATCGGGCAATGACTGGAACTACACCATGTTCCGTGACGGCCTGCTTCAGCAGGCTTGCCGCAGAGGCGGACTCAACCTGGCTCTGCAGGCATTCCGTCCGTCGGTGGTTTATCTTAACGGCGAATTCCTGGGAATCCACAATATCCGTGAAAAGGTCAACGAGGAGTACGTAGAAACCCGTTACGGCCTTGAAGCCGGCACATTTGACATGATTGAAGGAGATCAGAACGTCGAGGCCGGAGATTGGGAGGAGTGGAACCACTACAAGGAGTTGTGGCAGAAGGACCTGAGCGTTCAGGCCAATTATGACGCCCTGACCCGCATTATGGACGTTGAGAACTATACCGATTTCATGGTGGCCCAGATCTGGAGCCATAACACATCGGTAAACCACAATCCTATGGCCTGGAAAACCAAGGAAGGCGGCGTATGGCGCTGGATATTCACTGACGGCGACCGCGGTTTCAACAGTTATGCCGATGACTACGCCGACTGGTATGCCGAAAAGGCCAACATGCCGTTCGGATCAATGCTCAAGAATGAAGGTTACCGCAACTATTTTTGCAAACGTGCGGCCGACCTCCTGTTCACGGCGTTCAACCCGGAGGAGATACAGCGCCAGGTTACAGAGCACAGCAATGACATAGAGCCGCTTATGGAACAGCAGGTTCAGCGGTGGCTTGGCACCAGCAGTTCCTACAGCGGCAATGCCCTTACATCGACCCGTCAATGGCGCAGCCGTATCAGTTATCTGCGTGATTTCTGCAACGGCCGCCCCATCGTACTGCTTTGGGATATGTATGAGAACTACGGCACCGGAATGCCCGCCATGCTCACCCTTACCGGCAAGACCGGTTTTGAATTCAACGGCCTGGCCATCAACCATGCCAAGTGGAGCGGATCCTACCCCACCGGTATGGAGATAACCCTTACCGCCCGACAGCGTGTAGGATATACGTTCACAGGCTGGCGTGAGAATGCCGTAAAGAAACTGATATCAACAGGCAGCCAGTGGAAATATCTGGATGACGGAACCAGCCCCGCATCATGGCAGGCAGCCTCTTTTGACGACTCGGCATGGAAAACAGGAGCATCGCCCCTGGGATATGACACCGACAACAAGATGACTGACCTTATCAAGACAACCGTGAACTACGGCTCAAGCAGTTCCAAGTATGTCACCACATATTTCCGCCGCAAGTTCACCGTTGATGATGATCCCGCATCCTACCTGCAGATAAAACTCCGCCTTCTGCGTGATGACGGTGCAGTTGTCTATATCAACGGCAAACAGATAATCCGAAGCAACCTCAGGGAGAACTATGAATCCAACCCTCTGGCTGACAATTATGCCATCCCCAAGCGTGCCGCCATAAGATATCTCACGTATGATATCGACCCCTCATGGCTGCGTCAGGGAGAGAACACCATTGCAGTCGAGGTGCACCAGACATCCAAGAGCAGCTCGGATATAATAATGGACGTGGAACTTCTGGCTGTACTCAACCAGACCGCGTCACAGAACCGTTTAAGCGGACAGACCCAGCCCACAATCAAGCTGTCCATGGATTCCGATATGGCAGTGGAGGCAATGTATGAGTCATCGGGCCTTAACATGCTTCCCGATACCATATTCACTGATATGACCCTGCTCAAGTCCAAGTCGCCCTACTATACTGCGGCCGATGTAACCGTCGTCAAAGGCGCACGCCTTACCGTAGAGCCGGGTGTGGAGATACGGTTTGCTCCCAATTCAAGCATGATTGTGCACGGAGGCCTTACCGCTCAGGGAACCCTCTCTGACAGCATACGGTTTGTACTCAACCCGCAATATGCCGGACAGTCATGGGGTGCCGTCTGCTTCATAAACAGCGACTCCAGGTCAACACTGAGTTATGCCACCATGCGCGATGCAAATCAGGGACCGCGCCTGTACAACTGTGTTGCGGCCATATCGGCCTACAACTGTCAGCAACTGGTTCTTGACCATCTGAACATAACGGATGTCACCAGCAATCCCATCGCTGCACGTTACAGCGACGTGACGCTTACAAACAGCATAATACACAGCCGTGTTACGGGTGACCTTATAAACGTAAAGTACGGCAAGGGGCGCGTGGAGCACTGCACGTTCATAGGTAATGACCAGGTTGATACTGATGCCATCGACTTTGACGGCATCAACGGCGGTATCATCAGGGATGTGGTGACACATCACTTCCTGGGTGACAACAGCGATGCCGTGGATATAGGTGAGCAGGCCATCGGCGTGATTATTGACAGCCTGCTGGCATACACCATAACCGATAAGGGCATCAGCGTGGGTCAGCGCTCAACCGTAAAGGTCAGCAACTCAACGTTCATTCAGACCAACATGGGCGTAGCCGTAAAGGACTCTTGTCATGCCGATATTGACAAGTGCACTTTCTTTGCCGTGGCTACTCCGGTGGCATGCTATGAGAAGGTTGACGGACGTCTGGGCGGAAATGCAGTGGTAACTGAGTGCATACTGTCCAACAGCTATGACCGTACATATGAGTGCGATGCCAATTCAAGCATCAGGTTCAGCGGATCACTCTCAGACGGTGACACGCTCTCTGCAGGCAACCTGTACGGCGACCCGCAGTTTACATCGGCCACTGATTTCCTGCTGACGCCTGCCACCCTGAAGATCGGCTCCAGGTACATGCCTGAGATCCCGCAGGCAGAGCCTGTCATAAGTGAGATCTGCTTCCATCCCACCCTTGATTCAGAGTCAGAGTATATAAGGATTTACAATCCGGCCAATACGCCATTTGACCTGAGCGGATACACACTCAGCCAGGCATTTGACTTTACATTCCCTGAAGGTAGCCGCATTCCGGCACAGAAAAGCATCTATGTGGCGGCCAAAGCCTCAAAACTGTCACCTAAAGTCAACGGTGACCAGGTATGGCAGTGGACCGACGGAAAACTCTCCAATGACGGTGAGTCAATACGTCTGTGCAATCCGGCAGGCATAGTTGTGGACCAGGTTAGTTACATGAGTGTGGCTCCGTGGCCCGTATCGGAACAGTCAGGCACTATGGCACTGCTGCTGCGTGACCTGAATGCCGACAACCACATGGCTGCCAACTGGACTCTCAAGCAGTATCCCACTGATGTGGAACTGATTCCTGCCGTACAGGGTTCAGATCAGATATATGACCTGAACGGCCGCCTGATAGATGGGCAGCCGCATGGCATAGTGATAATCAACGGCAAACTGTACTATTACAAGCAGCAATAAATGCCTTAAACAGCGGGTGCGGGTTCTCCGGAGTTGATTTGTATTCCGGATGGAACTGGGAGCCTATGAAGAAGGGGTGTACTGACTGCGGGAGTTCCACTATCTCGGTGAGGCCGGTCTGGGGGTTGTGGCCAGATGCTACAAGGCCAGCCTTTTTGAAGTCATCGGCGTATTTGGCGTTGAACTCGTAGCGGTGGCGGTGACGCTCGGAGATCTGTTTGGTTCCGTATATTTTGTATGCCAATGTATCTTTGGTGATTTCGCAGTCGTAGGCTCCCAGACGCATGGTTCCTCCCTTCATGGTGGTCTTTTTCTGATCCTCCATCATGTCTATTACGGGATGCTTGGTGTCGGGATTGACCTCGGTGGTATCGGCATCCTTGAATCCCAGTACATTGCGGGCAAACTCCACCACGCACATCTGCATTCCAAGACAGATTCCAAAGAATGGAATCTTGTTCTCGCGAGCGTATCTGATGGCCTCGATCTTTCCCTCCAGGCCGCGTGAGCCGAATCCGGGTGCTACCAGGATTCCCTTCATGCCCTTGAGCTTTTCGGCAACATTGGCTGCGGTTATCTCCTCGCTGTTTACGGAGTGGATATGGACCTTGCAGGAGTTGGCGGCACCGGCATGTACAAGTGCCTCCAGAATTGATTTGTAGGCATCCTGCAGTGAGACATACTTTCCTACCAGAGCGACATCAACCTCGGTCTTGGGGTGCTTCAGTCGGTCCAGGAACTCTTCAAGCAGTTTTAGGTCGGGCTGATTGAAGTTCTCAATGCCTAACTTGCGGACTACAAGTTCATCCAGATGCTCGGCATGCATGTTCAGAGGCACCTGATAGATGCTCCACGCATCGATGCTCTGGATTACGTGACCGGGCTTTACGTTACAGAACAGGGCAACCTTGCGGCGCAGTTCATCGTTGAGCGGATGCTCGGTACGGCAGATAATCACGTCGGGCTGTACTCCGGCCTGCTGCAGCATCTGTACAGAGTGCTGGGTAGGCTTGGTCTTGAGTTCCTTGGCGGCGCTCAGATATGGTACCAGCGTAAGGTGTATTGACATGCAGGAACCCTCGGGGAGTTCCCACTGCAACTGGCGCACGGCCTCTATGAACGGCAGCGACTCCATATCACCTACGGTTCCGCCTATCTCGGTAAGCACCACGTCAAACTGGCCGGTCTGGCCCAGCAGCAACATGCGGCGCTTTATCTCATCAGTGATGTGAGGAACTATCTGGACGGTCTTGCCCAGATAGGCACCCTCACGCTCCTTGGTAATCACGGTATTGTATATCTTTCCGGTGGTCACGTTGTTGGCCTTTGATGTATGTACACCCAGAAAACGCTCATAGTGACCCAGGTCCAGGTCAGTCTCGGCGCCGTCATCGGTCACGTAGCACTCGCCGTGCTCGTAGGGATTAAGCGTGCCGGGATCTATGTTTATGTACGGGTCAAACTTCTGGATAGTAACCCTCAGACCTCTGGCCTGCAACAACTTGGCCAGTGAAGCGGCAATAATACCCTTTCCTAGCGACGAAACTACTCCGCCGGTAATAAATACGAATTTTGTCTCCATGTGACTAATGTTTTTCTATTCTACTGTAACAGATTTGGCAAGGTTACGGGGCTGGTCTACGTCACGCCCCTTGGCAATGGCAATGTGGTATGCCAGGAGCTGCAGCGGAATGACGCTGAGCAGCGGAACCAGGCACTCCTCGGTATCCGGAATCTCAAACGAGTAGTCCGATATTCCCTTAACGTCCTTGTCACCCTCGGTCACGATGCTTATCACCCTGCCCTTACGTGCCTTGACCTCCTGGATATTGCTCAGGATCTTGTCATAATGACCGCGTTTGGGAGCAATAACCACCACCGGCATCTCCTCATCAATCAGAGCAATCGGACCGTGTTTCATTTCGGCAGCGGGATAACCCTCAGCATGTATGTATGATATCTCCTTGAGTTTGAGCGCACCCTCAAGTGCTATCGGATAGTTGTATCCGCGGCCCAGGTAGATAAAGTTATGCGCGTATGTGAATGTCTTGGCAAGTTCTGATATCTGCTTGTCATGCTTGAGTATCTTCTCAATCTTGTCTGGAATACGCGGCAGTTCTGCAATGATGCGTTTACGGAGTTCGTCCGATACGGTTCCCTTCTCCTGTGCAATGTTGAGTGCAAGCAGCAGCAGAGTCTCAACCTGAGCGGTAAAGGCCTTGGTCGATGCCACACCGATCTCGGGTCCGGCATGGGTGTAACAGCCCGTATCAGCCGCACGTGCAATCGATGAGCCCACCACATTGCATATTCCGAACAGGAACGCGCCCGATGCCTTGGCCAACTGCATGGCAGCCAGAGTATCTGCTGTCTCACCGGATTGAGATATTGCTATCACCACATCATCGGAATAGATAACCGGATTGCGGTAACGGAATTCCGATGAGTACTCAACCTCAACAGGAATGCGGGTGAGTTCCTCAATCATATATTTGCCTATGAGCGCTGCGTGCCAGGATGTTCCGCAGGCACATATTATGATTCGACGGGCCTTGAGCAGGCGGTCCTTATGGTCTATTACGCCTGACAGTTTTACAATACCCAGTTCAGGATGCAGGCGGCCGTTCATAACCGTACGTGCAGTATCGGGCTGCTCATGAATCTCCTTGAGCATGAAATGGGCAAAACCGCCCTTCTCTATCTGACTCAGGTTGAGTTCAAGTTTCTTGATCACGGCTGTCTGCTCTATGCTGCGCAAGTCCGTGATTTTAAGATCCTTACCGCGCTCAATGAAAGCAATCTGCTCCTCGCCCAGATAGACCACGCGGTCTGTGTATTCAATGATCGGAGTGGCATCGGACCCTATCAGGAACTCGTCATCGCCCACACCTATAATAAGAGGGCTTCCCTTACGGGCGGCAATCATACGGTCGGGTTGGGTCTTGTCCACAATCACGATGGCATACGCGCCGATAACGCTGTTCAGAGCCAGCGGAACAGCCTCCTCAAGCGTTATGGAGTGGCTGTCCATGATGTACTGGATAAGCTGGATTATCACCTCCGTATCGGTCTCACTCTTAAAGTGATAGCCCTGGTTCTGGAGTTCGGTCTTGAGTGAGCGGTAGTTCTCAATAATACCGTTGTGTATGAGCGCCAGGTTACCGGACTCCGAGAAGTGCGGATGGGCGTTGATGTCATTGGGTTCTCCGTGAGTGGCCCAACGGGTATGGGCTATACCTACACTGCCGCTGATATCCTTCCCTTCTATGGCTTTTTCCAAATCGGCCACCTTACCCTTGGTCTTGTAAATGACCAGATTGCCGTTGTCATTAATAAGCGCCACACCTGCGCTGTCATAACCGCGATATTCAAGGCGAGATAGTCCCTTGAGCAGTATCGGGCATGCCTGACGTTTACCGATATAACCTACAATTCCGCACATATATTACCTTCAATAAAGGGTGAAGGCTGATTCTAACTGAACCAGCCTTCACTCAAATTATCCAATATGTATTTCCAATATCTCCGTCATATTATCCGACTAATGAAAACATTTGTAACCATTTCCTCCATTGTCGTTTCAAATCGTCGCAAAAATACGCAGAAAAACTCAAATTGCAATCAGATTGATTAAAAAAGTTTCAATTTGATATTGTTTTGTTTAAAATTTTTACCGATGCGGCCTTAAGCTGCTGCCATCCTGCCTTATCGGTGAGCCTGATCATGAAATGATAATCGCCCGGATCGACATCGGCCGGAATCAGTATATCCACAGACGCATCATATGTACGTAGCCCGTCCGGGATGGTATAGTCTTTATTGAACACCCATGGCTTTACCGGCTTCTTCTTGGGATCCATAATACATTCCGATGCCGATGTGCTGTGTGAGTGATGGTCAAAATTATTGTGAATCTCTATGTTGAAAGCACCCAGTTCGGTATCATCCTCAAATATATAATGGAAATGAATGGTGTCGCCCAGAAAGAAAAGTTCACAGTCATCCGGAACCGGAAGTATACCATCCGGGATTATCCTGGGCATGGTCATATCATTTGCCACGTCATCACCTGAACTGCTGCACGCACAGAGTGCGCACAGCAGCAGAAGGAATAAGCCTGTCCTTTTCATTCCTTATCCTCAACTATCTCAACATGAGCCTGGGCCACACTCTGCTGACCCTCCTTGTCAGTGACGGTAAAATGAAGGTGATACTCTCCCAGCGGAGCATCTTCAGGTATGTCTATATGCTCGTGGAACTCAATGTTACGAACACCGATATACTTACCCTCGGTGTATGACTTCTCTATCTCGAATGAGCCGTCTTCCTGATGGATTTCAACATTGATTGAAGCAATAAGCCCATCGGCCACCACATCGGCCTCAAGATGCATGTCATGACCGGGATGGGCATGTCCGCTGTTGTCATGACCCACCTCTGTCAAAGTTATTTGGGGTTTGGCTACGGTATCCTTCTCCTTGTCACATGAGTTAAGGCTTACTGTCATTACTGAAACGAGTGCCATGATAAGGCACATTCTTATGTTCTTTTTCATAATTCTGTCTTTTAATCTGTTTGTTTTTAAAAATCCAAAGCTATCATCACAGACATGTTACGTCCCGGTTCGGGTACGTCAATCAGTCTGTAATAGCTTGTGTGGTCATAGTAGCGCATGTTCAGAAGATTATCGGCATGCAGCAATACTCTGACCGTGTATTTGCCGGCTGTAAACTGCCCTCCGGCCTGCAGGTTCAGGGTCCAATACCCCGGGGTTGGTTTTTCGGGCGGGACAATCTCATTCCTATCACCTGTAAAACGGGCGTTCAGTCCTGCGTATACGCCTTTTATCCCGTAACGCAGTTCCACCTGTGCGGCCCATGGCGGGGAGAATGGCAATGTGTAGCCGCGTTTTGAACCTGACAACTGCCTGGCATACAGATACTCCCACGACAACTCCGTTTCCCAATGGGACAGCACACGAACCGTCATCTGCGTCTCAAGACCCCACCTGAACACCCGGGCCTGAGTGTAATGATACAGTTGCAGACCCTCCACATATTCAGATGTGGGATTCAGGTAGATATAATTGGGAAAATAGTTCACGAAAGGATCCGCCTGTATGCTCAGACGCTCCGATTCAAACGTCACTCCCATATCCAACTGGTAAGACTCCTCGGGATCAAGTGCGGCATTGCCGCGTTCATACCTGAATATATGGTAATTGATTCCGTCGGTTCCCAACTCTTTTGGTATAGGCATCCTGAAACTCTTACCAACGTTTGCCTTGAACACCCACTCTCCTAAACGGCGGTTCATACCAACTGACCATGTGACGCTGTTGAAACGGCGTCTTGATTCAGCCGACCTCTCCATATACACAGAGTCACCCTGCATATCCGGAGTCCTGAACCAGTCCCTGTAACCGTGAATATGAGTTTCGGCATGATCTGCACGTACACCGGCATTGACCTTAAAGTCATTATCCACTGAGTAACTGTCTGTGATATAAATGCCGCCTTGCGCAGTCTCGAACGATGGTATTATGAATCCCCACCCGCTCTGCCGGTTTTTCTGGAACTCGGCATTCACTCCTGTCCTGATTTCATGACTCTCCAAAGCATAGAGCCTCACAGACAGGTTTGCCGTGTAGGTATCCTTACTGAAACGGCGTTCCAGCGATGACTCCGGCACAGGCATGTAACCGTGACTGACGGGTTCAGACAACTCTTCACGCAGATTTTTCTGATAGGCCAGTCCGGCCTCAATGCCAAATCCATCGGCCTGCCATGTTGTATGGCTGAGCACTTTAAGATGGTTCACCCACTGACTTGGAAGGTCTATGTCTCTGGCACTCCGGTCATAGTCTATATCGGACAGTCTGACCTCAAGACCGTGTGCATTGGCAAAGAACCCGCTCCTGGAATAGGAGTCCGATACACGCACATCAGTATGGAACCTGTATCCCTCATAACCCAGCATGGCAGCACCGTCGCGCTCCCTGCCGGCCGTGTTGCGTAACCTGCGGTCCTTGAGTCTGATATAATAGGAATAGTACTGTATGCTGTCGGCAGGCACCTTGCTGTCACTGTAGTCCAGCCAGGTGGTATTTACATTGTAAAAGAACCTGCCCTTACGGCCTCCCACTCCGGCCGATATACCCGTCTGGTCATTGACAGACCGTCCTACAAGTTGGACGGAACCTTCAAAACCGCGCTCGGGAATATGTCTGGAATAGAGGCTCAGAACTCCTCCTATGGCATCGGAGCCATACAGCAGTGCAGCCGGACCCTTTATTATCTCGGCACGCTCCACGGCAAACTGGTCTATCTCCAGCCCGTGGTCATCGCCCCACTGCTGGCCTTCGTGCTTGATGCCGTCCTCACTTACGGTCATACGGTTGAATCCGAACCCGCGAATCATGGGTTTGGACTGCCCGGAGCCTATGCTCATGGCTTTCACACCGGGTATGCCCTGCAGGGTCTGCATCAGGCTTCCGCCAAAATTGCGCTGCATATAGTCACGGTTCACCTGCACCGCCGGCTGTGACGAGTGCATCTGGAAATCCAGCTGCCGGGTATCGGTAACCGTGACGTCATCAAGTACTACAGCGGTATCGGGCCATGATACATGCTCCTGGTCCGCCGTCGTGCATAACACTACGGCAGCTGCCAGTATGAATGTTGTCATGCTGATTGTGTCTGTTTGGAATAATAAAGAATGAGATTGTCTCCTTTCAATTCAAGACAGACACCGGAGGGGCACGAAGTGAAGGAACGCCGCAGGTACGCAAAAGTACCGCAGCACTGCTTACGATTGAGAGTTTGTAATGCTGATCAGGATAGATGATTACCGCGATTGTAGCCGCGGCGACATAAGGAAGTGAAAGGAACTGGCAGAGAACGCACTGTCCCAGCGGATCATCCAGCACAACCAGATGTCCGGAACAACTGTGTGCCAGACAGTCTGCACACTGGGTAGCCGATGCCTCCGCATGCCGGTGCACATGGACCGATGACAAAGCCAGCATGGGCAGGAACACTGCCAACAGCAGCCAAGCACTGATTTGTCTTTTCAATACCGGATTCCTCATATCTTTCCGGCTGCAAAAGTACGGTTTTTATCGGAATGGAGAATAAAAAAAAAACAACTGGAGAAGGTTCTCAGCAATGAAACCTCCTCCAGTTTATATTAATAGGCTGAAACCTATTTACTTGACTGTAATGACCATACGTGCCTTTTCGGGTCCGGGTATGATTTTCATCTCAAGCGTACCTGTGGTTTTTGCACCTTCACCCAGCAGCGTAAGTTTTGCCGTAACCGTAGCCTCGGGATTTGGAGCCGATGATATGACATCCTTCTCGGTAAGCTGACCTGACCACAGCACGGGACCGTAGGAGTGACTCAGTGTCCATGTTCCGGCATCGATATCATCAAACTGGTACTCTTTCACGTTCTCCTTGAGCATGATATATCTGGTACCTGCGCCCTGGGCATAACCGGCATTGCCTCCGGCAGCACGCTTGGCAACCTGCAACTCAGCACCCAGACCTACGGTCTCACGCGGGTTCTCTGAGTATTTGGGCAGACCGCTGGTAAATGCCTCGACCTCAAAATAGTACTCAGGCGATGTGTTGAGGCTGTGCATGTAAAGGTCGTTCTTGCCGTAAACTATATAGCTGTTGTACAGTTTCTTCTTCTCTATACCGTAACGTACAATGTAGCCGTCGGCACCGGCAACGGGCTCCCAGATTACGTTGGCCTCACGACGGTCCTCGGGATTGCGTACAGCCATGAACTTGGTAACCTTCTGGGTCTTCATCTTGGGTGTGGTACCGAACACGCGCAGATCCTTGATTGAGAACTTGGCATTGTCATAGGTAGCCACATTGACAACCTTCACATAACGGGCCTGTACAGGATTCTCCAACTCATTATAGTCATGCTTGAGTTCCATCTTGTTCTGGGGCTTGCTTATGATCTTGGTCCAGTTGGAGTTATCGTCCGATACAAACACCTCATAGCACTGGTACAGGCGCTCTGCCTGAGGCTGCTGAGTTCTGGTTCCGCCCATCATACCGCCTCCGAATCCGCCACGGCCGCCGGCACGCTGGGCACCTATATGATCCCAGTTCAACTGAATGGCATTGATGGTAGCCTTATCTCCCAGGTCAACGGTAAAGAACTCGCCGGCATCACCTGTAGCGGCAGCCCAGCAGGTCTTGAAATCCTCATCCAGAGCCTGGGCGGGAGCATAGTTCTCAAATGTTGATGAAACAATTGCCTTCTTGTTTACTGACAGCAGTTTCCAGTCAACATAGTTGTCTACGCCGCCTACCTTGCGCTCATCGGGATAATACTGGGGATAGTCACCCAGAGCTGTGTTGGAGTACATCACGCCCTGCTTGTCGACAGCCGACGGATAGATGGCCAGTTCAGATCCGCGACCGCCCTCACCGTACTGTGCGGGAATCATGCAGATGGTCCAGAAGTTACCCTTCTTGTCCTTGAAAGTGCTGCCGTGTCCGGCACCCACCTGGAAGCCGCTGGTCTTGAAAGTGAGCGGATTATGCTCGCTGTATGTGAACGGGCCCATAGGGCTGTCCGATACATAAACGCCATGTGAATAAGAGATGAATTCAAGGCCGATGGCAGCGTACTGCAGATAGTACTTGCCGTTATGCTTGATCATGTAAGGACCCTCAATCCAGGGAAGTTCCTCGGGACCGTAGTCACGGCGACCGTTGAATATGGAATAGATTACGTCCTCGGGCTTGCGTACCTCAAATCCGTGGTTCTTTATATCGCTCCAGAACAGGGGTACAGGCTCACCCTTCTCCTTGAATGTCTCCTTGTCCAGTTCAACAACCTGGAACGGCATTATCTGTGACCAGCCAAAGTACATGTACAATCGGCCGTCATCATCAACGAACATGTTGGCGTCACCGTATCGGTCACTGCTCAGTTCTCCTATCTTCTCCCACTCACCCTTGTACGGGTCAATGGCACGGTAGACGTTACGGTTGTTCATGGAGCAGCCAATCAGCTTGCCGTCCATCTCTACAACCGATACCACACCGGCAGGATATCCGGGAGCATCAACATAGGTCCAGTCACGGAAATCCTGGGAATACCAGTATCCGCGCCGGTGGGATACAAAGAGGAAATAATTGTCCTCAAAGATGATAACTACGGGTTCACCGCCTCTGATAGCCGGTTCATTACCTACCACCACATCAAGAGGATTGGCAAACGTGTGCTGGGCATGAACGGTAACACCTGCCAGCATCATAGCAATGCCGGCAATAGTCCATTTAAGAATCTGTTTCATATTGGTTGTAATAAGGTTAGCAATAAGTACTGTATTTGCAAATATGAGAAAAAAATACCTAACTTTACACCTTGAATAATTAATTTTCCAATAGTACAAGCGTTATGAAGAATTCAACCAATTTCTGGGGATTGCTGGCACTGGGTGTCTGCATTATCCTGGCTGTCGGAAAGTTTACCGGCACAAAACGTGTTGTAAATGTAAAAGGTCTTGCCACTCAGGAGGTTATGGCCGACCACGTTATCTGGCCCCTGGTTATTCAGGATGTTGATAATGACCTTGTTAAGCTCTATTCCACTATGGACAACAAGAGCAAGGAAATTGTAAAGTTCCTTAAGGAAGGCGGAGTTCAGGAAAGCGAGATCAGCATAGCCGCTCCCACCGTATATGACCGCAACGCTAACCGTTACTCGAACGAGTACATCGCATACCGTTATCAGATGCAGCAGGTTGTAACCGTAAGTTCAAACAATGTAGAACTTGTACGCAAGCTTATCCTCAAGCAGGGTGACCTGCTCAAGAAGGGCATCGCCATCAGCGGTAACGACTATGAGCATCAGACCCAGTATGACTTTAACGGCCTGAATGACCTCAAGCCTCAGATGGTAGAGGTTGCCACCCGTAACGCACGTGAGGTTGCCCAGAAGTTTGCCGATGATTCCGGCTCCAAACTGGGTAAGATCCAGACCGCATCACAGGGTCAGTTCTCTATCTATGACCGTGACAGCAACACTCCGTGGATCAAGAACGTCCGCGTTGTAACCTCTGTCACCTATTATCTCAAGTAAATGGATCTTATAAGGAAATATTTTCCGGACCTGACGAGCCTTCAGTATGAACAACTGGAGGCTCTCGGTCCGTTATATACAGACTGGAACAGCAAGATAAACGTCATTTCACGCAAGGATATTGACAATCTGTACGAGCATCACATACTCCATTCCATGGCTATAGCCAAGGTCATAAGGTTTGCTCCGGATACCCGTCTGGCCGATGTAGGAACCGGCGGAGGACTGCCCGGCATACCGCTTGCCATACTGTTCCCCGAGTGTAGTTTCACACTCATTGACAGCATCGGCAAAAAGGTACGTGTTGCTCAGGATATTGCTGCTCAGATTGGTCTCAAGAATGTAATCTGCCGCCATGAACGCGCCCAGGAGGACAAGGACAAGTATGAGTTCATACTGTCACGAGGCGTCATGCCCCTGCCCGACCTCTGCCAGGTTGCCGGCCATATGCTGGACCGCAAGACACAGCGCAACGCCTATCCCAACGGTGTGATCTGCCTCAAGGGCGGAGACCTGAGCACCGAGGCCGCCCAGTTCAGAAAGGTGGCCGAAATCACCGAGATAAGCCGATACTTCAACGAGGAGTTCTTTAAGGACAAGAAAACCGTCTACGTACAGATATAATGCAGGTCAAGTGCTTTGAATTCAACTTCCTTCCGGTCAACACCTATGTTATCTGGGATGAGACTAAGGAGGCCGCAATCATCGACCCCGGTTGCTTCTATCCGGGTGAGACCGATACACTTGCCGCATTCATACGCGACAACGGACTCAACGTCAGACTGCTGCTGAACACACATCTGCACTTTGACCATGTGTTCGGCAACAATTTTGTAGAGCAGACCTACGGAGTAAAAGCATATGCCAATGACCAGGATATGCCCTGGATCAACACCATGGCCGCCAGATTGGCTGTATTCGGAATCAATTATGAGGGTCATGTCAATCCCATTGAACCGGACCACATACTGCACGAAGGTGATACCGTATCGTTCGGGAACACCACCCTTCACGTTCTGCACGTTCCCGGCCATTCACCCGGAAGCCTGGTATTCTGGAACAAGGAGCAGCAGTGCGTATTTACAGGTGATGTGATATTCCAGGGCAGTTACGGCCGTACCGATTTCCCCGACGGCAATCATGAGGCCCTTATGAACGGAATCCGCACAAAACTGCTCACCATGCCCGATGAGACAACCGTTTTTTCAGGTCACGGACCTGTAACAACAATAAAACACGAAAGAAACTACTACTGACTATGAAAACTAAAGCCTTACTTACCGCAATACTGGCACTCTCTTTCGGCATTGCAAATGCTCAGGAAGAACTAAACTCAGCCTTGGTGTTTGAGACATATGAGTGGGATTTCGGCCAGATAAACGAGGCCGACGGAGTTGTTCAGCACACCTTCAGGTTCACGAACATATCCAACAACCCCATACAGATAGACAATGTAGCCACCAGTTGCGGCTGCACTACGGTGCTCTACTCCACCCAGCCCGTTGCAGGAGGTGAGTATGGCGAACTTACCGTGGCGTTTGACCCGTCCCGTACCGAGGGCCGTGTACTGCGCGAGGTTGAGATATTCACCAAGGACCGCCGTAACTACGCCAGCCTTATGATTACGGCCGATGTCAACCCCATACCCATGGGTCTGGAGCAGATCTACCCTCACCTTCTGGCCGGTACCGTAAAGACCAACGCCAAGAACTGCACTTTCGGATACATAACCCAGGGTGAGAAAGTAACCAGGATAGTAAGGGTTGCAAACGTAGGTGACAAGACCGCAAAACTGTCGGTCGTAACCACCGGGAACCGTAACGGAATGTCTGTAGAGTGCCCCGAAATCGTTACTCCGCAGGATGTAGCCAGTATCCGTATCACATATAACATAGGCCGCGGCAAGAACCATTTCGGAATGGCCCGTGACACCGTATGGGTTGTAGTGGACGGCGTCAAAAGCCAGGTCCCCATTCCCGTGAACGCCTTAAGGATTGAAAAACTTTCACAGGAGGACAAGAACAAACCCGTTATGCGGATTGAACCCGCTTACGTGGACTTTGGCCAGAAGGCACCAGGCAGGATCTACAAGAAGACCATCATCATAGGCAACACAGGCAATGCAGACCTCATTTTCCGCAACGTGGAGCCCATGGAGGGCACCGCTATAAGCATTCAGACCGGCCAGGTAATCAAGCCCGGCAAGGAACTCAAGGTCACGGTAGCCATCACCAATTCCAACATACCCCACAACGCCACCTTAGGCTCCATCAACCTCACCACCAACGACCCCACCCGTCCGTTCCGTGAGTTGAGGTTGCAGGTAGACACCAAATAAAAAGAAAGCCGATTCGTCTGAATCGGCTTTCTTTTTGATAGCAGGCAATTACTTTACTACAAAAGCAAGTGACTTGAGGTCCTTATCCAGTGATGAGGGGCCGTACAGAATCTGATAGCGACCGGGCATTGCTGACAGCTCGTCAATCTTCTCATCGTAGTACTCAAATGCCTTGGGCTCAAGAGTGATCTTAACCTGAGCGGTCTGGCCAGCGGGTATATTCACGCGCTTGAATCCCTTGAGAGACTTGATGGGAGCAGCAGGATTGTCAAGTGACTTGATGTAGACCTGAACAACCTCGTCGCCGTCCATCTTACCGGTATTGGTAACAGGAACGGTAATGTCCA
>JAZMZT010000284.1:0-6896 GCA_045586125.1 Bacteroidaceae bacterium | reverse complement strand
CCTTTGCTCATGCCGAGCAGCGTTCAGTATCGGTTGCCGAGATGCATTACAATGAGCACGGCACAATTCAGGAGGTTCCCTATTTCCTGGACAATGTGGTTGAACAGGTCAAGAACTTTGATCCCTACCGTAAGGGCAAGGATGAGTATCTGCGCCGTGTAGAGGCAGAGACCATGGCATGGGGATACGGACTCAAGACTTCTTATGAGGATTCAGAGAATGATTATGACGAGACAATAGGATATCTGCCCAAGAACATGTACGTTCATGACATTGACGACGGCGAGTATATTCTGGTACGCGGTGTGGATTTTGGCCGTAAGGGGGCCAAGAAGATGCTGGCTGCTATAGGTTCAGACGGTTATGGCTGTCTGGAGGTTCGTCTGGATGCCCCTGACGGTCCAATGAAGGCTCTGATTGCGGTAACTCCCACAGGCGGAAAGACTGTATTCAAGACCTATACGGCCAAATTCAAGAAACGCATACGCGGTGTCCATGACCTCTATTTCGTATTCACGGGAGCAGGCAAGGATCTGTTCACATTTGACTGGTGGAGGATGAAGTAATCCGGCTTTTTAGTACCTTTGCGGCCGGATTTATACCAAGTAGATGATGAATAGGTTCATTGCGTTTGCATTACTTACTGTATTTCTGGCCGTACCTGCCAAATCTTCAAATTATACCTTCGATGTAAAACTGCCTGTTGTTCCTATAGATACTGATAACCCGGGGCTGAACAGGAGCGGAGCTATAGTACTCGGTACCGAGGCTGCGCTCATAACCGGTATCATGACATCGCTTTACGTGTCATGGTATTCGGGCTCCCAAACGGGTGGATTTCACTTCTATAATGACAATAAGGAGTGGCTGCAGATGGACAAGGCGGGTCATGCCAACGCCTGCTACAACTTTGCCAACATAGGCTATGAGGCTCTGGCCATGGCTGGAATTGATGAGAAACATGCCATACTTTACGGTGCGCCCTTGGGTATTACCGTCATGACCCTTGTCGAGGTATTTGACGCCATGTCAAGCAGCTGGGGTTTCTCATGGGGCGATATGGGTGCCAATATTCTGGGAACAGGACTTTTTATGGGCCAGCAGGCCTTGTGGCATGAGCAGCGAATAGCACTCAAGTACTCCTATCATAATTCAGGACTCTCCAAATACAATGTCAGCAACCCTGCCACTATGGAGAGGGATTACATAATGGGTGAGGACTGGCTGGACCGCCTCTATGAGGATTACAGCGGTATCACCATCTGGGCTGCCTGTGATGTCAAGTCACTCTTTATGAAGGATACAAGCCGATATCCCTCATGGCTGGGCTGGGCCATCGGTTACAGCGCCGAGGGCATGACCGGCGAATACAACAACTATCAGCCTGCAGGCAAGGCCGGATTGGACGGTAACTGGGGCCGTGGCTGGGAGTATGATCCTGCAAACGCCCCCGGTCAGCTCAAGTACATGCCCAATGAAGCCCGTCAGCGCCGTTTATTCCTTGCGCCTGACATAGACATCTCCCGCATTCCCTGCCGTAACAAGACCCTGAAACATGTCTTGAGGGTGCTCAGCGCAATAAAGATTCCCACGCCCACGCTTGAGTATCGGCCGGGACAGAACAGTTTTGCCTGGCATTGGTTTTATTTCTGATTTTGTATCTTTGCGATATGAGTCACAATCCATTGATGCCGTTTTTGGTTCAGGGCCGGGTTGAGGCCGGGTGCGATGAGGCCGGACGCGGCTGCCTGGCAGGGCCCGTATATGCCGCCGCCGTCATCCTTCCGCCGGATTTCAGCAATGAACTCCTGAATGACTCCAAACAGCTTACCGAGAAACAGCGTTATTCCTTGCGTCCCGTTATCGAGAAGGAGGCTCTGGCATGGGCTGTCGGGATTGTGGACAATGTAGAGATTGATAAGATAAACATACTCAAGGCGTCATTCACGGCCATGCATCGGGCAATAGACCAACTTAAGGTACGCCCCGAGCATCTGCTAATAGACGGTAACCGTTTCATCCCCTATCCCGGAATTCCGCATACCACCATCGTGAAGGGCGACGGTAAGATGATGTCAATTGCGGCGGCATCGGTCCTGGCCAAGACATACCGTGACGATTTCATGAATAAGATAGCCTTGGAGTATCCCCAGTACGACTGGCTGGAGAACAAGGGCTATCCTACAAAGAAACACAGGGACGCCATCAAGCAATATGGAACCACTCCCTATCACCGTATGTCGTTCAACCTGTTGGGTGACGGACAGTTATCATTTGATTTTTAGCACAGAGATATGACTATAAGGACTATTTTACTGTTGTTGATGACATCTTTTGCGTCTTGTACAGCATGGGATGATTTCTTTAATAAGGATAAGATGAATGCCGATCCGGACTCATACGTGGACGGCGACGGGCAGTTGTACAACATGGGTTTTGACCTCTGGTGCTATGACGACGGCGATGTGGTGTTCTATGATTCACTTGCCACCGATGACCAGAAGAAGGTATGGGGATCGGCCAATTCAAGTACGGCATCATTCGGTAAACCTACTTGCGTTCCGGACAGCGTGATGGTGGCAGTCGAGGGGGCGGGCAAGTATGCCGTCAAACTCAAGACGCAGCAAATAAACGCCCTGTTCGTAAAGAAACTGGCAGCCGGCAGCATCTTTACCGGCAGTATGGGCAATATCAATCTCACCAAACTGACAGCAACGCTTAAGTGGGGTATTCCGTTCACTCTCAGACCCAAGGCTCTGGAGGGATATGCCTGCTATATGCCCAAGACAATCAATGTAGCCAATGATCCGTATAAGGATAAGAAAGGGACCCTTGACAACGGTCATGTGGCCGTGTATCTGACCGATTGGGACAAGCAGTTTACGGTCGATCCGGGCAAAGGCAAGTTTGTGGATCCCGAGGACGAACACATCATCGGTTACGGCATCATTACCTTTGACAGTATCATGAACGGATATGAAAAGTTTACCGTTCCTATTGAGTATTACAATGACCGTACTCCCCGGTTTGTGGTGGTAGTGGGCTCTTCAAGTTCATTCGGCGATTATTTTACGGGCGGCGAGGGTAGTACCCTCTGGCTGGATGAGTTCCGTTTTGTTTATTAAAAACGACGCAAAGGGGTCGTTTCGTTTTGCGTCATTTTTTTATCTTTGCAAAAAGTCAATCCAACTGACCATGCTTAAGAAATGTAGAATTATTCTGGCGGCGTTGTTCCTCATTGGAATAACCCTGCTTTTTCTGGGCGTAGGACACAACTGCTGGGGCTGGATGGCCAAACTCCAGTTCCTGCCTTCCCTGCTGGCCCTCAATCTTACAGTTATAATAGGTGTAGTCCTGCTCACCCTGCTTTTGGGTCGCATCTATTGCTCCGTAATCTGTCCGATGGGCGTGTTCCAGGACCTGATTATCTGGATTCATCGCAAAACGAGCAAGCTTTTCACAAAGAAAAGCCTCAAGTTCAAGTACGTGGGTGAGCACAAATGGGTGCGTTACGGTGTGCTGGTACTTTCAATAGTATCAATCATTGCAAGCGGCCAGATGCTCATTGCCCTGATTGCTCCGTACAGCGCATACGGCCGAATGGTCCGTTCCGTTGCCGCCATGGGGTCCGATACAATGACGCCCGCGCTGATCATAACCGGCCTGCTGACGCTGGTAATAATCTGCGTCTGCGCCTGGCTGTGGGGCCGTGAGTACTGCAACACCGTCTGCCCGGTAGGAACCACGCTCAGCCTTCTGAGCCGATTCTCACTTTTCCGTCCCGTAATAGACGAGAGCAAGTGCATAAACTGTGCCAAGTGCGCCCGCGGCTGCAAGTCCGGATGCATTGATTTCAAGGCACACAAGATTGATTACAGCCGATGCGTGGACTGCTTTGACTGCATTGAGAACTGCGGTGAGGGCGCGCTCAAGTTCAAATACGTATTAAACCGCAAACCCGTCAAGGCCGATGCCCCCACAGATGAGGGCCGACGCGCATTCCTGGTAACCACAGCCTTAGTGGCCGCAAGTGCAGCCGCAAACGCCCAGGACCATATGCACGGCGGACTGGCCGATGTGATCGATAAGAAATCACCCGACCGCTCGGAGCGTCTGGTTCCGCCCGGAGCAGGCAGCGTAAAGAACTTCTACGACCACTGCACCGGCTGCCAGCTCTGCGTGAGCGCCTGCAAGAATAAGGTACTGCGCCCGTCATCGGACCTGGAGCATTTCATGCAGCCGGTCATGGAGTATGACAAGGGCTACTGCCGTCCCGAGTGCAACGCCTGCAGTCAGGTATGCCCGGCCGGAGCCATCAAGCCGGTAAGCGTGGAGCAGAAACTGGCCGTACGCATAGGTGTGGCTCATGTAAATCTGGATCTCTGTCTGCCTGCAACGGGTAAGGACAGTTGCGGCAACTGCGCATATCACTGCCCGTCGGGCGCCATAAGGATGGTGCGTCAGCCGGGTTCACGAATTCAGATTCCTACCGTATCCGAGGACCGCTGCATAGGCTGCGGAGCATGTGAGAACCTTTGCCCCTCACGCCCCATAAGTGCCATCACCGTTAACGGATTATCTATTCACCACAATGCCTGATTACTATGGACAGAAGAGATTTTATCAAATATATGGGCGCGGGAGCAGCTGCATTGGCTCTTGATTCCTGCACCCCCAAGGCCGCCAAGAATCCCGGCAAGACCGGAACATCAAACAAGGACCTGCACGGAGAGATGCTGCAGCACTATCCCGGCATAGGCGTGCTGGGTTACGGTTGCATGCGCTGGCCACAGAAACGTAATGAGCAGGGACGCAACGTGATAGACCAGGATGAGGTTAACCGACTGGTAGACTTTGCACTGGAGCATGGCGTGAACTACTTTGACACATCGCCCGTTTATCTGGGAGGTGACAGCGAGCGCGCCACAGCCGAGGCCCTTAACCGCCATCCGCGTGACAAGTGGATACTGGCCACCAAACTGTCTGTTTTCGGCAACTCAACATTTGAGGGTTGCAAGACCATGTATCAGAACTCCCTGAACATATTCAAGACAGACCACATAGATTACTATCTGTTGCACTCCATCCAGGACGGCAATGATTTCCGTAACCGTTTTGAGAACACCGGAATCATGGAGTTCCTGGTTGCAGAGCGTGAGGCCGGCCATATACGCAAACTTGGATTCTCGTTCCACGGCCATAAGGACGGATTTGACCAGATGATGGCACTGCACGACAAATACCACTGGGATTTTGTCCAGATACAGATGAACTACGTGGACTGGGAGCATCCCAACGGTCGCAACACCCGTGCCGATTACCTCTATGCCGAACTTGACAAGCGTGAGATTCCCATCGTGATAATGGAGCCTCTGCGCGGTGGAGCATTATCGGACGTACCGGCACAGATTGCCGACCAGCTTAAGGAGCGTGAGCCCGAGCGCTCAATTGCATCATGGGCGTTCCGATACGTGGGCAGTTTCCCGCGTGTGCTGTGCGCTCTGAGCGGCATGACCTACATGGAACACCTGCAGGACAATCTGGAGACCTACCTGGATTTCCAGCCGCTGGATGATGAGGAAAAAAAGTTCCTGCTTGATATGGCCACCCAGATGGAGGACTACCCGCTGGTAAAGTGCACCGCCTGCAACTACTGCATGCCTTGCCCCTACGGCATCAACATACCCGGCATATTCAAGTTCTACAATGACAACATCACCGCCGGCACATACGTAAAGAGCAAGGAGCAGGCCGGTTACGCCCGCGCCCGCCGCAAGTATCTGCTGGCCTACAACGAAGCCATTCCTACAGTACGTCAGGCCGATCACTGCATCGCTTGCCGCCGCTGCGAGCGCGAATGCCCGCAGAACATCCGCATCCCTGACGAGTTACGCCGAATAGACCGCTACATAGAGAGCTTGAAGCGCGAAACAATAGAGTGATACCGACAATAGAATACGTACAGCAAAGGTTCAGGGAGTTTAACGTCACGATGTTTGACGGCAGACTCCCTGAACCTCCTATATCCATTACCAACGCCAAGACCTATCTGGGCGTGTGCGCTTTCCGCAAGCACCGCAAATGGCACGGACGTTTGGAGTATTCGGACTTTAAGATACGCATAAGCCGGCGGTTTGACCTGCCTCAGAATGAGATTGATGACACCATCATCCACGAGATGATACATTACTGGATAGGTCTTTTCAGTCCGGCCGATATGCCCGGCCACAGCGCTCTGTTCCGTCGGATGATGGCCGATATAAATGAACGTTTTGGCCGACACATCAGCGTGTCACACCGTCTGAGCGCTGAGCAGCAGGAGCAGGCAATTGATAATAGGCCAAAGAAACACGTAGTAGCCCGAGTGGTATTGAAAGACGGCCGCACCGGCATCAAGGTGATTCCCTGCATTGAGCGTCACATTCGCCGTTACCGTCGCGGGATGATGGCCAGCGGCAAGGTCACTTCAATTGAGTTCTTTGAAACCACTGACCCCTTCTTTAACCGCTTTCCCAGCTCATCGGCCTTTACCGTATACTTCCCGGACCCCGCTACCTTATCAGAACATCTTTCTAATAATAAATCAAAAGACTGAAATCTTTATTTTTACTTCCCGTATTCTAGAGTAGATTCCGCCACACCTTTATGCTCTGTCTCAAAAGATCTGTACTCACTAACATAAGTAAGCTTAGATCTTACAATGTCAATATCCAACGCTTTTTCAAGTCTGGCAATTGTTTCAAGCGTCATGTTGGTGCTTCCTTTCAGCAGATTTGATACATACTGTTGGGTACAGCCAATGCGCTCTGCCAGCTGTTTTTGTGTTACACCTTGTTCGTCCATACTCTTCATTACCTGAAGCGTGATGAACTGGGCGTACCTCAGCCAATCATCGT
>JAZMZT010000283.1:0-13087 GCA_045586125.1 Bacteroidaceae bacterium | reverse complement strand
TCATGCTCCAAAAATAAAAAATAAATGGCAGCCAACCTTACAAGACTGCCATTTATCCGGGGTCCATGCATCCGTGAGTATTGAAAAGGAAAGAACTCAGGGACACACTTACGGACACCTTTTCATTCCAACATTGCCTTTTTACAAGCCGGCATGTCATCACGACACACCAGGTTTGCGGTACAAATATCGGACTATCATTTTGGATAGAGACTCCCAAAAAACAAATAAAATTGTCAAATTTGAAACTAGCGATAGAAAAATGTCTTAACTTAGTTGTCAATTTAGAAATATGAGATTATGAACAGATTCAGTATCAAGGATGTAATTTCGGCTTTCAATGACGGCTTGTTGGCTTCATACAAAGATCAGGTAGCCGTAGTCGAAAAGCATTTTGAGGACGGTTTCCATTCCAAGGACCTGTTTGCAATCGATGCATTCGCCATAGGATATACCATCAGCGGCTGCGCCACATTTGAATTCAACAACGCCCGGCACAGTCTGGAACCCGGCAGCATTTTCATCCTGGCTCCCACTCATTCCTGCCGCATAATAGACTGTTCCGGCAATTACACCTTACGGATTCTGCTCCTGGATTCAGACGGACATAACCTTTCCGTACATCTGAACTACATTGTAAAGTCAGAACGATGGATCCAGACCTATTTTCACCCTGTTCTGGAACTGACGCACGAAGAGGGTATCACAATGAAGACCTGTGCCGACCGGATTGTGGAACAGATAAACCGCCGGGATTGCCCCAACAAGAACGCTTTCATAAGAATGGCTACAGTATGGCATCATATTGAACTGGACAACATCATGCAGTTGCATTCCAACAAGAATTCTGATAATGACAAGCCACTTACACGTCAGCAGGCTCTGGCCAGACAACTGTACCGTCTCATTGTCAACAACTACCGCAAGGAGCATCAGGTCAAGTTCTATTCAGAGCAGATGTGCCTTACGCCGCAATACCTTAATCAGATAGCCACCACTGTTTTTGGAAAGACGCTCAGCGCCATCATATCGGACCTGCTGTTCTCAACCGCCCGATCCATGCTTCTGGCATCCGAGACAAGCATTCAGGAGATAGCCTATGAGATGAACTTCCCTGACCAGGCATCGTTCAGCAAGTTCATTAAGAGGAATGCCGGAGTGAGTCCCAACGTCCTGCGCAAGATGAATCCTCACCAGGATATCACCTGAAATCGTTGAATCGGTAACTGAAGGTTATCACAAACATGGAGGTGTCGCCAAAGGTGCGGGTCTCGTTCCAACTGGTGCCCGATACCGCAGCCGAGAATCCGTTGTACTGCTTGAGTATATCGCGCCAGGTTACACGGACCTCAGCCTGGCGGTTCTTTAGAAAACCGTACTCCATGGAGATATTCCACAGGCACTCCGCACGGTTGGCCTCGGCCATCTCATATCCGAACGGCTTGTTGTAATTACATGAGGTCGATGCCCCCAGACCGAACTTTGTGGTATAGGTGATATCGGCGCTGGCGTTGAACCTCTTTCCGCCGTTGGACTTGTCCAGATAGTCACTCTTGCTGCGGTCTACGCTGTAGCCGGTCTCGGCCTGAATCATCCATGAACTGTTGGAGTAACCTCCGCTGAGGCGGAAACTCAACTGGTTCCAGTCTGTGGCGCTCTTGCCCGGCTCGCTGTCGGTGTAGGTCTGCACGTAGGCCACATTATGGCGGAGCGAGTGGTTGGCGGAGAAACTCAGCGAAAGGTCGCGGAACGGATAAGTCAGGAAAAGGTATTCGTTCATATCCCAACTGCCGTTTATATTGGCGGGCGATGTGCGGCGTGCGCCGGTCTCGCGGTCCAGTCTGGTGAGCGTGGTGATCTGATTCTGAGTGGTGCTGTAAGAGATGCTGGTACGCATGTAGGACATGAACTGGAACTCGGCATTGACAGTGTGCGTGAACGAGTTCTTGAGCGCACTGTTACCCTCATGTATGTTCATGGGGTCGCTGTAATCAGTTACGGTTGACAGTTGCGACACATCGGGCAATCCGTTGTTTCCGCTGTACCCCAGTCCCAGTTCGCTCTTACGGAACACCTTGACGCGGAAATCGGCATTGGTATGGTAACGCACTCCCGTGTATCGGATGTGTTCATCCTTGCCGGTCTGCTCATTGTCAATGGTCATGACGGTGGGTGCCGCCTGGGCGCTCAGGTTAATCCTGTACAGTGAGTCACTGTAGTAATAATGCAGGTCAAAGTTGTTGTTGACGTTGTTGTTGCGCTTGTCATAATGGAGGCTGTCCACCCCGCTCAGAGTTCCGTCGGCGGCTATGTCCTCATAGTTCTGGCTGCTGACCGTGTTGTTGTAGGTGAACGAGTAACTGAAATCCAGGTAGCCGTTCAGGCCCAAACGGCGGTCCAGGCCAATGCTGCCGTTAAAGGCTTGGTTATTGGACGGGGTCAGTATACGGTGATTGACCTGGCGGGCGCTGTCACCAAACTGGTAGAAACGGCTGTAAGACTCGTTGGTGCTCACGCCCTGACTCTGCGAGCCGTTGTAACTGAGGTAGGAATGCAGCGAATAGGCCTCATCCTCACCGAACCTGCTGCCGAATCCCATTGTCACTCCGTATGAGTCACTGTCCGTTCGGGAGCGGTTTGACTGGCGTGTGTGGCTTATGAGCCCCTCACCCTCGTTGGATATGGTGTCAACCGACAGGCTTGAACTGTTGCTGCCGCTGCGCGAGTAACTCAGGTTCACATTGGCCCAGTTCCTTTCATTGAAATTCCAGTGGGCCGATGCCGACCCGCCCAGGTTGTTGCTACCGTTGCTGCTCTCCGACTCGCTGACCGAGTTCTGGGTGAACTCAGGCATGAACATCTTGTTGTAGTTGGCGCTCTTGTTCTCGCTGTAGTTGTCGCCGTATGACATGGAGCCGTCTACCGATACCTTCTTGAACTGCTTGTCTACGTACACGCTGCCCGATGTGTTGCGTGACTTGAGCGAATAGGCGTATTCAGACGGTATGGTGCTGTGTGAGAACGATGCGTAGACCTCACCCCCGCCCTGTTTCCATGTGGAGGCATCGGCCGATACAGACCAGCGGTCAAACCGGTTGGTGGTTCCGGCCGATATGCTGGCAAAAGTGGTGCGGTCCATGGGTTCCTTGGTCTCCATGTCCATCACCAGGTGGTTGTCTGTAACCCTTTTTAATGTATCATCGGGCACCTCGTATACCTTGAGGCTCTTGAGTTTGTCTGTGGGCATGTTGTTGAGCGCAATGCTCATGTCGCGCTTAAAGAAGGAGTCTCCGTTAAGGCGTATCTCCTCAATGCTGCGGCCCAGGTAGGTCATGGCGCCATCCTGATACTTGAGTCCGGGCAGACGGCGCACCAGATCCAGCAGCACGCTTCCGGTGGGCATTTCGTAGGCATCGGCATTGAATATTACGGTGTCGCCGCGCTGGTACATCCGCTGCAGTTCGGCCACAATCTCAACCTCCTCGGTGGTGAGCGGGTTGCTGCGCAGTACTACCGAATCCAACTGTATTGCGTATGTATCGACCCCGTCCATTCTGGTTCTGGGGATATCAAATATGGTATCTAGCGTGCCCATTCCAAGGTATGAGACGGTCACGCGCAGCCTGGTGTCCTTAAGGCGGTCACGGCGCGACATGTAGACCCAGAAACGGCCGTCGGTATCGGCCGCCATTCCGTCAAATGCGGTGGTGTCGCCCATGCAGGTTACCTTGATGTTGGCGCCCTGAAGTGGGTATGGAGTAGGCTCGTATTCGTCAACGCCGTATACGCAGCCGTTTACCTCAAACATCTGCTTTACGTACGTGCGCATTATGGTCTCCAACTCGGGACTGCTCCAGTTGTCACTCCAGGTTTCAGAGGTTCCAACCACCACGTACTGGCCCGCCACAGGGAGGACCATGAACATCATCAGGATAAAAAGAAGTGATCTTCTCAAATTCATGTCTGCAAAGGTATTTCACTTGATTATACGAAACAACCCTGCAGAAGTCAAAAAAAGTACCATTGGGGACGGTTTCGTTTGGTACCGTTTTGCGCAAACGGTACCAAACGGAACCGTCCCCAATGGTACTTTTTCAGTTAAGTCTCGCATTGACCAGGAGCTGGAACCTGGTTTTGACCGGCAAGCGGTTTACCTCGCCTGGTTTCCAGTTGGGCATTGACTTGAGCATTCTCAAGGCCTCATTGTCCAGGTCGTCATTACCAGAAGTCTTTTCAATCCTAAAGTCCGACAGGCCGCCGCTCTCACTTACCAGGAATGAGACTATGGTTCTGCCCTGGACCTTTGCCTCCCTGGCTGCAGCCGGATAATTGTAGTTATTCTGCATGAATGCCATCAGGGCCGTGGTTCCGCCCGGGAACTGAGGCTGGACATCGACATTCTCGTAAACTCCGTTGGCATCAGCTACAGGCTTAGGCGCGGGAGTTTGAGAATGTATACCTGGTGTTCTGTTTCTTTCGCAACAGTACCTCAGCGATCTCCTGAACGAACGCATCCTCTGCGGTTGAGCCAAGGTCCAGATCCACGTTTCTGATCTTGATGTCGGTATCGGCCGTAATATTGTCAATATACTGTTCCAGCGCCCTGCCCTGAGCAAACAGTTCACTGCTCTGCTGCTCTCTTGGCAGGCGGATAGTATCGGCCGTCTTCTTATCAATCAGCACCTTGTTTGCTGTCAGAAGGTTTCGGCGGATACCCAGTTTCAGGTCACAATAGGTTTTTGCATTGTCGTCCTTAATGTTTACGGCCTCTTCTGTACGCGCAAACAGGACAGAAGTCATTCCCAGCATGGGAACCAGAAGCAGGAGCCATAAGAGGCGTCCCTTCCGGGTTTTCATCTTGTTCATCATAATGATTCTCTTTTTAATGTTAAGGTTAAAGGAACTTGCCAGTGCATAGGCCTCTGCGCCGACAGTCCGCATTATCAAAAGTTTCTGATAATCACTGTTCCGGATGCCGTAACGGGTGATCACTTCGTTATCGGCCTCAAACTCATGGACTATCTTTATCTCTTGCAGTACAAGCCAGCAAACCGGGTTAACGACAGTGCAGGCTAAAAGGAACACCAGGTCTGCGGAATGCAGTAGTCTGATGTGTGAAAACTCATGTCTCAGGCTTGCCCGGCGGGCAAATCCGTTCTCAGTATCTGATATGACAATGTAGTTCATCCAACTGAACGGGCCGAAATCCTCATCATGTGTGACCAGCCATACCGTGCGGCTTACACGGCGGCGGTTTTTTCCGCGCAGGAACCGTCTTGCCCTGATTATGCTCCGGGCCCATCCCACAAATAGCATGATGACGTAGCCTGAATAGAGGCATACAAGTATCACTGCCCACAAGCTGGATTTGTGCTCGGGCTGCACGGGCGCATCGGCCTTTTCAACCGGAGCGGTTTGGTCCGATACGGGGGCATCGGCCAATACGAATGTGCCCGAAAGCTCCTGGGCAAAGTCGGTCTCGTGGATTGAGATGTTGCTTACCAGAGGAGTGCTCTCGGGAACAGTTACGTGCACAAGGGGGAGAAGGGCCGAGAGCAATGTCGCTCCCAGCAGATAAAACCGGTTAAAGCGGTAAAATGTGGTTCCGCTGAATGCCGCCTTATAGATGATAAGCAGCACCACCAAGGCAAACGCCCATTCCAATATGTAAAGGACTATACTACCCATAACTGCTATTATTTTGCGTTTTCGGCCATGCGGATAAGGTCTCTCAGGTCATCAATGCTTACCTCCTGCTGCTGTACAAGGCAGGATATGAAATCCTTGTACGAGCCGTTGAAGAATCGGGACACACTCTCCTTGTTCATCTGTTCAACGTATTTGTCACGACTCACTGCAGGCTCATACAGAAAGAACCGGGCACCCAGCTCCTGATGTTTAATCATTCCGCTTACCTCCAGACGGCGCACAAACGTGGTCAGCGTATTGAAGTTGGGCCGGGGCTCGGGCATGCGTTCCAAAAGATCTCTCATGGACAGAGCTCCGTTATCCCAGAGCACATTCATGATTGCAAGTTCCTTATCGGTCAGTTTTTTCATATCTCAATAATGTTTTGTTTCAAGCTTCCAATGCAAATAAATTACATTTTGTAAAAACATCCAAACATTTTGACAATTATTTGTACTTTCGTTGTAGATATAAACATACACATGACATAGGGAAACGATACTTTTGTGTCAAAATTATACCCGTTACACTTGTTTGCCATTTGATTATGTTGTAGATTTGCACCCGTAGGGGTATAATCAATGGAACAAATCAGTGATTTTGTAAAGAGATGCCGCAAGGAACTGCACATCACTCAGCCGGAACTGGCGGTCAGGGCCGGTGTGGGGCTCAGGTTTCTGCGTGAACTGGAGCAGGGCAAACAGAGCCTCAGAATGGATAAGGTTAACCAGGTTCTTTCCTATTTCGGGACAAAGTGTGGCGTGGATAGTTCTGTGCCCCATGCCCAGGATATCAGGAAATACCGCCTCTCATCACTTGATGAACCTAAGGAATACATGCTTGAGGAGATTATGCACCAGGTATGTGAATCGGCCATAGAGTCTTCATATAGGGCACAGGAGGTGTTGCGTAAGAAACTTGAGGAAGTAAAGAATACCAAATAAGATACTATGAAAAAGAAACCTGTAATGTGTATTGTGGCAGGGCCAAACGGTTCAGGTAAGACCACCACGACAGAACAGTTGCTCCTAAATGAATGGGGGGCCGACAGTTTATACATCAATCCCGATAATATTGCCAGAGAGGTATTCGGTGACTGGAACTCGGCCGATGCCGTCCTTAAAGCAGCTCAGAAAGCAACTGAACAGCGCTACGAATGCCTGGAGAACGGTCAAGATTTTGTTTTTGAAACAGTTTTCTCATCGCCCGAGAAGATGGATTTTATCCGTAAGGCCAAGGATGCCGGTTTTTTCATAAGGATATTCTATGTATGTACGGAATCTCCTCTGATAAACATAAACCGAATAGCACAACGTTATCTGAACGGTGGTCATGAGGTCCCTATATCCAAAGTGATATCCAGATACTACAGTTCCCTTAAGAACATATCAAAAGCAATGGAGATAGCCGATAGGGTATATCTGTATGACAATTCAATAGAGAACAAAGAGCCTCGTCTGATTCTCAGAACCGCCGATGGCAAGATTGCCAAACGCTACACCGATCACATTCCCGATTGGGTTAAGGCAATATATTTGCCTTTTGTTGATAATCAACAAGATTAATGACTATCTTTGCCGATGAACATAGGTTTTACAGGATAGGTTTGCAATCCATATAAGACTATGTAATTACTAATACTTAAAAACATTATGATTATGAAAAAAGAAACAGAACAAAAATCTGAGACTCCTGAGAAGACTGAAAAAAGGTGTAATCGTACTTGGGAGGCAATGGGTAGGTATCAGGGCGCATTTACTGTTATCGACCCTAAGTTCAAGTTGTAACCCGTGCGTTATCTTCTTGACACCAACATCTACATCTATTTTGCTTTAGATCGAGAGCTATTAAGCCGTGACGTTAAAATAATCCTGGAGGATTACGATAACATTTTCTGTGTCAGTTCAGAAACTGTAAGGGAACTTATTGTGGGTTTTAATAATGGTGGAATAGTTTCTCATGCTTGGAAAACAGCAAAAGAGATGGTAGATGCAATAAGAGAGGTGTTTTTTATAGAGATCCTTCCTGTTGGCGCCGAACAGATGGAAACCTATTCAAAACTGGAATTAAACCATCAAGAAAAACATTATGATCCTTCGGACCATGTTATCATTTCACATTCCATTACCAATGGTATACCATTGATTTCAAGTGACAGAAAATTTCAATTCTATAGGAAACAGGGACTGGAACTGATCTATAATGTGAAATAAAGTGGTTTAAGTAAAAAAGAGGTCGGATTTTGATGTCCGACCTCTTTTTCATGCAACTGGGGTAAGGCCCCATTTGTACTTATAACATCCAGTTTACCTTCTTGTCCGGATACTTTGCGATGATTTCCTTCACTCTATTAAGGTTATCCTCCGAATACGGAATAGCAAATGCTTTTCTTTTGCCTTTAAACAGATCCTTTACGGCCGATTCCAATTTCTCCTCAGGTTCCTGGTCTGAGACAACACTACTGGAAAACTTAGTTACTGCATACTGCTCAGACTCCAAATAATTCAGAAGTTCTACACCGATCTAGGTGGGTTCTACGTATTTAGATGCCAAGCGGAAGTTTACAGGTAAGGTGAATTTGGTGCGAACCGGTTTGCCTCTCTGTGTGCCGGGTTTCCATTTAGGCATGACAGAAATCAACCTGAGAGCCTCTGCGTCAAGCAAAGGGTCAACGCTCTTTACAACTTCAGGTTCTGTGAGTGAACCATCCTTGTTGACAATGAATGTTACGAGCACACGGCCCTGAATATCCTTTTCCCTGGCATCGGCCGGATAATTGATATTCTTACGCATAAATTCCAGAAGAGCGTCGGGGCCACCGGGGAACTCCGGCACTTCAGCCATTTCAAATATGACGTCCCCGTCAGAATCTGGAATAATCTCAGGTTTGATTTCGTTCACCCCATCGACAGATGGATCTATATATTTTATATTGAGCAGCCCTTTCTTTCTGAGAATCGATTTTACTTCATCCAGGGTCTCGGTCGGTGAATCGGGCCAAAACACAATAGTAACCTGCTGATTACTCTCCTTGATGAAGTCTGAACCATCCAGAAAAACCTCAATACCGTCTAACTGCAAACGGCGTGGCTCACTGCTGATTATACACTCGTCAAGGCCGTTCTCGTGGTGCCATTTCTGCTTCTGTCCGCCAATTATATCACCCTGGATTATTATTCGGTACTCATTGTAATCATACGTACCGGCACTTGCTGCAGGCAAATTGGACAGGCCGCCAGGAACAGCCTCCGCAGATTCTTTGTAGCTTTCCATGACAAGGTTCAGCAGCATTCTGTAGCGGATGGTTTCTTTCAGATCAATGATTGGTCCCATGGGAACATCAGGCTGCATTGAAAGGCGGACTTTTCGGATCTTCATACCGTCTGATATTGCCTGGTCTATATAATCATTAAGGCCTTCCACTCGAATCTGTTTGGGGGTGGTCTCACTCTTTAAATGATCCTGGCCGTTCTCATTATCAAACAATACCGTTGATACGTATAACCAGGCGGGGTTGCCCTTAACCCTGATACGCAGATCCTTATTGACTTTGTTGGTCTTTGCCAGTTCGGGATTGGCGGCAGCAGACCTGACTTGAGTTAGAATAAGGTTACCTTCACCATCGTATGATTTGGGTTGGGCCTCACTTATTTTCATCGCATACATGGCACGGGCAAACTTCTGCTGACTGTCAGTGCATTGGTCATAATGCTTTCCGAATTTGCTCATACACAGTTCATCGCGCAGTTCATTATATGCTTTCTGCAACTCATACCTTACATCATTCAAAACGGCAGATGATGCACTACGGTCATAATCTAATGAGAATACATGCTTCACAGTGGTCTGAACAGTTCCATACCCCTCAATTTCATAATCTTCTATAACAGGGAGTCTGGAGTCATTATCAGGATTCTGAATGAACTGCCTGGCAAGATCCTTTAGTTCATCAACTGTAACTGTTCTTGCCATTATTCCGCTCTTTATATATATCTCATTATTACTGTTGATCTGTATAGTCATGAGGTTCCTTCGGCGTATGATCATTTCCCCATCTTTCCTATCCTCATCACTTATCACTTCATCATCTCCGATGACCCTTAATATGTGGGGAAACGGCATGGCGACGAATTTACTTGCAGGTTCAGGTAACCTGTATGACATTTCAACATTACTTTGTGTGAAACGTAATTTATCATCCAGATTTACGGCCTTCTCTGTACGCGCAAACAGGACAGATGTCATTCCCAGCATGGGAATCAGGAGCAGAAGCCACATGAGGCGTCTCCTCCGGGTTTTGTTCTTGTTCATCATAATGATTCGCTTTTTAATGTTAAGGTTAAAGGAGCTGGCAAGCGCATAGGCCTCTGCGCCGACAGCTTTTATCAGTAAAAGTCTCTGATAGTCCTGCTCCTGAATGCCGTAACGGTTGATCACTTCGTCATCGGCCTCATATTCGTGGACTATCTTTATCTCCTGGAGTACCAGCCAGCACACGGGGTTTACTATGGTGCAGGCCAGCAAAACAACAAGGTCTATCGAGTGTAAAAGTTTTACGTGCGAGTACTCGTGACGCAGGCTGGCGCGACGGGCAAATCCGTTCTCGGAGTCCGATATCACTATGTAGTTCATCCAGCTGAACGGGCCGTACTGCTCGCTGTGGGTGACCAGCCAGACGGTGCGGCTCAGACGGCGGCGGGGTTTGCCGTGCAGGAACCTGCGTGCCTTGATTATTCCCCGGCTCCACCCTATTATAAGGGTAAGCACATAGATTGCATACGTGCCGATGAGCATTACCGCCCAGAGGCTGGTTTTGCGCTCGGGTTCAGGCGATGGGGTTGCCAGGTCGGGGGCATCGGCCCACATAGTCTGGGGCTCAGCGGCAAACGTGAATGTCCCTGACAGCTCCCGGGCAAACCCGGTCTCCTCTATCGAGAGGCCGGCTGCCACGGGGGTACTGTCAGTGATAGTCACGTGCACAAGGGGGAGAAGGGCCGAGAGCAATGTGGCTCCCAGCAGGTAAAACCGGTTGAAGCGGTGCAGAGTGGTTCCGCTGAAGGCCGCCTTGTAAATGGCCAACAACACCAGCAGGGCAAACGCCCACTCTATTATATAAAGGACTATGCTACCCATAATTACTATTTCTTTTCTACCATTTTGATAAGCTCCTTGAGCTCTTCCACGCTGACCTCCTGCTGCTCTACCAGACAGGAGATGAACTCCATGTAGGATCCGCCGAAAAACTTATTGACGCTCTCCTTGTTTACCATCTCGGCGTATTTCTCGCGGCTCACTGCCGGCTCATACAGAAAGAATCGGGCACCCAGTTCCCTGTGGGTTATCATGCCGCTGCTCTCCAGACGGCGCACAAAAGTTGCCACCGTATTGAAGTGCGGCTGCGGCTCGGGCAGGCGCTCCAGAATGTCACGCATAGACATCGGCTCTCCGTCCCAGAGCACGTTCATGATTGCAATTTCCTTATCTGTCAGTTTTTTCATATAGCTGGTTTTGTCAAGTTTTAAACTAATTTCTGCTGCAAATAAACTACATTTTGTAATTATCTCCAAACATTTTGCAGTTTTTTTTCAAAACGATACCATTGGGGACGGTTCCGTTTGGTACTGTTTTTTCATAACCAGCTGGTGACTAAACATTTTTTATAGAAAACAGTACAAAACGGAACCCTCCCCAATGGTATCGTTTTGCTATCTTTGCTGCAAATTTGAGAGATATGGGTAAGATCAAGAGTATAGGTATATTGACATCGGGTGGTGATTCACCCGGAATGAACGCCGCCATACGTGCGGTGACGCGCGCCGCCATATATGAGGGCTGGAAGGTCTGGGGTATCTACCGCGGATACGAGGGCCTCATCAACGATGACGTAAAGGAGTTCACGACCGAGAGTGTATCGGGCATAATCTTTGAGGGCGGAACGATACTGCGCACATCACGCAGCAAGGAGTTCATGACCGCCGAGGGCCGCGCCAAGGCATACGCCACAATCAAGAAACACAAGATTGATGCCCTTATAGTAATAGGTGGTAACGGCTCACTGTCCGGAGCGCAGGAACTCACAAGTGAGTACGACATCCCGGTCATCGGCCTGCCCGGAACAATTGACAATGACCTGTACGGGACCGATAACACCATCGGATATGACACAGCGCTCAACACTATCGTGGAGTGCGTGGACAAGATTCACGATACCGCAAACTCGCACAACCGCATATTCTTTATAGAGGTAATGGGCCGAGACGCAGGTTTCCTGGCCATGAACAGCGCAATTGCTGCCGGAGCCGAGGCCGCCATCATCCCCGAGAAGTTTACCGATATCGACCAGCTGGCCGCATACATCGAGCGCGGCATCCGCAAGTCCAAACGCAGTTCGATCGTGATTGTATCGGAGGCCGATGGAGGCGCCATGCACTACGCCGAGCGTATGCACAACGAGTATCCGCAGTTTGACGTGCGTGTATCCATACTGGGTTACGTGCAGCGCGGCGGACGTCCCAGCGCTCTGGACCGCATCCTGGCCAGCCGCATGGGTGTAGCTGCAATCCAGGCCTTGAAAGAGGGTCAGCGCAATGTGATGATCGGCATTGACAACGATGAGATGGTCAACATCCCCATCGCCCAGGCAGTCAAGAAGGACAAGCCCATCGGCGAGGAACTCATCAACGTGCTTGCAGTACTCTCAACCTGATTATTTATATGAAGAGAATCCTTTGTTTTGCCATTGCCTTTTTATCGGCCACCATAACCTTTGCACAGACCGGAGCCGAAATAGTAGACAGAATGAACCAGCGGTTATCGGACCGTAAGGCCGATGGAATTGCCATGTCTGTTGATGTAAAGATACCAATAGTAGGCACTGTAACTACCAAGACCTATTCATTAGGTAAAAAGACCCGTCTGGAAATTGAGTCGTCAAAGATAAACACCATTACTTTTATAGATGACACGCTCCAATGGACGTATGTTCCCGGCAGCAGTGAGGTGTTATTGACCAATATCCGTCCGGGTAATGCCAACGCATCGGCCAATCCGGGAATGGACGCAGGGATGTTTGATGATATACCAGAGGGTTACGATATTACAATCAAGAGCCAGAACTCCGTCAAATGGGAACTGCTCTGCAAAAGAAAGAAATCCAATAAGGACGATGATTCTCCCAAGACCATAACCCTTGAGGTCAGAAAGGACACCTACGAGCCCATCAGCATGAACGCCAAGATCATGGGCATAAACATGTCAATGCATCACTTCATCTTTGGCGTAACCGAGGACAAAGTCACGTTCAATCCCGACAATTACCCCGGCGTAAAAATCTCCGACCAGCTAAAATGATACCATTGGGGACGGTTCCGTTTGGTACCGTTTTGCGCAAAACGGTACC
>JAZMZT010000282.1:0-27716 GCA_045586125.1 Bacteroidaceae bacterium | reverse complement strand
CGCCACCGAATCCGGGACCACCAAAACCGGGAGCACCAAAACCGGGACCTCCAAAACCAGGGCCGCCAAAACCGGGGGCACCAAAACCGGGATTAAACTGCTGGCGACGCTGCTGCCAGATACTGTCACGGTTTTCAAAACGTCTGCGGTTCTCCTGCATACGACGTATCATTGCCGTATCAGGCTCACCCCAATTGCGCCAGTAGTTCTCCCACCATTGCTGCTGCTGTTCATCAGCCTGCTGCATTTCACGCTGGCGGTGACGCTGGAAATCAAACATATGGGGCTGCATCATGAACTGAGGGTTCATCATGTTCCACTGTCCCATCATCTGGAACTGACGTTCTGAATGGATACGTGTCTGCTCTGATCTCTCGCCCCAGACCTTCTGGCCGAGTTCCCACTGAGCAATACCCACCTTCTGACGTGTAGAATCAGGCAGGGCCTTGTCAAGTTTCTGCATATAGCTGGAGTTTATCTCCTGCCAACGCTTCATGTACTCGCGTGATTCAGGCTGGAGTTCACGGTTCAGTTTAGCCAACTGCTCATTATATTCAATGTAAATCTTGGCAAACTTATCGTACTCCTTTTTGGTGAGATTTGCGTTCTCTTTAATGAAACGCAGGGACGCATTGATCATCTGCTCGTCCCTGTCCTGAGCCATAACTGATGGCTGAGTCAGGAGCAAACCTGCCAGAATCAACAATGCTGTCCAACGCTTTTTCATAATCAATTACCGTAGTAGTTGCTCATCATTGAATAGACACCCAGTTCATCGGCTGTCATATTCTCTAACACCTCATCCACGCTTGCGCACTGTGAGATGCTGTCGTAGTCGGGTATATCAAACCCGCCTCCAAAGGGATGCAGGAACAGCAGAGCAACTGCAGCCACGCTTGCTGCGCTTGCGAACAAAGCCACAATTCTGCGCTCTACGCGATGCTTGCGCTGCTTTCCAATCTGGGCCACGACACGTTCTGTCATGTCGTCCAGGAAATGCTCAGGCATTCTGTAGGGCATTTCTCTGCTCAAACTTTCCAGATCAAAATCTTTCATAACTGATGTTCTAATATATAATCCTTTATCTTCTGTACTGCATAATGATAGTTGGTCTTAAGTGTATTCACACTGTCTCCTACTATCTGGTGAATCTCCTCATAACTCTTGTCATCATAGTATCTGAGGTTAAACACCATCTTCTGCTTGGCCGGCAGGAGCGCTATCGCCTCCTGGAGGAGTATCAGAGTCTCATCGGCATCCGGACTGGCTTCCTCTCGTACGCTGTCCTTAAGCGAGTCGCCCAAATCATCAACCGACATGGTGAAACCGGCACGGTTCTTGAGCAGTTTGAGACTCTCATTGGTTGCTATCTTGTAGAGCCATGATGAAAGCGGATATTCGTTAGAGTACGTACTCCTGTACTTATATACGTTTATCATCGTCTCCTGCAAGCAGTCCTCGGCATCATCATGGGCCACCACCATTCGGCGAATGTGCCAATATAACGGCTCTCCGTATTTTTTCATGATGAGGCGTACGGCCTCCTCTACGTGATTGTCATCACATAGCAGACGGGCAATGGATTCGTCGCTAACTGAAAGAGATCCTTGGCTGTTCACTATGCTATTTTCCTCACGTTTCATCCTTAATATAAATAACCGGCGCTGAAGTTAAATTCTTGTACAATTTTAACTTTTAATATGCCGCTTGATGAAAGTAATCAAAGTCGGCATAACCGCCTGCCTGTTTAGTACAATAACTGTACAGACCTGTGCGATAACCGGTAAAGTAGTCAAGACTGAAAGACATCTGCAATACTGCGTCAACATCGGTCCAGCTCTTACCGTCAAGTGAGTAACTCATAAAAGCCTGGTCGGCACGCTCGCCCTCCTCCTGAGGAGTAAAGACGTAACGGATCTTGAGCCATACCTTATCCTGTGTAAGAGGAATACGTAATGCTTCAGTATCAGGACTGGGGGCGTTTTCAGCCTGAGGCCCGCGACGGCGTCCCATATTACGGTGTGTCATCGCCACAAGGCTCTTGCTGCCGTCATCGGCCACTTCTACACCAATGGTGCAGTAATTGCTCTGGAAGGCAATTATACCGGCTCTATCGCCCGGTTTCATGCCGCTTGCGTCCATCAGCACCTCGCTGTAGCAACGGGGGCCTACGGTGCGCTGGGTAAGGGTGTTTCGGGCATCGGTCACATTGGTTGCCAACTGACCGGTCTTAAGACGCAACCAGCCCTTGCGCTCGGTAACGGACCATGCGCTGTTGTCAGGCTTATGGTTCCACTGCCATACCAGATCCAGCTCATTCTTCTTATACTTGAACTCGTCATTGTCCCATGTGCGGTTCTTGCCGCTTTCGGGCAGATTGACTGTAAACTGCTTTACAGGCTTGGTGTCATCACCCAGTATAGGCCATCCGTCAACCCATTTCATAGGCTGCAGTGTAGGAATACGTCCTACAGCACCGTGATCCTGGAACATGATTGAATACCAGTCACCGTTCTGGGTCTCTATGATACCGCCCTGAGCCACACCGTCACCGCGGCCGTCAAAAGCACCGCTCAGTATGGTCTTGCTCTCATAGGGGCCAAAAAGGTCCTTTGAGCGCCAGCAGGTCTCGGTACGTACACCGCCGCTGGGCCAGTCAATAACCAGCACATAGTAATAATCCCCAATGTGATAGATATGGGCACCCTCGGCACGCAGGTTATAACCCTGACGCGGAGAGTCAATGATTACCTTCTCCTGGGCGCCAGCCTTTATGGCCGAACCATCCGGCTCCAACTCTATGATACGGATCTCACCGTTACCCCATACCACATACAGATGACCATCCTCAAAGAGCATGGATGCATCGTGGAAAGGACGGTTTATAACCGAACGTTCCCAGTTGCTCTTGGTAATATCCTTTGTCCTGTAGATATATGTCTTGTTCTGGTCATTTGCAATGAACAGGGCATAGAAGGTTCCGTCCACATATCGGAGTGAAGTGGCCCACTGTCCCTTGCCGTAAGCATTGCGACCGTTACGAAGGTTATAGACATCATCATCCTCAAGGTAGTCATAAACGTAACTTACCAGTTCCCAATGAACCAGATCCTTGGAGTGCATAATGGGAGCACCCGGGCAAAAATACATTGTGGTGCTTACCATATAGTAGTCATCACCTACCCTGATCCAGTCATTATCCGGAATATCGGTATAAGTGAGCGGGTTTATACACTCAGTCTGCTTATTCTTAGCAGTGCATCCTGACCATGCAAGCAATAGCATGGCCAGGATGGCTGTCAGTATGTTTTTGGTTTTCATGTCACACTGTGGGAAAAATTAATTGAATGTAAGCCAGTCAACCTGGATCTTACCTTCGGTAGCCATGCGAACCTTAAGGTGATGTACGCCCTTGGCAGCACCCTTAACAGGAGCGTCAACTGTTACAAGCTGACGGTCTGCAGGAATATCAACAGTAGCAATAACCTTCTCATCCTGGAGAATCTCAAGCTTGCCGGCAGACGGAGCTACAACCTTAACGGTAACCTTCTTGGGAGCCTTGGCAAAGTTTACTGTATTGTACTGTGCCCATGCACCCTTCTCATAGAATACGGTCTTCCAACCTGCAAAATAGTTGCTGGGCTCCAGATAAGCAATAGAGTCACCGCTTGCGCTAAGTGCAGTATAACGGTCCAGCTGAATCTGAGTGTTTGACTGGGTTACGCCGATACCGCGCAGGGTAGGCTTAACCATCTTGATCTCACCCTTCTCATCATCAAAGAAAATGCTGTCAGCGCAAACTGAACGGTTCTTGTCAAACTCAGGTGAGAACTCATTGTGGTGATAGAACAGATAGGTCTGACCCTTGAACTCAATGATTGAGTGGTGGTTGGTCCAGCACTTGTTGGCATGCTCCTCAAAGAATACGCCCTTAAACTCATAGGGACCAAAGATATTGTCGGCAACGCAGTAAGCCAGGACCTCCTCTACGTCACGGGCCCAGGGGAATGTCATATAGTACTTACCTCCGTGCTTGTAAAGATACGGACCCTCTACAAGACCCTTGGTGGGAACGCCCTCTACACGATGGCGATCAGCAGGATCAGTTGAAACAGACTTCCAGTCCGGAGCCAGCTTGGTAATGGTAATACCAGGCATTACAAGATAACCGGTACCGTCATCATCAACAAAGATACAGGGGTCAATACCACCTACGCCCTCAATAGGAGTAGCCTCAGGGGTATACGGGCCCTCGGGATAATCGGCAGTGCAGATACCTACGCGGTTACCACCCATTCCACGGCGTCCGTTTGCGCTGGGCTGCGGTTTGGCACCTGCCGGGAAGAAGAAATAATACTTGCCGTTTGTGGGATTCTGCTTGCAGTCAGGAGCCCACATTGAATAACCTTTCTCATTTACCCAGGGAGCGCTCCACTGGTCAACAATCATACCGTGGTCTGTCCAATCGGTAAGGTTATCACTTGAGAATACATGATAATCAGCCATGCAGAACCAGTCCTTACGGGCATACTCTGCCGGAGCCTTGATATCATGTGAAGGGAAAACATATACGCGGTCACCAACTACAAGAGCCGAAGGGTCGGCCGAGAACTGGTCACGGATAATGGGGTTCTGTGCCTGAGCGGCAATGCCGGCCAACATCAGAGCGGCCAGGAGTGAAAATCTTGCTTTCATCTGTTGATTATAAAGAGGTTAATAATATACATATCTGGTAAGCGAGTATAAAGATACCCTCTTTTGGCCAAACCTCATAACACACACAGCAAAAAAGTGATAAAAAGAGAATCGGCGGGGAGCCTTGCGCTCTCCGCCGATTCATTATAGATCAGTTATTTCTTAATTACTTAAGAAGAACCTTGTCAGTAACAACCTTGCCGTTAGCATTGGTAGTCTTGCGGATCAGGATCTGACCAGCCTTAGGAGCTGCAACCTGAACACCACCAAGAGTGAAGTACTCAACATTAGCGGCAACAGCCTTAGCTGAATTTACAATAGTCAGAAGCTCTGTCAGCTTAGCCTCCTCCTCGGCAACTGCTGCACCGTAGTCGAATGACTTGTCGGGACGGAATGCCAGAGTGAAGTTATCAGCGCGTGACCAACCGTTCTGAGACATGATTGTCAAGTCGATCTTAAGAGAATCAGTAACAGCAATGCTGTCAATCTTCAGAGATCCTACTGTAGCAGCGTCATCATCCATAACGGCTGACTTGCCATTAGCTGCAAGGGTGATAACCTTATTCTCGCCCTTATTAACCTTGATCTCAGGCAGCTCAACGCCAAGAGTATACAGACCTACAGGCAGATTAGCAAGATCCTGCTTCAACTCAGCCTTACAGTTCCAGTCCATACCGATTTCACCATCGAATACAGGAACCTGGTTCTTATAGTTGTTGTAGCTCTTGTCACCGGTTACCATGGTGTTACCAGTTCTGAAAGCACGGGCAGTCCATCCGGGATAGAGATCAGTGATATCCTGATCAGGAACCATTACCCAAATAGGCATGTTACCGTTCTCATTGTACTGGTGTCTGGTGTGAAGCATATTCTCACCGTTAGGTCCAATCTTAGCCATATCACCACTGTTGGCAGGCATCTGCTTATCCATACGCTCCCAAATTCTAGGAGTTGTGTACAGGTTGTAGTTGCTGATGAATGATGTCAGAACAAGGCTGTCCTCATCATAGATAGCGTCATCTGTGTCAAGCTTCTCATAGAGAGCGATCTTGATAGCTGCGATATAAATTGCAGCGAGAGCGGGATCATCCTCCTCGATTGCGGCAAGACCAGCCTTTACAGTCTCATCATCAACGATGCTTGAACCGAACTTCTTGGCGATAGAATCAAGCTCATGCATACGAACTGTAGCGAACTGAGCACGCAGATATCTGAACTGATAATCATATACAGCTGCATGTACTGCATCATAGGTAGCATTGATTTCGTCGTCAAGAGTATTTACGAGATCGTAATCCTTGTTCTGGTTGTAAGTAGCCTGAAGTTCGGTATACTCCTCGTAGTCAGTCTTAGCAGCAGCATCCTCAATCAGGTTCTTAGCCTTATTGAGCTCATCTGACAACTTCTTGTTCAGAGCAAGACGTGCATCGAGAGCATCGATAGCCTTCTGCATTCTGTCATTGAAAGCATAGATCTCAGCACCACCCTTAGTAGTTACAGGATATGCATTAGCTGAATCACCCTTAGCCTTCAGGAGCTTGTAGGTTGAAAGGTCAGCAACAGTTGCGTTAGCCTCCAACTTGGCAGCAACAGCAGCTCTCTTATCAGTGAATGCCTTAACGGTATCCATACGGAGCTTCAACAGGTTAGTAGCATCATCCAGATCCTTCTTAGCGTTCTTCCAAGCAGTAGGATTGGTAGGATAAGCACCGTTAGCCTTGAAGCCACCCTCAGGATTGTAGTCGTAGAAGGCAACCTTAGCAACGAGAGCGTCATAGATTGAACCACCGTTAACAGCCAGGTCAGCGTCATTCTCACCCTTAGCAAGAGCGATGCGTTCCTTAGCAGCGTCAACAGACTCGTTCAGAGGAACTGTGCAAGTACCGGGCAGTCCAGCATAAGCCTTGATTGCATAGTTACTGAAGAATACACCCTTATAATCTGTGCTACCGTCTGTGTAGAACTCAATTACATAGTCACCATCAGCAGGTACAGTGAACTTGAAACTCAGGTCCTTATAACCCTCGGGCCAATCACCACCGGCAGAAATGTTGCCATCCCAACCTGTAACCTTACCGATCTCAGCCTTGTCAGCAACTGCCTCAAGAACAGCAAAACCATTTTCGTTACCGTCAATCAGCTCGCCTGAAGGCTTAGCATAGAACTTAACGATAAGTTTACGGCTATTTGAGCCCCAACCGCAAGCTCTGAATGAGATGGTGTAGTCACCAGCGGCAAGATTTTCAACTGCATACATGTTACCGGTAGCACCCTGGTTTCTGTTTGAAAGATAGAAACCTGCATTGTACTGACCGTCACCGTTCATGTTGTACAGACCGCACTTACCCCTTGAGTTAGCGCCGTCACCCTTCATAAAGGCATCAGTACCACTGTGGATATAAATGCTGGTAGGATAAGGACGATCGGTGCCGGTTACCTGGCTCTTCCAATCTGTTGTCTTGGCGAACAGATCAGGCTTACGATCGTAAGAACCGAAGTGATAGTTAACAACTACGTTCTCTGCCTGAGCAGTACCGATACCGAAGATCTTAACCATCTCAATCTCAATGTCACCTGCCAGAGGAGCGGTCTTACCTTCAGGACGGGTAAGAACAACACGGCTGTTCTCTGCATCCCATGACGGAGTCCAAACCTCATCACCTACGTAAGCGATAAGCTTCTGTGAATCCTCACCAAGGTTATCCATTTCAACCTGACGTGAGAACTTGAACCAAAGCTGCCTTGTTGAAGGATCAAGACCGAATGAACCTTCCTCAAACTGAGACTCCTGCATTACAGGAGGAAGTTCCTTCATTGAGTAAACGCCATCAAAGATGTTGGGGTTAGGAGTAGCCAACTCATTGTAGAAGTTGGGAACAACCTTACCGGCTCTGATCCAAGCAGTATCAGTACCCATGGGGAATCCCTGGGTAGCACTCGTACCATTACCAGTGTACTTAAGAGCAAGCTCAGGCTGGTCAACAGGGTTACGGAATGTTACGAGTACCTGCTTGTATGACTTGAACTGAACCTTAACGGTCTGGCCGTTTACGACTCTTGAAGGAGTAAACAGATACATGTAGCCGTCACCGTGATACTCAATTGAGTTGATAGGAACTCTTTCCCATGAGTTATCATCCTTCTGGCCCCAAACGTCAACGTACTTGTTGTTGGTGTTTACAACCTCAACAGCGTCAATCTTGTTCTGAGCATAAGCTGCCTTTGCAAGGTCACCAAGGTTGGTCTTGTAACCAAAGTCAACACGCATCTTATCCTTATCATACTCGCAACCTGCGATCCATGACTTGGTCAGTGACAGGTTATCAACCTTGAACTCTGTGTAGTCAGAGATAAAGCCCAGACGTACAAAGAACTTGTCAGGCTGAACGATGTAGTTCAGGTCATAGTCCTTGGGGTTGGTTGACTCAGTTGTATCTGTCTTTGCCTTCCATGTCCAATCACCGGTTGCCCACCAGTAACCGTCAACGAATACAAAGTTGTTGGCGATAGAGTCATTGATGTAGTAGGTCATAAGGTTGATCTTCTCCCACTCACCGGTGAACTCTTCCTTGGTGTACTCAAACTGAGCATTGTACTTTAAGTTGTTATTGTCATTCTCAACACCCATTGAGAAAGGCTTCTCAGCGTGGTAGTAACCACGGAAAACACCGGCAGCAAGACGAGGTGCAGACTCTGATCTGTTGTGACCTGCAACACGGTTGGCCTTAACATAGAATGTCAGACGATAAGAGGTTGAATCCTCAATCGGAAGACCACGTACAAACAGGTTACGACGATAGTTAGCGGTGTAACCGCCCTTGTAGGTACCCCATGGCTGTGCAGCCAGTGTGCAAGTATCTGAGGTATAGCTCAGGACGTAGTCGCCACCCTTATCAGCCTCACCGAAGTTTGACATAGCTTCTGTTCTGGCTGCATCGACATCCTTAACAGTTCCGTAAACTTCGTTGGGGAAGTTGTCGTTCTTGTCAGGCATCTCATTAGGATCATCGGTAGGCTTGATACCGTTGTAAAGAATCATGGTTGAGTCAGTCCTGATGATACCTTTCTTCCAGTTCTGAGGTTCTGTCCAAGGCTTGAAAGAAGTTCCGTTTTCAGCACCCTGATGATCGTAATACTCAAGCACTGTGATAGAGTCAATCGCAGTAGTACTCCACTCATCCCAACCTGCCTCGAAATCCTGGAAGAAAATCTGTTTAGCATCCAGTTTCTCGTCAAACGTTGGCTGAGCAAATGCGGAAACTCCCATAAGGAGTAATCCTGCAAATAATAAGTCTCGTTTAATCATAAAATAATTGTTAATTAATAAATAGGTTAAATAACTCGTTTTCTCTCAACTATCTATAACCTGTACCTGTGCGGAAAATCCGCACAGATCCAGGTAACAGTTCATATCAATCAGCGTCAGGCGTTGCGTCCGGGAGAACCAGGAACCAGTTGGGGTTCTGGCTCTTGCCGTCGCCAAGCAACTTATTGTAAAGCTCCATGTCCATCTCCTGATAACGGTCTACGTTATCATCAAGAACAGCCTTCTCACGGATAGCTACACGCTTGGCAAGGAACTCGTTCTCATACTGACCGCCTATATCAGCACCGCGGTGCTGGGCTATTCTCATAAGGTCACCAAAGCGGTATCCCTCAAAGCATGTCTCAAGAGCCATCTCGTCAATCAGCAACTCCTCAACCGCGCGGATAGAATCCTTAAGAGCCTCATCCGGAGTAAGAGTCTTGATGCGGACGGTATCAACAGGAATTCTGTAATTGGGATCAAAGTTGGCATCACCGGAACCACGTGAGTGGATACCTATGGTGTTACCCGTACCCCAACGGAAAGAGTAAACCTGACCGCCTCCCTGAGACTGTGAACGGCTTACAAAAGTCCAACTGGGCGCAGCCTGTGTGTACTTGGCAACCGGGAAGTCATAAACTTCATGCATATCTACACCATCCACATTTCTGGCCCTGTCTTTTTCTGCCTGACTTATGCTGTCAATGGACGCTGCGCAAAGACCCGTCTTAAGTATGGTAAATGCCGTCTGAGGTAGTCCACACCTATTCAATGCCTCTGCAAGCCTCAAAAATACTACGTCTTTACGATATAAACAAATTTTTTCGGAATTAAATTTATTTAACGTTTGAATTTCGGTTCCCTGATCAGACTGGGTACCTATGGCATCATCAGATTCTACCAGATAGTCTGTTTCAAGAATAGACTGCATACGCAGGTCTCCACGACGCAGTACAACACTTTCAGCATTCTTGTCCGGCAGATATGTTGCCCACTCCTTTCTTACGCTGGGGTCAGTTCTCTTGTGATAGCAGAAGTTCTGACGTACGCTGATTGAGGTAGCGGCTGCTGATCTTGTAAGCTGGTACCAGTTGTTGTTGTCAGTTGTGGAACTGAAAATGTTATTGATTTCACTTACGGTACCGCCGTCTGTCTCCTCATACTCCATAGGGATATAGCAGATCTGTGCATCGTCTCCTGAGAAGAGAGAGTAATATGTATCATTTCCCAGATAGAGGAAATCATATGACTCCCAGTGTACGCTGTTGGTACCAGTGGAATAACCTGCCTGGTTTACAAGGTAGTCATGATAATAGAGGGCTGCCTTGGCATAGTTCTCGGCCCAAAGGTTCAGGTCACCCAGGATCAAACGGATAGGAATGAAGAATCTCCTTGTCTGGTGCTTGGTTCCCTGTACTGTGAACTCACCGTAGTTAGTGGGGTTCTTGTCATAATATGTGATGAACTCATCATTGTAGTCAAGCAGAAGGGTCTGAGCCAGTTCCTTGATATTCATGGGAACACCGTCTGAAACCTTATCTACAGTAATGGGCTCGTCATAGTAAAGGACGGTACCGTAAATCTGCGCAAGTTGCAGATATGCCCATGCCCTGTAGTTAAGGATGTTGATGTACTCACCCTTCATTACCTTTCTCTCACTGCGGACTACCGTAGTATCAACCTTTGCCTTGTAAAGATTGCAGTTGGTTATGATAGCATAGTAATCAAGAGGGTTATCATACTTGTTACCTGACTTGAGGGATTTGAAATCATAACGGTAAAGGTCCTGAAGATCCTCTTCTACATGTTTCTTGTCGCCTAAGGCAACCAGGTCGCCGCGGATCTCACCAAGAACGATGGTACGGTCCGCAACCTGCTGCAACTTCTTGATTACACCCAACACGGGATATACCGTATCAACAGGAGAGTCCCAACGGACGTCCTTTTCAAGCATCAAAGTCTTGGAATCAACTTTGAGCATATCCTCGCATGATGTTACTCCCACCATGAATACAGTGGCGAGAGCTATTGTAATTATACTTTTCAATTTCATAATACCTTACATTAAAGGTTAATCTTCAATCCTAATGAGAAATTGGTTGACTGCGGAGCAAGACCACGGTCTATACCACGCATGAAAGGACTGTTACCACATACAAACTCAGGATCAGAACCCAGATAGTTTGTCAGAGTGAACAGGTTGTTGGCTGAGCCCCAAATGGTAAGACCCTGCAGATATGTGCTGTGAACAGGAATCTTGTAGCTCAAGGTCACGTTCTTAAGACGCATATATGAGCCGTCCTCAATCCAACGGTCTGAGAAACGGGCGTTCTGATGTGTATCACCGAACTCAATGCGCGGAACGTCAGTCTGCTGACCCTCAACCATCCAGTGGTTTGTCATAGCTACTGTCTGGTTCATGAAACGTGAACCGCTTTCCAGAAGCATGCGCTGGTAGTTATATACATCGCCGCCTACAGAATAGGTGAATGTGGCACTCAGAGAGAGATTCTTATATCCCATCTTGGTCTGGATGCGGCCATAGAAATCAGGATTGGGATCTCCTATCTGTACCATATCATTAGCGTCTATGATCTTGTCGTTGTTCTGGTCAACAAAGTGCATGTCACCGGCTACGAAAGGAGTGATGGCACCTGTCTTGGAACGGAATGAAAGACCGGCAGCACCTGCATCCTGAGTGGTAGAGAATACACCGTCAGTCTCATAACCGTAGAATACTCCTACAGGATTGCCAACCTCAGTTCTGATGGTAGCACCGTAAACCTGGGTTTCATATCCCTTGGCGGGAAGCTTGGTAACTTCATTCTTGTAATGACCTATACCGGCTCCAACCTCCCATCTGAAATTACCTGAATTGATAAGTTTCAGGATGAAAGATGCATCAAAGCCCTTGTTGGAGAGTGAACCTCCGTTGCCCCATGTATCTTCAAGACCGGCTACATATGACAGAGAACCTACAGAAAGCAGATTGTCTGTAGCGGAACTGAATACATTGGCAGAAATTGAAAGGCGGTTGCCAAACAGGTTCATGTCAACGCCTGCTGTAAGCTTACGGGTTGTCTCCCATCTGAGTGAACCGTTACCGATATTGGCAATTGCCACACCGGTCTTACCCAGAACCTTTACAGGATAGAGGTATGTCTGTGAAGCCGATGCATCATAACCGTCATTACCGGTCAGGTCAAAACCGACCTTGAACTTAAGGAAGTTTACAGCGTCAATCTGGAACCAGGGCTCTGCAGAAGCAACCCAGGCACCGGTCACTGACGGGAAGAATCCCCATGGCACACCGAACATTCTGACTCCGGCATCAACCTCACTACCGAATCTTGATGATGCGGTGAGACCCATGCTGGCGGTCAGATAATACTTCTCCTTGTAGCTGTAATCAGCCTGTCCCCACCAGGTCAGAGAGATATCCTGATACTCTGTACCGTTGGTTTCCTTATAATCAAGGTTCTTATCCATGTTAGGCTTCTTATCGTTACCTGAGTTATAACCGGCAACAGATGTCTGGAACATTGAGTTGTTCACATAACGGAAACCTGCATTTACATCAAGGGCACTGGCACCGAATCTTCTGGTATATTCCAGATAGGTGTTGCTCATGAATCCCTGCTGCTTGGCTGACATGGCCGAAACCTTGTTGTCAACGGCTCCTACACCGTCAATGATGAACAGAGGAGTACCGTTCAGAGGAATGAAATAGTTCTCATCTGCGTTGGCAAGAGTATAGCTGAACTGCTCGTACAAACTCAGGCGGTTACGCTTAATCTCCCATTTGGGTGTTGCAGACAGAGAAATGAAACGGCTGCCCAGATAGTTCTTGTTGACACCGTCACCGTTCACGAGTATCGAAAGCGGGTTGGCAAGTGATGCATTGACATCAGACGGAACAGCCTTGTCAAGATAGTTGTCCTCAGTGGCAATGAAGTTGGTCAGACCTCCACCGTACTTTACTGAATAGGGTGAAAGGAACGGAGACTTAACCAAAGCCAGGAAACCGGGAGCGTTTATCATTGTGTTGTCAATGTCATCGGGAGCACCGTCGTCACGCAGGTCACGTGTTACATCGCTGTATGATGCATCAAAGCGGACTGAAAGACGGTCTGCCAAAGTGATGTCTGAGTTCAGACGGAGGCTGAAACGTGAGAAATCACTTTCTGTAAGTGTAGCGTCACCGGTAGCATATCCTACAGAGAGGCTGTAGTTGGCAACCTCATCACCACCTTGTACGCTTACATTGTAGTTCTGAACGAATGCATCCTGATAAGAGATCTTGGTCCAGTCTGTCTCATTCTCGTGATACCAGTAATAATAGGTATTATCCGGATTTGAATCCAGGAATGTGTATGACGGGAGTTTGACACCGGTTGAACCCAGCAACTCAGATGCGTAACCACGATACTGGTTCTCATTCATTACCAACGGGAACTTGGGCATTGTCTGATAATTGCCTGATATGTTCACGTCAATCTTGGTGGCCATTGACTTGAGTCGCTTGGTGTTGATTATGATAACACCGTTTGATCCCTTGGGTCCGTAGATACCATAGCCGTTCTTGAGAATCTGTACTGACTCGATGTCCTCAACCGGGATATTGGCCAGAAGATTGTTAAAGTAACCGTCATGCATGGTCTGAACGTCATAACCCATATCCAGAATGATACCATCCAGGATAACCAGGGGCAGAGTGTTGATATTAAGTGAATTGATACCGTCAATCTGCATCAGGGAGCCTATACCCAACTGACCTGAACGCATTATTGACAGAACATTACCCTGAAGTGACTGCTGAATCTGTCCGTCAACAATCAGATCTGCACTTACGTCAGAAATGCCTGCTTCAGAAACAGAACCTGCAGTTGTCTTGGTCTGATAGATTTCAGAGAAATTCTCATCAAACATCTTGACATTCACTCCCTCTGTACGACCCCTGAGAGCGCAAACTACAGTGTTGCAACCGTCAAGTGAGAAGGTAAGGGATGAAACATAATCAGGAATTCTGATTGTAAAAGAACCATCCTCCTTGGTCATGGCTGAATAACGTGAGATGTTATAAGCCTGAACCTTGACACCTGCCATAGGAGTGCTAAGTGCAGCGTCGGTCACATAACCGGTCACCACTACCAGGTCATCGGTACGGGTCTGGGATGATACCGGAGCCATGAACAGCAGCATTAAGCTTGTCAGCCCCAAAGGCAAAAGCCTTTTCTTGTCAAAAAACTTCATATCTATATAAACTTATTTTATTCAACAACAGGTTCCAGAATGATGCAATCCAGCCACATCTCGCTTGAGTACATGTGGGCGTTGTCATCAATCACACCGCTCTGCAGTGTGAGACGCAGTGCCTCATTGGTCATATCGTACTTGCAAGAGGGAAGATCAACAATACCTACAAGCATGGTGTCAATCTTGGATGTGTCATTTATCATGTAATACGGTACCTCCATCTCGAATTCCCAGCCGTCAAAGTCAACAACCTCAAGAGAGATTGAGTCAATAAGGGTTGAATCAGGATATGTAGGTGAATCATATTTTACGATAGGATGCAGGAAGTTGGGTCTCTTGTGATCCAGGTCGGGAGCCAAAACGATCTTGATGGCGTATTTGCCACGCAGGTTGTTGCCGATATAGAACTTGGCATCCCAGTCAGAACGACCTTCTCTTGAGAATCTTCTAACCTGAGCGGTCTTGTCAAGAGTCTTGTTGCCGATCTTGTTTACAGACTGCAAAGGCTGCAGGAAGTCTTTCAGTGTAACGTCCTCGGCCTCATACTTGATATGACGAAGGAATGTCAGGGTATCAACGAACGGCCATTTGTCAACAATGTAAATCATACCGTTACTGCACTCTACTGAGTCAACAGCGCTTCCAAAGATACCTTTGGTCTTGTCAGTAGGAGCACCGAATACGTGATAGGGTCTGTCATCAGTACGGTTTTCAATCAGACTGTATCTGGTAGAGATTACTGAATCCGGCCAGTAGTGCTGAACTGAGGGGTTCATGTTGAAGAACATGTCAGTAATCATTGTTGTACGTGTGTAATACAGCATGAGTGAGTCATTGTTCAACTCCTTCTCTCCGTACTTGAAGTATTTGCTGATTCTGTCGAACTGCTCACTCCACAACTGGGGTGTGGGAATTACCATGTAGTACAGACTGTCCTCAGACTGGATACGGCCAAAGCGGTTAAGAAGGATGTTTGACTCCATCATTACTGAATCCACGTATATGATTTCATCGTTCTCGTTCTTCTGACCCAGTGATACACTGCGTGAAAGGTCAAGTTCAGTTACGGTGTAACTCTCAAACCATTCACCGAACAGGTCTCTGTAATCAGATGACTTGGTTACGTATTCGTACAGTGTGGGGAGGAACTTGATATATCCGTCAATGCCATGAAGCACACCGTTGCTGCAACGGATGTTCTTGTCACTGCCATGATAGGGATTGCCGGCAATTTCAGCGGAATGTGACCTGATGGCCTTGCCGTTAAGCATATACACCTTTGACTCAACAGTGTCACCTACGGTGTGTCTGAATCTTGCGATATGGTTCTCAATGAACTTCTGACCTACCTCCAGATTCTCAGCATCAGTCTTATTCTTCTTGATGTAAGGCTCCCATTCTGCATCAGTCAAAGCAGAGTTTGAAGGTGCCCATACTGTCAGGAACTGGTCATCGGACAGAAGTTTCATGTAAGTCATGTCCTCAATAGGCCTTCCGTGCTTGTCACACATAAGGGTGTTCTCCAGAGCCTTGCAGAAATTGCTGAACTCAGAGATACCACCAAGTGTCTCCGCCAGTTTGGCAACGGGATACTTGCTTTCCGTCTCCTTGAAACTGTAATGCTCGTTCCATGTATCCTTACATGAACCCAAGACAATCAGACCTGCAATCAGCAGAACGGATCTCGTTGATAATTTGAATAGTTTGTTCATATTGGTTTTTAATTAATTAATATTCTATCTCATCAATGTTTGTCTTCATTATTACTGAAAATACTTTTGGGACACCATTCCATATAGTCAAAGTTCATTTCGGCATTGGGATTCTCCAGAACCAGTCGCATCCTCAGATAATAGTTCTTGTTTGCCTTGAAGTAATCAGTGGTGATTATTCTACGGGCAATCAGACTGTAATCACGGAACTTCTCGGCCTTGTCGGATGTCCAATGTGAATCTGGACCCTTCATATAACCGCGGTTATGCATGGCTTTGTCATAAGCATCAATTGCTATGGAATCACCTTCAAAATCCTCATCGGATTTCCAACGGATATTGGGGTTGTCATAGGCAGAATATCTGAGGTCTGTGGGTATTCCGCAGGGCGAAAGCCTGAGCGGATCATCGCCAACAAAGTTCTGAACGACGCCGCAACCTGCCGAGCCTCTGTATGACAGACGCAGTTCCCATGTACCGTCATGCGGCACAGGAGGCAACTTAAGCAGAATGTCATAGTTACCCTGCAGGTCCAGACCGTCACCCTGATAGCTTATGTTGGCTACGAAAGCGCTGCGTACCCACATGCAGTAATTCTGATTGTAAGAATGGAAGTTGGTGGGCTGTAAGAACCCTATACCCTCATAATTGTTGTCAGTCTTTTTCTGACGGGCACCTGAAGTCAGGAAATCCGGAGAAAGAGTGCAGCAGTCTATTCTGAGACGACGGTCCAGAACACTGTTTCTGACAAAATCAGAATACTCAAGAATGTCGTCTATGTAGAACATGTAACCGTTACAGCCTTCGTTGAGAGTTCCCTCATCTACGTCAAGGATCTTGACTCCACGGTAGAAACTGCGTCCCAGTTCTCCCTTTCCGTCAGGACCTATACCACGACGGTTAATGAATACACCGCTGTGAGGTCCGCTGGCCAAAACTCTTGAAATACGCATGATGGAGTGCGGCAGATAGGCTTCAAAATAATCTTCAGCATCGATAACGGATGTCTCAACCTTGGCGTTGATGATGTCCTCACGACAATTGAAGTTAATGGCAGAAGGTATGCTGAAGGGCAGGATGTGGTATTGCACAAAACGCCTGAGCGGACAACGCTGGTCAGACCAGATTGTATCATACCTGTTGCCAAGGGTATCATATTCTGCCTGATATGCCTCATGATAAACCGTATTGGCATAATCAATCAGGTCATCAAGTGTATGGATACCCCTGCTTGCATAGACTTCATTCGGCTCGGCAAATACGGTGAAACCGTAGTCGCGCTCCGGCAGATATCTGATGGTGTAGTCTGATCCACCTCCCTGTTTGGTCAGGCCGGCAGTTACAGAATCATAATCTGTCAACGAATAACTCTTGTCATGCCATTTCTGAAGCGAATCCTCAAGGCATACCAGATGCATAGCCTCAAAGAAAAGACTTACCTTGGGATCTGCCTTTACTATATCATATATATAGTCTCCCGATACCTTGATAACATTGTCAACTACATGAACCACTCCGTTCTGTACTGTATCGTCGCCCTTAAGAACCACAGAATTCCTGTTTATGGTTGCACGGGGCTTGATTATTCCGTTATCAAGAGTATCAGCCACATATCCCAGGACAAGGAAACGGTTCAACTGATTGACTGAAGGCAATCCTCCCTCTGACTGTTCAGAAAGGTAAAGAACCGTATTTATGAGGTGTGTCCTTGCTATTGTGTCACACTGATCCCAGGTAAGGGAATCAAGACAGCTGATATTTCTGGACTCAAGATATTTGCTGAATGCCAGATCAGTAGGAGCAAAACATGTAAAGGTACCGTAGGTCTCAAGTTCGCCCCATCTGTGCGTTCTCTTCAGTATCTGAATGAAAGAACTGAAGCGCTGGGCTGAATCCTGCTCAAGATAATCGGCAAGGGTCTGCCCGGTAAACGTATAGTACGTTCCCGGGTGAACCTCGTCCCAGCAGGATACTGTCATGGCAATCGGAGCGAGTGCCATGAAGACCTTCAATACCAATTTATATGTCTCCTTGATCTTAAGCATAATCAATGAGCCTGTTCTGTCTTTTCGTCATCCTTATAAGCAGGATTCTGCTTAAGGACACCCTTACTGTTGCGAACCTCGTCCCTGTACATCGGGAAGTACATGGCATACGGGTTCTTAAGCTGGATATCAACCTTGCTGCTGTTGGCAGCAGTGTGTTTCTTCTTAATGAAGGTGATCAGTTCCTTCTGGTTGCCGGCACGTCTTGCCATACGAACCAGGTCATACCAGCGCTTGCCCTCGAACAGGAGTTCACGACGGCGCTCCTGGAAGAGGATCTCCTCAACCTTTGAAACAGCTGTCTCGTTCACCTTGTAGTTGGTAACCTTGGTCAGGTCATTGGTGTTTGAAACCTGATCGTTATCCAGAACTACAGAACGGGCATTTACGGCATCAATAAGCTTGAAGGCCTTATCCTTCAGAACATTCTGCTCGCCTACTGTAGCCAGACTGTCTGCACCGGCAGGCTTCATGCCTTTAGCCATCATGATATATGCCTCGGCCTCAAACAGAAGCACCTCCGAGTAACGGTAAATGATCCAGTTAGCCTGGTCTGAAGACCTCTTGCTTCTGAATGAACCGTAACTGGTAGCAGAACTGGGTTCAACCTTTCCTCCGTTGATGGTAAGACTTACAGTGCTGTATCCGTACTTTGAGATGGCGAATGAAGTGCTGCGCTGCTTTATGCTTGTGTAATAACGTACGTCATTGGACTGGTTGAAAACATCATGAGTGGTACTGGGAGCATTTCCTATGGGCTCGTAAGCCTTTATGGTACCTACACTCTTCTGTTGTTCATTGTCCTGACTCTGATAGTAGTTATTTACAAAGTTGTTCTGTACGTTATAGTCAAAAGGCAACTCAAACAATGACTCAAAAGAGTACTTGTTACCAAAAATCTCATTGTAAGAGTTTCCTGCTGAAAGAGCGCCGCCGGGAGCATCTGAAATAAGAGGATAGCCGTTAAAGAGAGCCAGCTCGCAGTTCTTACCCTGCTTGCTCTTTAACTTATTATACTCCTGCATCTTGTATGCAGTGACTTCCTCACATACATCGATACATTTCTGCCAGTCATCGGCACGGCCGCGCCACAGATACATATCTGCAAGCATAGCGCAGATAGCCGGCTTGGTGATACGGGTTCTTGATTCCTCATCGGTGGCATACTTGTTCATGGCACCCTTCTTGGCATATTCCAGATCTGCTATGATAGAATCCAGAATAGTCTCAAAAGTACTCTGGGGTACATAGAATTTCATGTATCCGCCCTCGTCATCAATTGAAGGCTCGGTAACATAAGGTACATCGCGGAATGAGCGGATAAGGTACCAGTAACTGAGGCAGCGCAATGCTATGGCCTCTGACTGATGAGCAAGCTGCTCATCAAGTACGTAGTTAGGATCCTTCTCAGCTACAATGGGCGCAAAGTGCAGGACCGTATTGGCACGGTTGATTACATCATAAAATGAATTGTACTTGCAGTACTGGTTGGTGATAAGCAGGTTCTCGCTGCATATCTGACGAATGGCATCGGGAGCATTGTTACCTTCAACAATGTTGTCTGAACGCATTTCGCCCCAAATTGACATTCTCATAATGCAATCTTCAGACTGCAATGCACTGTAAGCACCTAAGAGTACGCTCTCAACGTCAGACTTGTCAGTCCAGAAGTTCTCCAGAACGATATCGTTAAGAGGTTCCAGATTGAGGAAATCATTGCACGATGTCAATGCCCCTCCTAAGAGTACTATTGTGATTAAAGATTTGATATTTTTCATAACATCCTACGTCTAAAGGGTTAGAAATTGACAGTTACACCGAATGTAAGTCTGCGTGAACGCGGTGTACGGCTGTTATCCTGTGCCACCTGACCACGACCGGAACTAACCTCGGGATCAAGACCTGTATACTTGGTCCATGTTGCAAGGTTGCTCAAACTGCAGCTCAAGCTCAAGCTGCTGAGATGGAGCTTCTTCACGAACTTGGGATCAACCTGATAACTGAGTGATGAAGATGACCAACGCATGAATGAACCATCCTCAACGTAGCGGTCTGAACCAAGGTCATTGTAACCCCAGTTGTACAGAGCACGCGGAACCTCAGTTACATCACCCTCAACACGCCAGCGCCAGTTGATGGCAGCCATCACGTTACGAAGCTCACGGGGAGCCTCAGCACCCAGACGTGACATGTTCACGATCTTGTTACCCCAACGGAAGTTGAAGCTGTTGTTCCATGACAGACGTCCCCATGATACTGTGAGACGGGCACCACCGTTGATCTTAGGAAGTGAACTACCCAGATAAACGATATCAAGCTCGTTGATGTTACCGTCATGGTTGATATCCTCATAGGCTACGTCACCGCCTACAAACTCATAGGCTGTGAAGTTGTCCTCACCGTAACCGAACATCATTGGTTTGGGTTTGCCCTTAGAGTTCAGGATTACATTACCGTCAGCGTCTCTTACTACAGGAGCGTTTGAACCGGCTACACCGGGAATCTCCTTCTCACCGATAATGTTACCGGCATCATCGTACTCAAAGCCGCCCCAGTCACTGTACTGGTATACGCCTTTGTACTTGAATCCGTAAATTGAACCGTATGAGTTCTTAAGAGCCACATATGAAAGATACTTCTTATGCGGGTTACTCAGGTCAAAGTCCTGCTGCCATGTTCTCAGGATGACGTCGTTCATCTCAAGAACCTGGTTGGTATTGTCACCAAAGTTAACGCTACCGCCAATTCTGAAGTCCTGACCCATCAGCTTTGTTGAGTAGATGCTGCGGGCGTTGATGGTCAACTCCCAACCCTCATTCATCATCTTACCGTCGTTAACAGCGGCAAGTGAGGTATAACCTGATGATGAAGGAATAGGATAGCTGTTATTGATCAGCTTGTCGTTAGTAGTATGGTAGAAGTTGATGTTGGCATCCAGTTTATCATTGAACAGACCCAGGTTCAGACCATAGTTCCATGAGGTTGACTCCTCCCACTGGAAATCGCTGAGTCGGATGTTGGCAGGATAAATTGTAGATGTACCGTCATATGAGCTACCTGATGAATAGCGGCTGCGGAACATATCGTCACCACCGGGAGCGTTACCTGTGTAACCCCAGGTTACGTTAAGACCGGCCATGGTGAGCAGTCCGCTCTCACGGATATTGTCAAACCACTTTTCATCTGAGATGTTCCAACGTACACCTGCACCGGGGAATGTACCCCACTTCTTGGCGTTACCTGTACGGGTTGTACCGTCAGAACGTGTTGTGAATGTTACGTTATACTTACTCTTGTAAGAATAGTGAACCTGAGTAGAGATACCTACACTGCGGTTACGTCCGGCACCGGTGCCCATATCGTTGATGATACCGGGCAGACCTACTGACTCGAATGAACCTGAAGGAAGTCCTTCAAGTGTGGTGCTCATGTTCTTGCTGTTAGAGTTCCTGACCTCAAGTCTTACCATAGCACCGATGCTGTGGTTACGGTTCTTGAGATGGGGCTGGAACTGAAGTGTGTGCTGAGTTGTGATTGATGAACTCTTGTCGGCACTGCTTCTTGTGCTGTTCTGGTTACCTGTATCCCAACCCTTACGTGACAGAGTCTGAGGAGTATAGGTCTCGGATGTCTGGTTTGATACACCGAATGAAACCATTCCCTCATATGTGAGACGTGTCTGGTTGTTCTCAAGTCCCAACAGGTTGTAAGTGATATGGAAGTTAGGATCAACGCTCAGACTGATGCTGTTGTTCTTCTTCTGTTCAGCCTCAAGAACGGGGTTGCTCTGTCCGGGCAGTCTGTCTGAAGCGTCATTAGGCATGAGGTAATACTCGCTGGTGGGAACACCGGTAAGAGGATCCTCATAATAGATAGCCAGGTTAGGCATCATCTCCTGTGCACTGCTTACAGCGGTGTTACCGCTACGGCGGTTGTTGGAGTATGTCATTGAGAAGTTGGTAGATACCTTGATACGCTCAGAGATGAAGTAGTCAAATGCCACACGTGTTGTGAAACGGTTCATCTTCTGACCGATAACGGTACCTGACTCATCGTCGAAACCTGCAGATACACGGAAGTTGGCCTTGTCACCACCACCTGATACTGAAACGGTGTGGTTATGCGTCAGACCTACCTTCTTTACAGCCGATACCCAATCGGTGTTGTCATTCCACATTTCATAATCCGGCTTGGACTGAACGTAGTTGATCTCCCAGATAGCGTTTGTAATCTGATCGTTAAGATGCGGGTTGAACAGGGCCTCCTTAACGAACATGGTGTACTGGTCACCGTTCAGGTACTTGTAACCTTCAGGCTGGAAGTTGGCATTCAGACGGTATGTGTAAGATACACGTGTTGCACCGCGCTGTCCGCGCTTGGTCTTGATTTCCATAACACCGTTGGCACCCTGCATACCGTAAAGGGCTGTTGCAGAAGCATCCTTAAGGAATGATATTGACTGAATATCCTGCGGGTTGATACTCAAGAGCTCAGCCAGACGATCCTCGGCGTACTGATCTTCAAGAGAACTGTTCAGATAATCATTCAGACCGCTTGCGAACTGGTTCTTGGTGTTGGCATCGATTGACAGGATATTACCGTCAACTACGATAAGGGGGTTACCGTCACCGGTAAGTGTTGACTGACCACGCAGACGCATTGAAGAACGTGCGCCAAGGTCACCTGAGTCAAACACGATATCCAAACCTGCAACCTGTCCCTGAAGGGCCTCATCGACTGTGGTTATACCAAGGTCAGCATAGTCATCCATGTTAATGGTCTGTACTACGCTTGATGCCTCACGCAGAGGTATCTGAAGACCGTTGGTCTCCAATACGCGTTCTGCGGTGATTTCTACTACAGGAAGCTCACCGGCCTCTTTCATCTTAATCTCAAAGTAGGTTTTGTCGATAGGAATATCAACTGTCTCATAACCTACGTAGGTAATCTGAAGATGGTCGTTGGGGTTCACCAGACGGAAAGAGAAGTTACCCTCCATATCGGTTACGTCATGCGCAACGATACGGTCAGCGGCATCTCTTTCTGTTACGTTTACCATCATCATCGGGCCTTCATTGTCCTCAATGACACCACTGATGACATCACCGGCCTTCTGTGCCAGAAGCAAACCGGGCATTGCAGCCAAAACCATGGCCAAAGCCCCTCTCAAAAATCTGTTAGAATATTTCATTTTCAGTATGTTTGCTTGTTAGAAATTTACATCACCATTGCACAACGGCTCATCGATCAGATGAACAACAGCATAAGATGAAGTCTCGATAGAGAAATAATTATAAGTATTTTCACTCAAAGATCCGGTATAAGGCTTAACCTCATATTCACGACACATAATGTTGAAGTACGGTTTGCCGTCAGCATTATAGGTCTTGAGAACCTTGCGTGTGTTAGGAGTTGATACCTTCTTGCCATTCACCATCGTATAGGCGTTATCCTTGATTGTTATGTCTGTACCACCCTTTACATGCAACTTCATGAACTGCTGGTTGGCATTCATGTAAGCAGTCTCATACTCAGCCTCAGTTGCGGGATGGCCGCTCTCGTCAATACCTGCGTTGAATTCAGCGCCGATATAAACTGAGTTATCCTGGATATGATACTTCACAAAGTTCTTAAGCTGGTTACGCTTGATATCGGTCATGTATTTTGAACCGCCTGAGGTAACAGCCTTTGTAGCCATTGCAGTATCGTTTACACCGAACAGTCTGTAAGACAGGTTGATGAGAGAATCCCTGAAGTCACGCTTGAATGCGCTGTCCTTCTGTGCGGGATCGGTGTAAGTGGTCTTCTGCTCCAGGAATGTCCTGATGGCGACAAATCTGGTGTCAAGAGCCTGCAGCTCATCCGGAAGCATGAGAACCTTGCTGGCCAACAGAGCGTCAACTGTTGAGCTCTTGGGAATGTAAACTGTGTAGTGATAAGTATTGAATGTTGATATGCAATACTGTGATGCGATCTGGTTTGTATTTGATGTTGCAGTGAATATACCGGTTCTCTCCATCAGCTTGAAGAATGACTTGAACTCGGGATAATGGATTGTATCTGAAACTACATCATATACAGATCTTCTTGAAGGCAAGAGCGGACGGTCAAGCACGTAGGTGCGTCCGTTACCCTTGGTGATAGGATTGTTCTTGGAGAGGTCATTACGCTGGATAACCTTGACAGGACGCTGAACAGCATCAGGCTGTCCCTCGTTCTCAATCTGCCAGCCACCCTCAACAATCATGTTGCCGTAGTCGCTTGCGGGATCTGCAACACCCTTGAACTTGATGGTACCGCGGCCCTTGGTTCTGAAGTATGAGAAACCTAAAGAGTCAGCTACAGTAGGAGCCTCTACATCACCTATTATAATGTGGTAGTCCATGAGGTCAAGGATACGGTTACGGATGAACTTTGCCTCCTCGGTATCCTCATAATCAGTGGTACTTCCGCTCTTAAGTCTTCTCTCAGGAACGATACGCATTCCGGTAGCGGTCAGCAGACCGGTTGTCTCATCGAAATCATATACATCGGCAATTACGGTTGAAACGTTCTTGGAGTTCTTTCCGTAACTGAAAGCCAGAGCCTTGATTGATGACTCACCGACGGTACCCATCTTCTTGAGGTAGAATGAAGCCGGGTCAATCCAAACGAGCTTGTTCTCAAACTCACTGCCGTTGATAGTATCAATAAGAGGTACAAAGAAGCTGTACTCGGCAACCATTGAATTCAGGTAAGCGCTGAATGCCAACTCCTCATCTTCATTGATAGCCCAGTCGATGATCTTAAGTCTCTCGTTTACGAGAACAGGATATGCAACTGATCTGTAAGAAGTGGGAACGAATACGGTATTGGTGAAGTAGATTGCACCGTTGCAGCACATTGCTACGTCAGCGATGGTGTTCTCAGCCTCAGTTCTGCTCATCTTGTCAAAGAAAGGATCCTGAGCGTCATTGAGCACGCTTGAGAACTTGCTGGGTACAGAACCTACAAGTGAAGACTGCATATTAACGTTGACAAGTTTCAGGATGGTCTTGAGCTCGATGTTGCTCATATCCTCGATAACCTCGTCAACAGTAAGGTCGTTACGGCCCTTGTACTTGTCAAGACCGTATCTCTCTCTCAGACGGGCACCTACCTGACTCTCGTCAAGCCACCATGTCATGAATGACTCATCCAGAGGAACGAACATAAGACCCATATCCTGCTGGAGAGCTACGTCTGAGTTACCGGTTACGGTTGATGAAATGAAGGTATTCCATCCCGGATCGAACTTGAGAAGCTCAGATGCTGTAGCGGGCTCAAGGTCGTCAAGGTTGGTATCGATCTTGGAACTCTGGGTCTGGGTCTGTACTCTTGCACGCTGTGAAAGATACTTCTTAACGTATACAGAGTCACCGTTGCCCTTCATGGCCTGATCCAGAGCCTCGCTCTTGATAAGTCCGTGATCAAGCAGATACCTTATATTCTTATCGCGGTTTTCAGTTGCACCTTTATCATAATAAGGTACTGAGAAGCGGTCCAGGATAGCATTGAAGATCTTGGTATCCTCACGTGTTGAGATGTAATCGGCCATGTTGGGCAACAGGTAGATTACGTCAGACATAACATGAAGGAAGCCGTTGAAGCACTTCTTGTTAGGCCATTCTATAGCAACACCGTTCACACTGGCGTCACCGGGCTTGTGAGCAGGCTTGCCCACCTTGCTGTATTTACCCAGACGGAACAGGAAGTCATAGTCTTCGTTGTCAATCTTGTTTGACTGGAGGAACTTGTTAACCATGAAGATGATAGGTCTCTCGGTTCCATCCTGAAGCAATACCAGGCTCTTGCCCTCATTCTTGTTGCGCAGACGGGTCCAATACGGGTTGTTTGTGGGCAGAGAACTTGCCTTTACAACGGGGATTGTGTCAAGAATATCGGCAGCCGAGATTCTACGCATACAGTTACCCAGGATAGGAGGATTGTTGTCTCCACCGGGGCTGTTTGAAAGCATGGCAACCTGATAAACGTTATTCAGCATTGAACCGTTAAGGATCATAGACTTCTGAGCCTTGCTCAACTGGTCATAACTGGTAATCTTGTTGCCGTTTGCATCAACGAACGGACAGTTCTTGAAGAAAACAATGAATGCGCTGTCATCGGCTACGAACAGGGTCTTACTGCCGGTCTTGGCCAGGATGTCCACCTGATTCAGATCCTCAATAAGTCTCACGAACGTTTTGAATGAGTAGAACTCGCCGGTACTGTCGTTTCTGAAACCCTCCTGAAGGGTCTGATAGATACTGGTACCCAGCCATTCAGGCATTCTCTTGTCCAGGTCAAAATCCGGACGGCATGAAGAGATGCCGAATGCGGTAGCCAGGACAGCCAGAATAACTCCGAACACTCTGGAACGGTTTGTTAGAGATTTTCTTTTCATTATATGAATTGTTTAAATATTAGACGTGACGAAAATCATTCCTTGTCAATACCCTCGATGGTCTTGATATGACCCTGAGCATCATATTCAATCTCGCAAACCTTGAGGCTGCGCAGCCAGGACTTGCCGCCTGAAGGAACACTGTCGTGATGGAACAGATACCACTTGCCCTTATACTCGATGATGGAATGATGAGTTGTCCAGCCCACAACGGGAGTAAGGATTACACCCTGATAAGTGAAGGGGCCGTAAGGGTTGTCACCGGTTGCATAGCACAGCAGATGGCTGTCACCGGTTGAGTATGAGAAATAATATTTGCCTTTGTACTTGGGCATCCATGATGCCTCAAAGAAGCGATGGGGATCATCGGCCTTGAGAGGATTACCCTTCTCGTCTACCACCAGGATGGGACGCGGAGCCTCTGCAAAGTTCAGACCGTCCTTGGTCAGACGTACGCAGCGGCTGGGAAGTGCATCTTCCTTACCCTCGGGGAGATACGGGGTCTCAAGATGAATATTGTCCTTGTAGCGCTGAAGCTGTCCGCCCCACAGACCTCCGAAGTATACGTAAACCTCACCGTCAGCATCATCGCGGAAAGCGCACATGTCGATGCTGTAACTGCCGGCTACGGGAGCGGGATTGGGGATGAACGGACCCTCGGGACGCTGTGCTATTGCTGTACCCCAGTGGAACACGTCGTTGCGGTCCTTCATCGGGAAGTACATGATATAACGCTTGACTTTCTTGCTGTAGCCCATTCCCTGTGACTGTTCCTCAGCGTTGGTAGGAACTTCAATTTCATACTCCTGAACGTCGCAGTCCCAAAGCTGGCGGCCTGCCCATGGAATATCTTCCAGGCCGATCACCTTGCCGTGGTCAACTACCTGACCGTTCATAATGTCATCAGTGGAAAGGACGTGATAATCTTTCATGACGTACTGGTCGCCGTTGTCATTCTCTACGTTTTCGCATTCCCAGTCGTGTGAAGGATAGATGTAAACTCTGCCGTTGAATACGTGAACTGAGGGGTCTGCCATGTAATCAGCGGGAAAAAGATAACGCTTCTTCATAAGTTACTTTGGTTAATATATTATTATCTAAAAAATTCAGTTAGCGGCCAAAGTTAACTCTTTTTTGGTTTTCAATGCAGATTTGTTCCATTTTTTTTGAAAAAAAGGCCAAAAAAAAAGAAGCCGCAACACGGCGGCCCCTTTTTTAGGTCCCTATCCACATCTTCTCAGACCAGAGTCAGGACATCACGAAAGTCAATTACTAACCAA
>JAZMZT010000281.1:0-9737 GCA_045586125.1 Bacteroidaceae bacterium | reverse complement strand
CCGTGGAAGACTTTCTACGGCTTTTTCAAACGCCGTTGATGTCCTCTTATGTAGTACTGTCTTTTGAAAATGTGAGTAAGGTTGGTACTGGAGATGGTATTTCAGCTATTTTTGGTCATTGTCCTCCTGAGATTGCTCCTCATGATCTCTCTAAGGAAGTGAATATTTGTGAAGACCTTTCAAATTTTGTTGAAGTAACATTCAATGCTAATAGCATGTTGGAATGTGAACCTGAACCTAACTTATCTTCTGCTGTTGCAGAAGGTATGGTCGATGTTTAATTTGGGTTTCCCCTTGTTTGCAATGGTCAAAATTACAACAAATTATCAAGATAATCACGCTGATACACATTGATTGCTGATGATTAATAAATACATTTGCATCTGGTCCTAATCAATTAAACAACAAAGTTTATGAGAAAACATATCTTTGTTTCCGTTGCTGGCATAGTAAGTATGGCCGTAGTCTTGTTTTCCGCAGCATCATGCTCCAATTCCAAGTCCCGTTTCCTTCATCAGGTCAAGGAGTTCTCTTTCAATGAGAACGAACGTGTTCTCACCGGCGTTCCTACAGGCCTGGAATATGAAGGCTTTGTAGAAGAGTCGCTGATTGTAGATTCCCTTCTTATCTGCCAGGTTGAGGAACCGGAAGGTTATATCAACGTCTATCGGCTCAGTGACTTCAGTCTTAAGACTACACTCTGTCCGTTAGGCCGTGCACGCAATGAATTCAGCTTCCCGTTCAAGCTTCTTACCCAGTATTACCAGCGGGATGGCGAAACATTCATTCTGGTGGTAGATAAGGCTAATTATGTAAAGGAGATAAATCTGTCCCAGTCACTGGCTCAAGGGACTACCGTAGTCTCTGATATGGCAGAAACTCCTTCATTCTACGATAACCATAACGTTCTGTATCTCAATAATAATATCAGGCAACTGTTTAAGACCAACCACAACGAGCAGCATGCCGATGATGAACTTTACCTTGAATATTGGGTTGATGATAAAGTGAATAACTACACAAAAAAGATTGATGTATTCTCCAAGCCGATGGATAAGGATGATGAGGGCGTTAATGATTTTTCATATGGCGCTTTCATCAAACATCCCCAGAAGAACCTTTTTGCCCAGCCTTGTCAACTTATGGACTATATCATCTACTTTGATATTGATTATGACAAAGTGTTTGCAGTCCACAGAGAAGGCAAGTCAACCTTTGATGATCTAGCTCCCGATGGGCGCCATCTGATATACAGCCGTTACACATTCGCCACAAGTGATTATGTGCTTGCTAACTATCTTGTCGAAGTGGGCGATGATAAACAAGAAGACTATCTGCTTGTTTTTGATTGGGAAGGGAACTTTAAAGGCGGCGCAAAATACAGCCCGTCTGTGCTCTCATTCGTATATGACGAGAAACAGAATGTCCTCTATGGATGGGAAGAGTATGATCCCCGTGAAACCGCAACAGAAAAACTCTACAAGTTTGACTTGAACGGTTTCCTAAACTGAGCTTATCCGGTATAAACCGATGTCCTTACGGCCGATGATCCCCATATCGCGGGCTGTTAAGTGGGTATCAGCAAACAGTCTGAAGATGGCAGCCGAGATTTACTTACGGCCCCGCCCTATAGAGGTAGCAGCCAGTTAATATGGGTGTAAAGAAACTGTGTCCTCTTCTTATCCTCCGATGTTATAGTAGATGATAATCGGATTGTCATCATTTTGACTTGACATCGCATCAATTATCTTCTGACCAAAAGGTGAAAGGGGCGTGTCTGCATCTCTGATATCATCCTTGCTGCCCTCAATTATTGTTGCATAACCATTATCAGTAATGCATGTAGGAACGATAGGAATAGTAATGCCTGGCACCTTAAAACCCTTTAGACTGACAATCTTATCTCCATTGATTCTGAAATAGTGGGAGTTTTCAGGTTCACTATACAAAGTGTTGTACCAGAATGATACTCCATTGTCATCATAATGAGGGTAATACATATCTTTAAAATGGTTGCCGTGAGAGTCTTTGTAGTCAAAAAAAGCCTGTAGTTCTTTGTCTGTTTCAATCTTGGCATCATAAATGTAATCTACGCCCATTTTGCCATAGTTGAACTTGAGTACCGTTTCAAGTTCCTGACCAGTGCAGTTGTACAACTGATTTGTGGTACCGAATATGGAAACCAAATGGCTCTTCTTATTAAAACCACCAAGTGCAATTTCTACATTCGACCCTTGATATACCGTTAGGTCAAGGACTTTTCCTGTGATTTCCTGCGTATTTATATCATACAGATATAAGCTGGATCCATCATCATTACTCATCGCAAGCATCAGGGTATTGTCATCATACAGATTTAAGCTCCCTATTGTAGCAGGTGTCTTTAAAGAACCTAAATATTTCATTTCGGGTACTGAATACTGTAAGATTACATTATTAATATCATTTGGCTGTAAATACAGAACCCTGCGGTCTGTGTCATAGCATATACTTCTTATGCGGGTATATTCACCCGGACCCCTACCTACTGAATTCAGTGTGCTCTGGTACTTGCCATTCTTGAAATAGTAAACCTTATAGTCGTTGTTGTCCTGGATCATCACTTCGTCGCCGATACACTGCAGGTTATGGTATCCTCCGATAGGCTCTTCACTTTGCAACGGAACGATTCTGACATCAGTAGCTACATCTTCAAATCTGACATCAATGGCATCATTGGGGTTGATTACGATAGCATCTTCATCGCTTTTCTGACTGCAGCTAATAACAAACAAGGCTGCCATCGACATAAGGAAAGCTTTTCTCATATACTGATTTCTTATTGGTAGATTAAGGTTATTGACCCACAAAAGTATCAAATCTTTCCTATAAACCAATCAATTCATATCCTGCGGGCTGTTATCTGCATACCATCAACCTTTCTGCATCAAAACATTTAATTATGAAAAACGAAGAGAAGAATCAGATTGTGATCTATGAGACTGAGGACGGACAAACTCAGATTGATGTCCGACTGGATGGTGAGAATGTGTGGCTTACACGTCAGCAATTGGCTGATTTGTTTAATCGTAATTATACAACTATCAGTAAGCATATCAATAATGCTCTTAAGGAGGAACTGGAAGGCGAAGAGGTAGTCGCAAAATTTGCGAATACCACTCAACATGGTGCTATGGAGGGGAAAACTGATACCATTGGGGTCTGACCCTAATGGCACAGATTCTTCAGATCAAAGCGCAGGATGCGGTCATTGGCAGCATCCATTCCGTAGAGAATCTGATTCTTTTCATCGTAGGTTATGCCGTCCACGTGAGTATCCAGTTTGAACGATTTCAGAAAGTTGCCGTCCCAGTCAAAGAATAGCAGTTCGGGGGCGGCTTGTTCTATATCGGACACATCGGTCTGATTATGACAGTAATCACCGTTATAATACGTCACCATAAAGAATGATTCAGTGGCGGCAAGGTCGCGGAAACAGGGAACGCGTGTACTTGTATAAGTCACAGTTCCGTCCTCATTCTCAGTAGACATATATTCGATAGCGGGCAGGTCATCATCAAATGAGGGTGAACCGGGCTGATGGATTGCAAAAGCCCTGTCATTATCCAGATCAAAGAACAGGATATAATCCAGAATATGTAACGCCTGAACCGCAATGTTCCTGGACGGATGCTTTATCATGAATCCGTTGACATAGTCCGCATCCTTAACCTCAAAACGCGACAGCATCTTGATTTCCTTAACCCGGGCAGTATCAAGCGTAATGGCAAACACAGGTTCGGTATACACCTTATCCTCATACCCCTCAGTTATGGGATGAAAAAAACTGAACCGGTGGTTTATATCATTATCAAGATACTGGGTGCGGACGACGGTGCTCATCACAACCCTTCGGCCCTTGTAATTCTCGTCAGTATACTCATAAGAGTGACGGCCTAAAAAATCATTCTGCGCAGCAATGACAGTACTCTGAGTCTCCAGCGATTTCTGCAGATCCAGCAGCTTGGTACCCTGCTGCATGTCAACAAGCGGAATCATTGCATCCCCATGCTCATTCCGCAGAATCTGGGCCGAAAACCACTGAACCGACGTTGAAAGGAATTCGTTTCGGGCACGTCCGATACAGCCGAACCCGCCCTTCAGTTTCAAATCATCGGAATACACATACAGAATATGTTCATTATCACCACTCTTAACCAACAGGAAAGAATCACATACGGCTATATCGCGCATCTCCAGAGGCCACTCCGTTTCAACCTCCGTACCCTTGAGAGTGATATCGGACTTATTCCTGTAATCAACCTCATGGACCTCAAACAACAGACGCGATTTCCTGTTACCGCACGACAGTACAAGAAGCACTGAAACAAGGACTAGTGCAAACTTTTTCATAAGCAATAATTTAGTAGGACTATGTGCAAATGTATGGTTTTATTTTCTATGTCCCAAATGTCCCTCTGTCCTCACTGAAGATCCTTGAAGGGGAACTGCCGGAGGACGGGATTGTCGTACAAAAGGGGACAGCCCCCTTTTGTACTATTTTTTGTATATTTGGAATCATAAAAGGACTAATAAGAATATGAGAAAGTACTTAGCACTATTTATGGCAGTCTGCTTAACTCTTTCTGCCTGCGAACAGTCGGCCGACACAGTTAAGGAGCAGGACTCAAGTGACTTTGTTGCCATTACAGATGTGGTTCCTGATGTTATTCTGGAAATACGCTATTACGGCACCTATAACTTTGTCGGCACCCGCATAGACGGTTATCTGGCTCCAAACGCCTTGCTTACACGCAGGGCTGCCGACAGCCTCAAGGCGGTCAGTGACGATGTCATCGGCCTCGGTTATCGGCTCAAGATATATGATGCCTACCGCCCGCAGTGTGCAGTAGACCATTTTGTCCGATGGGCGGCCGATGTGGCTGATACCACCATGCGGCGCTACTTCTATCCCGATGTAGATAAAAGCCGCCTGTTTGAACTTGACTACATAATGGCCAAATCAGGCCACACGCGCGGATCAACAGTTGATTTGACTCTGTTTGACATGACAACCGAGAAAGAGGTGGACATGGGCGGCACATTTGACTGGTTCGGAACAGAGAGCCATCCTGATTACCGCGGTATTACCGATGCTCAGTTCGCCAACCGCATGATACTGCGTGATGCCATGCTGCGTCACGGATTCAAACCGCTTGATTCAGAGTGGTGGCACTTTACCCTCAAGGATGAACCTTATCCCGATACCTACTTTACCTTCCCTGTAAAATAGTACAAAAGGGGTCTGTCCCCTTTTGTATTAATCCTTATCAGGATGCAGTTTGATATCCAGTTTTACGCTTAGCTTCATCGATTTGATTGATGATTTGCGAAGGTCGGCCTCGGCGGTGCGATTGCCGCTGGTAAAGTGGAAACAGAGCCGCTTGCCCTGCAGGAAGCGCTTGGTCACTATGCAGGTTGATTTGGACTCATCGCCTAATCCAACTCCGTTGTTTATCCTGCACGGGAATTCAACGGTAGTACCGGCGGGCTTGCCCAGCAGCTCCAGGTAAGAATCCAGATTATCAATCACCTCCTGACGGGTGCTACCCATGGGTAAACATACCTCATCCATGTGTGATATGGACATGTCGGTTATATCGTCACGCACCAGTCCCAAGAGTTCAATCTTGTTGCCCACACCCATATAATAGGCTTCATTTCCGTTTTTCTCCTTGTACTTGAAGATGGTGTACTGGTCACGGCTGTCATCCTCACTCTCGATAAGTTCCATACGCATGCCTGCAGGAATATCCTGGGCAATCACACAAGTAGCCATCATCAATGCAGCGGCTACTGTCAGAATAGTTCTTTTCATAAACAATATCCTTTTTATAATCAAAGTTCATCTAAGGCAAAGATACTATTTTTATATTCAACAGAAGTATCAGTTCCCTGTGTCATGTCAAATGTCAAAGAGACTTGACCTCCCACCAACCATCACGCTTTCCATTTTTCCTGACAAGGAAGCCTTTCTCTGTGAGCCGCACAGTCATAGTTTTAACTGTTCGCGTAGACCGGTTGATGTTTTTGGCTATCATTTCTTGAGTAGCCTTGGGATTCTCTTTTAAGAATTGAAGCAGGGCCGATTCCTCCAAAGTGCAATTCAAAGTGCATTTTTTGCACTTTGAATCATTCTCCATTTCACTTTGAGCACTTATATGAAGATTGCGGTTCCTAAGTTCATTCTGCTCATCCAGAACAAGGTTTCTCAAGAATTGCACAAGGTATGTAAGATCCGGAGAAACACCTTTCTCCCTGTTTGTATAGTTCGCTCTAACCAAAGCATTGTTATATCACCCTCAATATGACGCTTTGCGGTATTCAGCAGATAAGCCGAAGGCTTGAGTCCATCAACATCCTGTAATCCGATGGCCGTTTGCCAGGCTTGAGCCTTCACTTTAGCTTCAGGCTCTCCCTGTCTGATATACTCGTCAAATTCGCTCATACTCTCACAAAAATAACAAAAATAAGGCAGACTGCAAAATCTAAAATGTCACAATAGTATCGCTTCCCTGTGTCACGGACAGTCTGACCTGTATAAATCACTCATCAAACTTGTTTGCACCCCGCACTGTATGGCGCAAAGCACTGAGAAGCTGTTGTGACTCCTGGATCAGATTCAGGAATACAGTCATACTCTCAATATTAAGTTGCTTGACTTGAATGTCCTGGATGACAGTTAGTCTGTAATCGGAAAGCTGTGATTGCAGTTTATCAGCATCACTGCGTATCAACGCCATTGTTTCGGCATGGCAGGCCCGGTTGATGAGTTGCAATATCTCATTGCGAATCTGTATGAACTCTTGGATATATTTGCCTGGCACCGGACTAAAGTTATTGCCTACATGTTCCAAGCATGGCTCGCCCATACGCTTCAAACAATATACCATTTGCGCCAGTGAGTTGATGGTCAGGAAATACCATGTGCCCCTCTCTATACTCAGCACAGTATCTATCCGCCGTAGGGCTATAATCTGTTTGCGTCGCTCACGTTTGATATCCATGCGTTGGTTTTCTATCATCGCTGTGGTATGCTTTAGCGTGCGGTAGTCCTCATAAAAGAAAGCATCGGTCAGAGATTTATAAGTTTCTGCCACCAATTGCAGTTGGTCCGTGATGGTTAGCGCCACGTGCTGTCTAAGCAGTCCCCAACATTCTGCCTTATCGCTACTACGGACAATGCGGTTAAACAAATTGTCGGCCTCACTGGTCTTGTTTCTGTTTCCATAGTGCAGGTGGCTACGGATAAGCAGGAAGAAGGCTATTGCGATGGCGGCGGCCATTGCCACAAACGATCCATAGAATAGGGCGATGCAGACGAGAAAACACAATATGAACGCCACACCAGCCGTGATAAACCAACCACCTATGACAGACAGCACGCCAGTGATACGGAACACAGCGCTTTCGCGGCCCCATGCCCGGTCTGCCAGTGAAGCACCCATGGCCACCATGAAAGTTACATAGGTGGTGGATAGCGGCAGTTTGAACGATGTACCCAATGCCACCAGTGCCCCAGCTAGTACCAGATTGACCGCTGCACGAATCTCATCGAATGCGGCTCCCCGTTTAAGCACGGCTGCATCGGCATTAAAGCGTGAGTCAACCCATCGCGTCATACCATCAGGCACTAACGCCGTCAGGCCGTTGGCTATGCCTCTCGTCGTGCGGACCAAGGTACGTGCCACACGACTCGAACCGAACATCTCGTCACCTTCATCCTGTCGCGAGAGGTCAACCGATGTCTTCACCACATTTTGCGCCTTCTTGGAGAAAACCAGCGCCAGCACCATTACTACACCTGCTATGATGAGATAGAGCGGGGGAGTATGTGCACTATTCATCAGCGTGCTCATCATATAGTCCTGCGATTCACCATCGCCGTTAGCCATGTAGTCCTGAAAAGCCTCCAAACCTGTCAGTGGCACACCCACAAAGTTCACCAGGTCATTGCCTGCAAATGCCATTGCCAGAGCGAATGTGCCCAACAGTACTACAAACTTGAGTACGGGCAGTTTCATGGCGCTCAGCAGAGTCAATATCACAGAGAAAACGGCTGTGCCTCCACAAATGATCAGCCACGTATTCCGGCTTACCGTTTCTTTCAACTCCGGCGTCATTAAACTGCTGTTTTTCAATCCGTTGATAAGCAGGAACCAGACAATGACCGTCACAGACAATCCACCAAAGATACCAATCTTTAACGATGATGCAACCAGACTTCCCATATTGCCCGAATGATCTGTCGTTCTACCGTTCACACGATAGGTAAAAGTGAAAACGATACGTGCCACCCACTGCACAAACATGCCCAGGACAAACGCAATGGCAACGCTCAGGAATATGCCCAGGATGACCGAAATGGCTTTTTCCGTGTTGAGCAGATCGCCTAATGAGAGTAATGTACCATCAGCTGCTGTTGCCCCACGGAGTATCTTTAAAACGGCTATGGCAAAGGCTCCGCCCAGCAGTTCAAATACCATCGAGACAGTGGTGGATGTAGGCATACCGAGCGTATTGAACACATCGAGCAGTAACACATCGGTAACCATTACAGCCAGGAATACACACATCACTTCGTAGAACGAGAAATACTGCGGCGTCATGATACCGTGTCGGGCCACGTCCATCATACCATTACTCAGGGAAGCGCCAACGAACACGCCAACAGCGGCTATCGCCACCACTGTTCTGAGTCTTGCCACCTTGGCTCCGATGGCAGAATTCAAAAAGTTTACTGCGTCATTGCTTACACCAACCACCAGGTCGAACACAGCAAGCACTATAAGAAATATAACTATTCCCAGATATAAAATATTCATTGGGCAGTTATGATAATACAATGGTAACAAATGTGATTAACAACACGAGGAGGACTAATCTCACCCATTCAATGATTCTCTGAATTCTTTCTGCTTTTTCCTTATCCATAATGATTTAGCCAACCGTTTGTGATTGACGTTGCAAATAAAAACCGAGCTTGTTACAATAAAATTTCATTAGTGTGATAGATCTGTTACATGACCGTCTGTAATCAGATTGTAACACGGCCGAAACAACAGCGTAATAAGATTGTAATCTCTTTGTGGCAAGTTTTTAAAACGGCAGTTTGAAATGATTATAAACATGTTCTCGCTTGTGGGCTCGCTGGCATTGTTCCTGTTCGGAATGAAGACAATGTCGGAGGGACTGGAGAAATTTGCAGGCGACCGGCTTCGCAGTATTGTAGCGGCTATGACCAAAAACCGCGTGATGGGAGTTCTGACAGGTATTCTTATCACGGCACTCATCCAGTCGTCCAGTGCCACGACAGTGATGGTTGTAAGCTTTGTAAATGCCGGATTAATGACGCTCGCACAGTCTATAGGCGTCATCATGGGTGCAAACATCGGAACAACAGTTACTGCATGGATTATTTCAGCTGTTGGCTTTAAGGTGAACATCGCAGCCTTTGCAATCCCTTTACTGGCTGTTGGCATGCCATTGATATTCAGTAAAAAAGGAAACAGCAAGAGTATCGGTGAGTTTATATTCGGTTTCTCTTTTCTCTTTATGGGCTTGTCATTCCTGCAGGAAGCAGCAACAGCGATGAACATCGGTGATATGGTGGCGGGGATGCTGTCTCACGTGCCACAGGATTCGTTCTTAACCATCATTCTCTTTGAAGTCGGATCGTAGCCATGTCGTTCTGTGAG
>JAZMZT010000280.1:0-2863 GCA_045586125.1 Bacteroidaceae bacterium | reverse complement strand
TATGGTCACGGATCTCCTTCTCGTTCTGGAAGAGACCTGCTGTCTGGAGACCCCACCAGTATCCGATAGAGTGTCCGTTCTCCGCACGGTAGAATTCCTTCGAGTTGTCAAAGAGTTGGTTGGTCTGTCCGTGGATGATGCCGTCTGCGTTAGGAATCTCACCTACAACGTTCTTGTTGTATGCACCGTTCACGCCTACATAGTAAGAGAAATCACCGATACGGTCGTTCCAGTTGAGCGCGAGTTCGACACCGGTGTTAGTCACGTCACCACCATTGATATATGGAGCGCCGGTACCTGCTGTTGCAGGGATAGGTGCAGTGACGAGCCAGTCGCGTGTAACCTTGCGGTACCAGTCAGCATTCACTGAGAGGCGGCTGCTGAGGAAGCGTGCGTCCAGACCGAAGTCAAGTTGCTCCGAGGTCTCCCACTTCACTTCAGAGTTAGCAAGACGCTCCTGCACTGCACCGAGAGTCTCTGCTGCAGAACCTAGGTCTGCACCGAAGTTGGTTCCGAAGGTATATGAATGGTTGTTTGTCGAGATAGGCGCAGTGTATGCGTAGTTTGAGATGTTCTTGTTACCTACCTGACCCCATGATGCACGGAGTTTCAGGAAATCAAGACCGTTCACATTCTGAAGCCAGTCTTCTTCTGTCATCACCCAACCTGCCGATACTGATGGGAAGAATCCCCAGCGGTTGCCCTTCGCGAACTTTGACGATCCGTCCGCACGGAAGGTGGCGTTGATCATGTATCTTTCCTTGTAGTTGTATCCGAGACGCGCGAAAGCCGACATTGTCTTGTCGATGTCGTTTACATTACCGGACGGCTTGCCCCAGAATGTATTGTCGTCAGTACCGTTGTTGAGCCATGCATGTTCGAAGTCCTTGAACTGCTCTACGGAAATCTTGTTGTTTCCAGAAACCCACTCGCCATAGTTGGTATCCCACTCTGAACCGATCATTGCAGAGATGTTGTGATCCTCAGCGATTGTAGTCTGATATGTGGCAGTATTGATCCAAGAGAAACTGTAGCCGCTTGAAAGGCTCTGGCTCACGGAAGCATAATAGTCAGCATCTGTAGAAGGCACGCCGCCATAGACGTTCCACCTTGAGTTGAAGCCGATGCCGTGGCTGTTTGAAGAATAATGAGAGAATCCCACGGTAGACTTGATGGAGAGGCCCTTGACAGGAGTAAGTTCCACATATACGTCACCGATGAAGTTCTGCGACGAAGATGTAGAGCGTCCCATCATCATTGAAGCATAAGGGTTGCCGTCACCGTTGTACCAGTTCTTGAAATCCTCGGTATTGTAGTCAGAGTCATTCCAGATGCCGTTCTCGTCACCCCAGCCATAGTAGTTGTTTCCATATACGTGTGCAAGAGGAGATGTACCGAATGCACCGCGGAGAGTGTTGTTGTACTGGTTGCCGACTCCGATACCTGCTGAGTTGCCGTATACGAAAGTCATGTGCTCACCGACCTTGAGGAGATCCTTGTAGATCTTATGCTCTGAATTGAGACGCACCTTGTAACTCTCGACGCTTGACTTCTCCTTGTTTCCTACGATACCTTCCTGGTTTGTGTAGTTGAAAGAGAGGGCATATACCGACATGTCGTTACCGCCTGTCACTCCGACAGTGTAGTTCTGAGTAGGGGCAGTGTCACGGAACATCTGACCCACCCAGTCAGTGTCTGCAAGAGTGTACTGAGACCAGTCGTAGACAGACTGTCCTGAGTTGAGAGCCTGCTCGTCCATGATGGTCATATACTGCTCGGCGTTAAGCATGCGTGCCTGACGATATACAGTCTGGACACCGTAGTAGCCGTCGAAGTATACATGAGCCTGACCGGCCTTACCGGTCTTTGTGGTCACGAGAACGACACCGTTTGCAGCCTGAGAACCGTAGATCGCTGCTGATGCCGCATCCTTGAGGACGTCGATGCTCTCGATATCGGCAGGGTTCACCTTCGATATGTCACCTGGCACACCGTCCACGATGTAGAGAGGGCCTGAACTACCTGTGGTACCGAGACCACGGATGGTCACCTTCATTCCCTCGCCAGGCTGACCGGATGTAGAGGTGATCTGCATACCCGGGGTCTGACCCTGAAGTGCCTGAAGGGCGCTGCCTGTGCTGCGCTTCATCAGTTCCTCACCCTTGACGTTGAGGTTCGCACCTGTAGTGAGTTTCTTCTTCTGGACGCCATATCCGACTACGACCACGTCATCAAGGGAGTCAAAATCCTCCTCGAGAACGAAATTGATCACTGAGCGACCGTTGATCGGCTCTGTGACTGTCTTGTAGCCAAGGCATACGACCGAGAGTTCAGTCGTGCCGGAAGGCACCATCATTGAGTAAGTACCGTCAGCCTCAGTCATTGTGCCGACGGTGGTACCGAGTACGACCACACCGGCGCCTATTACAGGAGTGCCGTCAGCCGCAGCGGTAACCTTACCTGTTACATTGGTCTGGGCATATGCTTGCCCCCCCCATGCAACAATCGCGACCAGCGCAAGAAGCGTTGTCACGAGTCTTTTCGGGAAAATCTTTTCCATAGAGACAGTTAGTTTGTTGGTTAATAATATGTGTTTGTGTAATTGTTTTCGGCGTTGGTAAATGAAAACATTTTTACAAAGCAAATATAGAAAATCCGCCCCGCAAGGACGGGACGGATTTGTTGAAGGTATGGTTCATAAATGTTGCCTGCGGACTAACGGGGATATTCCTTTTCCTGATATTTATGGATATCCTTGAGTTTGACTGACAGCCAGCACAGCAGCAGCCCAAAAAGGATAAGACCGACTCCAGCCACTACTATCACCGCTGCTATTCCCGCTGCGAAAGGATTGACAAGGATA
>JAZMZT010000279.1:0-18024 GCA_045586125.1 Bacteroidaceae bacterium | reverse complement strand
GGCTCACAGAACGACATGGCTACGATCCGACTTCCATAGCGGCCTTCTCATCCTTGGACATTGTTTCCGGTATATATACGCTTACGTTTACAATCATGTCGCCGCGACGGCTTGAGTTGAGTTCCGGCAGGCCCTTGCCGCGCAGACGAAGCATCTTGCCCGGCTGGGTTCCCGGCTCAATCTTGAGTTTGACGGCACCGTCCAGCGTGGGAATCTCTATTGCTCCGCCCAGTGCGGCCTGCGGTACGGTAAGCAGCAGGTTGTATACCAGGTCGTTCTCATCACGCACCAGATCCTTGTGCGGAACCTCCTCAATCAGAACCAGAAGGTTGCCGTTGTAACCGTTGTGCTTGCCGGCATTTCCCTTGCCCTCAACGGATAACTGCATTCCCTCGGCGACGCCTGCAGGGATGTTAATCTCCACAATCTCCTCGCCGTAAACCACGCCGTCACCGCTGCAGTGCGGGCAACGGTCCTTGATGATCTTGCCTTCACCTCCGCAGCGGGGGCAGACGGTCTGTGTCTGGACCATGCCGAAGAAACTCTGCTGGGTGCGCATTACCACACCTGAACCGTGGCAGTCGGGGCATGTCTCTGCGGCCGAGCCGTCCTTGGCTCCGGTACCCTTGCAGTGCTGGCAGGGAACCAGTTTCTTGAGTTTGAACTTCTTGGTGACACCGGTGTTGATCTCCTCAAGTGTCAGGGCTACCTTTACCCTGAGGTCCGATCCTCTTGACTTGCGTTCTCCGCTGCGACCTCGTGTACGGCTGCCTCCGAATCCGCCGAAACCGCCGAATCCTCCGCCTCCGAATATATCGCCGAACATGGAGAATATGTCGTCCATGGACATGCCTGCACCGCCGAATCCGCTACCTCCGCCGAATCCGGATGCACCGTTCAGTCCGTCAAATCCGAACTGATCGTATTTGGCTCTCTTGTCAGGGTCGCTCAACACGCTGTAAGCCTCGGCTGCCTCCTTGAACTTCTCCTCGGCCTCCTTGTTGCCGGGGTTCTTGTCAGGGTGGTACTGGATGGCTTTCTTGCGGTAAGCCTTCTTTATCTCATCGGCAGTTGCGGTCTTGGGAACCTCAAGCACCTCGTAGTAGTCTCTTTTTGCCATATTGTTATTCTCCTACGGCCACTTTTGCATGGCGCAGAACCTTGTCGTTAAGTTTGTATCCGTCAATTGCACAGTCCAGAACCTTGCCCTTCAGATCCTCGCTCGGAGCGGGTATCATGGCAATCGCTTCATGGAAATCAGTGTCAAAAGGCTCGTTCTTGGGCGATATCTTCTGCAATCCCTTCTGTTCCAGGATGTGCATGAGTTTGTTGTAGATAAGTTCCACACCCTCCTTCAGGGCATTGTAGTCTTCAGACTTGGCGGAGTTGGCTATGGCCCTCTCCAGATCATCAATTACGGGAAGTATATCGGTTACCACGCCGGCGCTGCCGTTAAGGATGATTTCGGCTTTCTCCTTCATGGTGCGCTTGCGGTAATTGTCAAACTCGGCCATCTGACGGAGCAGACGGTCCTTGAGGTCGGCTGCTTCAGCCTCACTCCTGGCCAGTTTGTCCTCGACGGTCTCCTCCTTGGGCTCCTCGGTTTTGTTCTCCTGGTTTTCCTGTGCGGCTGCAGCATCCTGCTCCGCACCGTTCAGAACCTCCTTCTGCTGTTCGTCTTCAGTTTGGAAATTTTCTGACATTTTATGTTTGTTCTTTTTACTCATCTCCTATAAATCTTTCAATAACACCTTACATGCAACAAACATTGTGCCACAGCGATGCGCGGTGACACAGTGGCACATTAAAAAAACTGAAAACTCACTTCATTGAGTCGGCACCGAAACAGAAGGGCAAGATGTAATCGGTGCCGCCTTCTATCAGCATGGTGCCTTCAGTTCCGTAAAGTATATACCGGATGGGGCGTCCGCCTCGCTGCTCGGTCTCTGCCAGCACCTGACGGCATGCACCGCAGGGGGTGATGGGCTGTGCCGTGAAACCTTTGTCGTTACGGGCTGCTATGGCCAGTGCCTTGACAGCCTTTCCGGGGTGGGCGTGACCTGCGGCAAAGAGAGCGGTCCTCTCGGCACAGAGGCCTGACGGATAGGCTGCGTTCTCCTGGTTGCTGCCCGTCACTACGGTACCGTCATCCAGCAGCAATGCTGCGCCTACCTTGAATCCGGAGTAGGGTGACCAACTGCCTGCGGTGGCCTCCTTGGCTGCGTTTACCAGCATCAGGTCGTTACCTTTCAGTTCATCCTGATTCAATACACTCCACTCTATGGTCCGGCTCTGCTTCTTCATATGCTTTAGGGTCAAATATCCGACCGCTAAATTACTCATTTTTCGGCATATTTCATTAACTTCGCATAACCATCCGCTCAGTAATGAAAATACTCCGATTAGCAACGCTTGCCATGCCTCTGCTGCTGGCTTCCTGTTCCGTCATCAGACCGACGGCATCGGCTCCCGTCACATCAACCCAGTCCAAGGACGCATTTTCAGCCTATATAGCCAGGTATAACGGTATGGCTGTTGAACAGATGAAGAAATACGGGATACCGGCCAGTATCACCCTGGCTCAAGGTCTCCTGGAGTCCGATGCGGGGCGCAGTACTCTTGCAACCAAGTGCAACAACCATTTCGGAATCAAATGCCACAGTGACTGGAAAGGCCGCAAGATGTATCATGACGATGACGAGCGCCAGGAGTGTTTCCGCTGTTACTCTGATGCCGATGACTCCTTCCGCGACCACTCCCTGTTCCTGGTAAACGGAGCCCGATACCAGTCCCTGTTCAAACTGGGCACCACTGACTACAAGGGGTGGGCCAGGGGCCTCAAGGCTGCCGGTTACGCCACCAGTCCCACCTATGCCGACAAACTCATAGAACTCATAGAACGTTACGGCCTGGACCGTTATGACAGGAACGGTGCCGCCCGTCTCAAACCGGGTCAGTTGCCGCATCAGCCCATGCTGGTGAACGGGCAGCGCTGCGTACGTCTGCGTGAGGGCGAGACGCTTAAGGACATTGCACGTGAATACGGCATGCAACTGAGCCTTCTGCGCCGTTTCAACGAGGTTGAAAGGAAGTTTGTACCTCCCGCCGGGACACTTATCTATCTGGAAAGAAAAAAGTCCCGTGCCGATCGTGAGCACAGGACTTATGTGGTAAAGAAGGGTGACAGCCTTTGGTCAATTTCCCAGCAGTTCGGGGTTAAGATGAAGCCTCTGGCAAACCGTAATCATCTCTCTGACAGTAACCCCCTGTCGGTGGGTATGACCCTCCTTCTTCGCTGATTATTCCATTTGTTGTGTGGCTTTCGCTATGGCCTTCTCAAGGTCTGCGCGGCTCATTGTGCCGTCCAGGCAGATGAATGTGAAGGCGTCATATTCTGATGCGGTCAGGACAAACTGGGTTACGGTCTTTTCGTTACCGGTGGTGTATATCCTCACCACTTCACCTCTGTCCTTTATCTCCATCAGCATCTCAAAGTCATACTTCTTGATGAACTTGTTTACATCGGACTTGATCTCGGCGCAAAGGTCCGGATCCTCGCAATCCAGGAGATACATGGAGTTGAGATTCTTGATAATGGCTCCCAGGTTCATGGAACTGCCTTCACCCAGATCCATGTTGGGTACCTTACCCATGAGTTTGAACATTGATGAGGAAATGTAGACTGCACTTACCTCTTCATTATCGGAATACTTGTTGTAGATTCCCTTGCCGTCCTGTGCCCAGGCTCCGGCAGTGAGCAGAAACATTGCTGCCACAAATGCTGCTATTCTTTTCATCTTAGTGCTTTTATCGTTTTATCAATAACCGGCTCGGCTGCATCTGCAATTTCCATACCGGTAGTCATTTTCTCTGAAATGAATCCTAATACCTGCTCCATCTGGATGTAAGCCATTCTGGGATCATCAAAGGTGTCCTTGGGAGTAGGAATTGAATCCTGGAATGAGAGTCGCATACCAATTGTGACTATTGCCACAGCTGCTGCGGGGTAGGATATTAACCTCAGGATCTTTCTGTATCTGTGGTTAGGTCTATGGGTCTCACTGACCTCATCCTCTTCTTTGGATGACATCTCAAGGGCACGGGCCGTTACGGCTATGTCGTGCTTGAGCGATGAGGGTACCTCGATGCTCTCGTCGGACGCTATCCGGTCAAGATCAAGCATACTCAGCTTTTCAATATCTTCCAATCGTTTCATATCTGGCTCCTTAATGACTTGCGGGCATTGCTTAAAAGTACCCTCAAAGTCAGGTTTGACATTCCTGTTTTCTCTTCTATCTCTTCATATGACATCTCCTCCAGCACATACATCTTCATCACGTCACGTTGGCGGGCAGGCAGCCGTTCTATTGCGGCCAGAACCCTTTCAAGTTTCTCCCGGGCGTCATAGTCATCGGCAAACTGTCTTGACTCTGCTATGTCCGGTCCGGGCTCCATGCTCTGCACGCGCTGTTCTTTGCGCAGACGGTCTATGCAGAGGTTTTTCATCAGTGTCGTACAGTATGCTTTCAGGTTCAGTACGGTGTCCAGCTGGTCACGGCTGTTCCATAACTTGATGAACAGATCCTGTACGGCATCTTCGGCATCGGTCCTGGACTCCAGAATATAGTACGCCACTCTGTAGAGCCCGTCGCTCAGTGACTTGTACGTTTCTGTAAGGACTTCTGGTGTCATCTGCTTTATTGACCGTTTCCGATATAGAGACGCAACAACCCCGAAAGTGTTAATGCGTCAGTGCCTAAAATTACAAAAAAAAGATTGCCGGCTGCTGGGCCGGCATGTGGAAATTACAATATTTCGTGCTCCTCTTTCATGTCTATCTCGTTACCCTTCAGGTCTATGAACCTGTATGAGAGGAACGGGAGGTTCTGGTCGGGGAGCAGGTTGATTCCGAATCCGTAACGCAACTGCCATCTGAACTTGATTGAGAACAGGCCCCTTGTCAGGTACGCGTATACGTACGGGTGTACAAACAGGGTGAAGTTGCTCATCTTCATCTGGTTCTTGAGGCAGCTTACCTTGTTCTCCAGTTGGTCTGTGAACAGGATTGAAGGTCTGATGGTGCCTGTGCCGAAGCATGTGGGGCAGGTCTCGTCAACCGGGACATCCATCACCGGACGTACCCTCTGGCGGGTTATCTGCATCAGGCCGAATTTGCTCAGAGGCAGGATGTTGTGCTTGGCGCGGTCACGTTCCATGTTCTGGCACATGCGCTCGTAGAGTTTCTGACGGTCTTCGGCCAGTGCCATGTCTATGAAATCAACCACTATGATACCGCCCATATCACGCAGACGGAGTTGACGTGCCAGTTCATCGGCCGCGCCCAGGTTAACCTCAAGGGCGTTCTCCTCCTGAGTGCCTGCCTTTACGCGATGTCCGCTGTTTACGTCCACTACATGAAGGGCCTCGGTGTGCTCAATGATAAGGTATGCTCCGCTCTTGTATGATACAATGCGGCCGAATGACGACTTGATCTGCTTGGTTATGGCAAAGTTGTCAAATATAGGCAGCTCTCCTTTGTAGAGCTTGACAATCTTTGTCTTTTCAGGGTCGATAAGTGATACGTAGTCGCGTATCTCCTGATAGGTCTTCTCGTCATTTACGTGGATTGACTCGTATGACGAGTTCAGCATGTCGCGCAGGATGGCTATGGTGCGGCTGGTCTCCTCAAATATCAGTTCGGGGGCCTTCTCAACCTTCATGGCTCTGGTCAGACAGTCCTCCCAACGCTGGTAAAGGATTGAAAGTTCGTTATCCAGTTCAGCCACGCGCTTGCCCTCGGCAACCGTGCGTACTATTACGCCGCAGTTCTTGGGCTTGATGCTGTGAATGAGTTGCTTGAGTCGGGCACGCTCCTCGTTTGACTTGATCTTGGATGATACCGAAACCTTGTCAGAGAAGGGGATAAGCACAAGGAAACGTCCTGCAAAGGATATCTCTCCCGTCAGACGGGGGCCCTTTGTGGATATGGGTTCCTTGGTAACCTGAACGATTATCTCGTCACCCTGTTCAAGGGCGGTGCTTATGTTGCCCTGCTTTTCATCAAACGGTACGAACTGGGCCTTTGCAAAGGGTGCAAGTTTCTTGCGGTTGGCCCTTACCTGTTTGATGTACTTCTTCAATGACATGAACTGAGGGCCCAGGTCCTGATAGTGCAGGAAAGCCTCCTTCTCGGAACCTACGTCCACAAAGCAGGCGTTGAGTCCGGGCATGAGCTTCTTGACACGTCCCAGATAGAGATTGCCTACCGCAAAGGTGACCTCCTGGGCATCCTTCTGATACTCAACAAGGTTGTGATCTTCGGTAATGGCTATCTGTATACTGTCGGGCTGGACGTTTACTGTCAGTTCGCTTGTCATCGTATTTTGTTTGTATTACGTCGTTATAAAGCAAAGAACAAACCTGGCGAAAACATTTTGCGGCAAGTTTGTTCTTTGAGTTTCTTTTACAGACGGGCTTTATTTGCTCTTATGTCTGTTCTTTCTCAGTCTTTTTTTACGCTTGTGCGTAGACATCTTATGTCTTTTTTTCTTCTTTCCGCTAGGCATAACTGTGATTATTATTTGAAGTTAACTATTACTTTCTAACAGCAAGGGCGAAAGTCTTGGCCGGCTTGAAAGCGGGAATCTTGTGCTCAGGAACAGTGATTGTGGTGTTCTTGAGGATGTCGCGTGCAGCCTTGGCAGCTCTCTTCTTGGTGATGAAGCTTCCGAAACCTCTCAGATATACGTTCTCATCGTTCTCGAGTGAATCCTTTACTACCTCCATGAAACCCTCTACGCAAGCAAGAACGTCGGCCTTATCAATACCGGTCTTCTTTGCGATCTCGCTAACAACTTCTGCTTTTGTCATATTTTCAATTATTTAAGTCTAAAATGTCGCTTTTTTGTTTTCGAGTTGCAAATGTAGTTCTTTTTGGTGATACAGAAAACATTTAATCCTAATTTGTTCTAAAAAAATCTTTTGTATATTTGCATTGAAATATTAATACCTAATTATTATGTCAGTTAACAAAGTTATTTTGATTGGAAATGTGGGTAAGGATCCGGATGTGAGATATCTGGACAACCATGTTTGTGTAGCTAACCTTACCCTGGCCACGACAGAACGTGGTTACACAGCTCAGAACGGCACACAGGTGCCTGACCGTACAGAATGGCACAACCTCGTATTCTGGAGAGGTTTGGCCGAGACCGTTGAAAAATACGTTCATAAGGGTGACAAGCTCTATGTCGAGGGCAACATCCGTAACCGCAGTTACGATGACCAGAACGGCGTGAAGCGTTACGTCACAGAGATTTTTGTTGATTCCATGGAAATGCTTACCCGTCCTCAGCAGAAGGCGGATGGCACACAGCAGCCCCAGGCACCCGCAGCACCGGAACCCGGAGACAACGGAATGCCTTTCTAACTTAAATCGCAAGCCTTATAGAAACGATAGGTTTCAATATTCCGACAGCGGGGTCCGTCATTGCAATGGTGACGGCCCTGCTTCTTTTGATATTGTCCGGATTTGTATCGGCATCCGAGACATCTTTCTTTTCACTTTCACCCGATGAACTGAAGCGTATTTCCGAGGACGAATCCCCCCGTTGCCGCAGGGCATCTGCACTGCTCTCAGACTCGGAGCGTCTTCTGGCTACAATACTTACGGCCAACAACCTGGTGAACGTGGCCATAATCCTGCTTCTGGACCTGGCCTTCTCACAGATGCTGGTGTTCGGCGCAGAGTGGATGGAGTTTCTGGTACTCACGGTTTTACTGACATTCATACTGCTCCTCTTTGGAGAGATAATACCTAAACTCTACTCCGCACACAACTCCCTCTCGTTCAGCCTGAGGGCCACCGGACTGCTCTCCGTACTTACCGTCGTGCTGCGTCCGGTATCATCCATACTGATGCGTTCCAAGGTTCTGTCGGACCGCATCCAATCCAAGAAAAATATCAACATTTCGGTCGATCAGCTGGAGCATGCCCTTGAACTCACCGACTCAGAGGACATACAGGATGAGCACCAACTTCTGGAGGGTGTCATACGTTTTGGTGATGAGACGGTTGTGGATATCATGACGTCCAGAATCGACATGATAATGCTGGATATCAAAGCCGGTTACGGCGATGTTATCCGCTGTGTCAGGGAGAACTTCTATTCACGTGTTCCCGTCTATTCGGGCACGTCCGATAATATTAAGGGAATTCTTTACATCAAGGACCTTCTGCCATACCTTGAGAAAGGTGACGGTTTCCGTTGGCAGTCGCTCATACGTCCCGCCTTCTTTGTTCCTGAAACCCGTAAGATCGATGACCTGCTTCATGACTTCCAGACAGGCCGCATCCACATGGCCATCGTGGTCGATGAGTTCGGAGGTACATCGGGTCTGGTTACCATGGAGGATGTCATCGAGGAGATTCTGGGTGAGATAAACGATGAGTTTGACGATGACTCCGTAAGTTACCGCAAGACCGGTCCCGATACATACATTTTTGAGGGCAAGACCCTTTTGTCAGACTTCTTCAGGATTGTGGGGCTTGACGAGGATGATTATTCCCAGTATGTGGGTGAGGCCGATACCTTGGCAGGATTCCTTCTTGAACTCAAGGGCGATTTCCCCAAGAAGGATGAGGAGCTTGTCTGCAAAGATCTGATACTCAAGGTGATGGAAAAGAAGGAGCGCCGTCTCTCAGGCATCCGAGTCACCGTCCGCCGTGATTCCAAAACTGGCAAGGAGGAATAATTTTTTCACATTTTTTAAAAATTTGTCCGTATGCACGCGCGTGTGTACTTATATTTTCGTATCTTTGCCGGAACTGGTAGTCTTTTTTTTAATCAGCACAACAACAAAACCAATATAAGTTTATGAAGAAAAGCAAAAGATCATTGGTTCTATGCGGCATCATTGCAGCATTTTGCCTTGGTTCCTGTCTTACCTTTACTGATGACCTTGACCTTAACAAGGAAATCAGTCTGGACATGCAGATAGGCCCGGGAGGTCTTTCAATACCTCTTGGCAGCCTGGATACTATTTATCTTGATTCCCTGATCAAGTTAGACGGTGACAACTCTATGCTGGACACCCTTGACGGCGGCCTTTTCGGATTCTCCATGAAAGATTCCGTGAAAGTTGACCTGGACAAGATCCAGCCCGTTACGATTGATATCGTTCCCCCTTCAATCGATCCGCTCGAGACCAGCTTTGAGAAGCCTCAGGTCAACGACGTGAACATACCCGTAAGGGAGAACTCCAACACAATCAAGATTGACAAGATTGACGTATCGGCCATCAACTCCAAACTCCCCTCACTGGGCAGCAGTTTTGAGACACCGGAGTTCCCGGTATTCGGCACAGGTAACACCGTTCCGGTTAACGTGCCTATTGAGATCGCTGAGCAGAAGGTTAACTGCAAGTTCACTTATACCTTCCCCGATGACGTCAAGAAACTCAACAAGATCTGGTTCGGCCCCGAACAGGGCTCCAAGGACGGCCAGAAACTGTCACTTGACGTTAACCTGAAGGGTATCTATGACCTCCTGTCAGATGTTTCAATCAGTGTTACTAACCTGACAATCACATTCCCAAGCAACTTTACCGTTGCCAAGGATCCGGGTCTGGATGCATACATTCCTTCAAGCTGCGTTACAGCATCAGGCAACGTATTCTCAATCGCCATGACCACTGAGACCATCTCAAATGTGGGCGCTGACGGAATGCTTCCTGTAACCTTCTTCATCAAGAATGCCGATTTCTCAGAGTACACCTATGAGATTGATTACAACGAGCAGGTCAAGTATCAGCTGCTTCTTGGCGTATCCGGTAATGCAGGTCATACCGGCACCCGTAACTTCAAGGTGGGTGTAGGACTGAACGCACAGCTGCAGATGTCCGAGATCGAGGCCGAGACACGCAGCCGTGAGATCGAGGTTGAGGAAAAGGAGATCTCTTCAAGCTGTAAGATCCAGGGCCTGGACGGTATATCCAAGGTTAACACCATCACCTTTGATCCGGATAAGAGCAAACTTTACCTTTCCATCTCAGACCTGGGCATCGACCCGTTTGAGTTCAAGGGTAACGGTTCAAGCAAGATCCAGATCAGATTCCCCTCAGACTTCACATTTGATACTGATTGGGTAAAGGATGAGAACGGTACCGATGTGGGCTCATGGTCAGGCACCCGCCTTACACTTGACGCCACCAAGGTGTTGGGTCACACCGTAAGCCTTAAGGTTCAGTCACTCTACGTCAACGAGAACGTTGAGGGTGAGGACAAGTCAATCGAGATATCTTCAGACATCACTTATTCAGGTGTTGTAGTAGTTGCTGAGAATAATGACGTAACCCTTTCTTCTCTCGATGCCTTCACCGACAAGGAACTCACCGTAAGTTTCTGGGGTACGTTCGCAGTCCAGAATGCCGAGGTTGAAACCGGTGAACTCAGAACTGATTTCAAGGATTCCACGGTTATCGATATAGACCAGATGGTTGATCCCGCACTAGTAATGATTCAGCGCATCGACCTGGTCAACCCGGCAGAGGCTTCAATCAAACTGCTGTTTGAGGGTGTTCCGCAGACTGTTGAGGAACTGAGCTTCTCAAGATTTACAGTTGAGTTCCCCGAATTCATCAAGATTGCATACGTTGGCGGTGACAGCCGCATCAAGGTTACCGGCTCCAAGCTGGTCATCAACGGAGCGCTGACTGATGAACTCCACTCATCAGAAGGCTTCTCCGTAAGCGGACTCCAGATCACCGGCATGAGCTTTGCCGAACCTCTTGAGACCGTTGACGGCCGTCTGATCCTTTCGGGTAACAAGGTTCGCATTGAGGGTGCGGTTACGGTTAACAACCAGAAGATCAACAACAGTGAACTGGATGTAATCAAAGTAACACCTACCGTAAACTTTGAGCCTATTCAGGTCAAGTCAGTATACGGCAAGGTTAATCCCAAGATCGATCCAGTTGACGAGTCGATAGACCTCTCTCTGGGCGATGCAGGTGATTTCTTCAAGAGTGACAAGAACAACCTCTCACTGAGCAATCCTCAGCTGACCATCAGCCTTACCAGCACCATCACACTGCCTATCGACATCGATCTCAATCTTACATCACTGAATGCTGACGGAGGTTACATAGGTAAGGATATCAAACCGGATATGGGAACAATTCATCTGCCTGCATGTGACACAAACGCCGTCAGCCGTACCACCACTCTGGTGATTTACAAGAACGAAAGGCCCGTCACCCAGTCTGATGACACCATATTTGTACGCATGAGCCGTCTTCCGGAACTCATGTCCACCATTCCTGACAAGATCCTGTTCAACCTCAAGGCAGGAGCCAACCAGTCAGTCAACCACTTCATTGACCTGACCCGTCCTCTTGCAGTTGAAGGTGAGTACAAGGTTTCCATACCTCTGGCATTTGACAGCCTCTACATAGAGTATGCCGATACCATCAAGGAACTCAGCAAGAACCTTGAGGATGTGGCCGATAAGATAGAGACTGCCCAACTCCAGTTGCTCGGTGAGATAAGCAGCACAATTCCTCTGGGCGTCACACTGACTGCAAAAGCATATGACAAGAACTGGAATGAACTGAATGACGTACGCTTCTCTTCATTTGAGATCAAGGCCGGTAATGATACCGTAACCAAGGCTCCTATGGTTCTTGACGTTGAGGCAACCAGCAGCGGACTGCAGAAACTTGAATCCATCATATTCACCGCTTCATGTGAGTCCGGTGAGGAAGGCTCAAGCATTCACAAGGGCCAGTGGCTGCACATAAACCGTCTCCGTATCAAGTTCCCGCAGGGCTTGAAGGTAGACCTGACCGATATGGCCAAGGATGACAAAGACAAGCATTAACACTCTAAACAGATAACGTTATGAAAAAGAATATCATCAAAAAATCATTCTTGGCAGCATCAATGCTGCTGATGACTATAGCAGCATCTGCACAGAGTGCAAGTTCCTCTTATTTCCTTGAGGGATTCAGCCAGCGTTACCAGTTGAACCCGGCATTCGCTCCTGACCGTCCCGTATTCCTGGCCATCCCGGCTTTGAGCAACATCCAGGTCGATGCCTCCAGTTCGGTAGGTCTTTCAAACTTCCTCTTTGAGTCAACGTCCAAACCCGGCATGCTGACCACGTTCATGAGCCCTGACATTGACGCCCAGACATTCCTGGACGGTATGCCCAAGGCAGCCCAGTTCAATGTCGGTCTCAACATGGATATTCTGGCTCTGGGTGTGGGCGGCAAGAACGGTTTCACCACATTCAATCTCAAACTCAGGAACAACGAACAGATTAATCTTCCCAAGGAACTGTTCGGTTTCATGAAGGCCAGTCTTGCCGAAGGTGATTATCTGATTGAGAACATCAACATCAATACCATCTCTTACCTTGAGGCTTCACTTACCCATTCACACAAGATAGGTGACCGCCTCACCGTAGGTCTGGGCCTCAAGTTCCTGGAGGGTATCGCTTATGCCGATGTCACCGTAAATGAGATCGATGCCAAGCTGCACGATGATGAGTGGCTTGTAAAGTCCAACGGTACCATCAAGGCATCCGTTCCCGGCGCAGAGTACAAACTGGATCCTGAGGATAATACCTTTGACGGCATTGACGGATTCAGTTTCAAGGTTCCACAGAGTCACGGCTTTGCCGTTGACCTTGGTGCCGAGTATGATTTCAAGGACATCGTTGACGGACTGAAGGTATCGGCCGCCATCACGGACCTTGGTTTCATTGGCTGGGCCAACATGAATACCTTTGCCACCAACAACAACGAGTATGTTGAGTTTGAGGGGTTCAACAACTACGATGTCAGCGGAGACAATGAGGATGAGACAATGGATCAGATTTCTGACGATTTCAACGATATGGTCAAGATGTACCAGTCAGGTGCCACCAACCAGAAGGAGAAGGTTGCACTTAACACTACCCTCAGGCTTGGTGCAGAGTATGCACTGCCTTTTGCCCAGTGGATTTCATTCGGTGAACTGCTCACATACCGTGCAGGCCTGTGGCCTTACACCGAGTCCCGTACATCTATCACCCTGTCACCTTGCGGGTGGTTTGACTTGAGCGGTAACGCTTCTGTCTCAAGTATGGGATCATCAATGGGATTACTTGTCAATCTGCATCCCGGAGGCATAAACTTCTTTGTAGCCGTTGATCGACTTAAGGCTGATTTCAATCCGCAGTTCATTCCGTTGCATGATTTTGGTCTTAATTTCAGTTTAGGTCTTAACTTTGCATTCGGAAAGAAACGCGATAAACTTGATGATTGACATATCCGTCTTTGAGATAGTCCTCAAAGGCATGGCAATAGGATTTCTGGCAGCAGCCCCGACAGGACCGTCGGGGGTGCTTGTCATACAGAGAACACTTAACAAGGGCCGGTGGAAAGGATTTCTTACCGGCCTTGGAGTGTCAATAAGCGATGCTGTATACATCATGATCACCATGATGTGCCTGTCGTTGGTTCTCGGTTATCTTGAGGACCCTACGATATCCCTGGCGGTCAAGTTGCTGGGCTGCGCTCTGCTGCTTATATTCGGCATCACTACGGTAAGGAACAACCCCCTTGCGGCATCAAAGGAGGTTAAAGTCCGCAAGGATTCGCTGTGGCAGATAATGGTCACAGGCTTCGCGGTGGCGATTGTGAATCCTCTGGTGGTCTTTTTCTACATGGGACTGTTTGCCTTCTTCTCACTTCCGGTCGATGATTTTGACACGGCGCAGAAGATGCGGACATACCTGTTCGTCCTTTTGGGCGATGTTTGCTGGTGGTTCACCCTGTCAACCCTGATCAACAAACTGCGCAACCGTTTTGATCTGCGCGGACTTTGGATAATCAACAGGGTCCTGGGAACCATACTTATAGTGGCCGCGGTGGCGTGGTGCACTTCAATACTTTTGAAACTGTAAGATGTTTGTTCAGAAAGAACTCAGAGAAAAGAATATAGCCGAATACCTGCTCTACATGTGGCAGGTAGAGGATATGATACGTGCTGCCGGGCTTGACAGTGACAGGCTTTATGATGCCGTCATCAAGGTGAGCGGACGCAGTGATGACGAGTGCCGCGAGTGGAAACAGTGGTATGATGACCTGATTGAGATGATGCGCACCGAGGGTAAGACCCTTCAGGGCCATCTCCAGATCAATGAGAATGTCCTGGTATTGCTGGACGACCTCCATACCCGTCTGCTCAATTCGCACAAGCAGCCCGAGTACAGGGACCTGTATTACAAGGCTCTGCCCTTCATCGTAGAGTTCCGTGCCAAGAACCACAGTACTGAAAATGAAGAGTTGCGTGACTGTTTCAATATGCTCTACGGGGTATGGCTGCTCCGTGTACAGGGTAAGGAGGTCAGCGCGTCAACCGCACAGGCCGTGAAGGCCGTATCGGCTTTCATAGGAAAGCTGGCAGTGCTCTACCGCGAGGATAAGGAGGGCACTTTGGATTTAGAGTAATATTATGATTGAAGAGATTAACAGACGAAGAACATTTGCGATAGTATCGCACCCTGATGCCGGTAAGACCACACTTACCGAGAAATTCCTGCTGTTTGGCGGCCAGATACAGGTTGCCGGAGCCGTTAAGTCCAACAAGATACGCAAGACAGCCACATCGGACTGGATGGATATAGAGAAACAGCGTGGTATCTCGGTCACCACATCGGTAATGGAGTTTGATTATGAAGGTTACAAGATAAACATTCTGGACACCCCGGGTCACCAGGATTTTGCCGAGGATACGTTCCGTACCCTTACCGCCGTAGACAGCGTCATCATCGTGATTGACAGCGCCAAGGGCGTTGAGTTGCAGACCCGCCGCCTCATGGAGGTGTGCCGTATGCGCAAGACCCCGGTCATAGTGTTCGTAAACAAGTTGGACCGTGAGGGTAATGACCCGTTTGATTTGCTTGATGAACTAGAGGAGGAACTCCAGATACATGTACGCCCTTTGAGCTGGCCTATTGAGAAGGGCGCCCGTTTCAAGGGTGTGTACAACATTTATGAGCAGAAACTTGACCTCTTTACCCCCGATAAGCAAAAGGTGACGGAGAAGGTCAATGTCGATATCAACAGCACCGACCTTGAGGCTCACGTAGGTGAGCGCGAGGCTGCCAAATTGCGCTCCGACCTGGAACTGATAGACGGCGTATACGAGCCGTTTGACCGCAGCCAGTATCTGAGCGGTGAGTTGGCACCTGTATTCTTTGGTTCAGCCCTCAACAATTTCGGTGTGCAGGAACTGCTCAACTGCTTTGTGCAGATTGCACCCAGTCCGCGTCCCACTCAGGCCCTGGAGCGTATGGTGGATCCCGAGGACAGCAAGTTCACCGGTTTCATCTTCAAGATAACCGCCAACATCGATCCCAACCACCGCTCATCGGTGGCGTTCTGCAAGGTCTGCTCGGGTAAGTTCCAGCGTAACGAGCCTTACTATCACGTAAGGTTGGACAAGACCTTCCGCTTCTCATCGCCCACCCAGTTCATGGCGCAGCGCAAGAGCACCATCGAGGAGGCATGGCCGGGCGATATCATCGGCCTTCCCGATACCGGAAACTTCAAGATAGGCGATACCCTGACTCAGGGCGAGAAACTCCATTTCAAGGGTCTGCCCAGTTTCTCACCGGAGATGTTCAAGTACATAGAGAACGCAGATCCCATGCGCGCCAAGCAACTTGCCAAGGGTATTGACCAGTTGATGGGTGAGGGCGTTGCCCAGATGTTCGTCAATCAGTTCAACGGCCGTAAACTTATCGGCACCGTAGGACAGCTTCAGTTTGAGGTCATTCAGTACCGTCTGGAGCATGAGTACAACGCCCTGTGCCGTTGGGAGCCAGCAAGTCTTTACAAGGCCTGTTGGATTGAGAGCGACGATGAGGCTGAACTGGATGCATTCAAGAAACGCAAGTACCAGTTCATGGCTACCGATATGGAGGGCCGTGACGTGTTCCTGGCCGACAGCGGTTATGTACTGCAGATGGCCCAGATAGACTTTAAGCATATTAAGTTCCACTTTACAAGTGAGTTCTGATGAAAGAGTATATTGAAGATGTCAAGCGTGCCGTGCAGGTAATGCGTGAAGGCGGAATAATCCTTTATCCAACGGATACCATCTGGGGAATTGGGTGTGATGCCTCCAATTCGGCTGCCGTACGCCGTATCTTTGAACTCAAGCGCCGCTCTGACAGCAAGTCCATGCTGTCTCTCATTGACTCCGATGCCAAGCTTGGCTATTATGTCCCTGACATCCCCGACGTGGCGTATGACCTGATGGATCTGGCTGAGAAACCTCTCACCATCATCTATGACAACGTGCGTCACATGGCTCCTGAACTTATAGCCGATGACGGCAGCGCGGGTATCCGCGTAACTAAGGAGGAGTTCTCCAAGGAACTCTGCCGCCGCATGGGTGGGGCAGTGGTCTCCACATCGGCCAATATCAGCGGTCAGCCATCGCCGGCCAACTTCAGCGAGATATCCGATGAGATACGCTCCGGAGTGGATTATATTGTAGAATACCGCCAGACAGAACAGACCCGTTCGGTTGCATCGGGCATAATCAAACTGGGCTCGGGCGGATTGGTAAAAGTAATCAGAGAGTAATGAAAGAGAAAACTGATGAAATGGAGAGACAGACTGAGTCCCTGCTCAACAAGTTCAACCTGTGGCGCAAGGATCATATCAGTGAGCGTCAGTTCATTCTGCTGCTCAGTCTTGTGGTAGGTGTGTTCACCGCCTTTGCGGCTCTGTTGCTCAAGTACCTTATTTCTGTTATCCACGGATTTATATCCGGACATCTTTTTATCAGTCAGGAGAACTACTCCCTTCTGTTGTATCCGGTCATCGGTATCCTGCTGTCGGGTTTGTTCATCAGGTATATTGTACGTGATGACATAGGCCACGGCGTAACCAAGATACTCTATGCACTCTCCAAGAAGAACGGCCGCATCAAACCGCACAACATGTACTCATCGGTCATTGCCAGTGCCATCACCATAGGTATGGGCGGATCGGTCGGTGCAGAGTCTCCTATCGTGCTTACCGGATCGGCCATCGGTTCCAACATCGGCCGTATGTTCAAGATGGAGCACCGCACGCTGATGCTGCTGGTGGGCTGCGGTTCGGCCGGCGCCATTGCGGGTATCTTCAAGGCTCCTATCGCGGGCCTGGTATTTGTGCTCGAGGTGCTGATGTTTGACCTGAGCATGGGCTCTCTTCTGCCCCTGCTGGTATCATCGGTAACCGCCGCTACTATATCATATGTCTTTACCGGGACTGATTCCATGTTCCATTTTGTATCAGAACATGGGTTCGACCTGTCACGCATACCGCACGCCCTCTTGCTGGGAATTGCCTGCGGACTGGTGTCGCTCTACTTCTCTCAGACCATGCACTGGTTTGAGACCTGGTTCAAGAAATTCTCCAATCCATGGGTCAAGTTCGTCATCGGTGCAGTTGTGCTGAGCGTATTGATATTCCTCTTCCCGTCACTGTTCGGAGAGGGTTATGATACCATCGGCATGCTGCTCAATGCAGGTGAGAATCCGGAGAAAGTAATGGAAGGCTCTCTGTTCTACGGCGGCAACATACTGCTTTATCTTTCGCTGGTGGTATTGACCAAGGTATTTGCCTCCACTGCAACCAATGCCGGAGGCGGATGTGGCGGTATTTTCGCACCCAGCCTGTTCCTGGGCTGCCTCACCGGATTCATTTACGGTACTATCATTAACCGTCTGTCGCCCGGTGCCGATATCTCCGTCCAGAACTTTGCCCTGCTGGGTATGGCCGGACTCATGTCGGGAGTTATGTTCGCCCCGCTTACCGGAGTATTCCTTATAGCCGAACTCACCGGCGGCTACTCCATGTTCCTGCCGCTCATGATGGTTTCGGTCATGTCATATCTCACCATCAAACTCTTCCAGTCGCACTCCATCTACTCCATGCGTCTGGCTCAGAAGGGAGAACTCATGACACACCATAAGGACC
>JAZMZT010000278.1:0-2139 GCA_045586125.1 Bacteroidaceae bacterium | reverse complement strand
TTCTGGATAGATGAGGACGCGAAGACGGTGCAGATTACTGGTGTGATTTACGGCCGCAGAGATCAACGACATCAACTCTTCAATATGGATACATTCTAATCGATATGCTCTAGGCATCACGCCTAGGGCGTATTTTTCTTAAGCAGTCCATTAACACGAAAAATCCCCGGATATGGCCTATGCTCATATCCGGGGAAATCTGTTTGTTTAGAGATTCATCATATAATTCATCAGTATTTGTGCAACCTCCGCGCGGGTAGCATTGCCAGTGGGGTTGAGGATACCGTTACCGGCACCATTTATAACGCGGTGACTAACAGCCCAAGCCATAGCCTGCTGTGCGTAGCTGCTGACCGAATCCGTATCAGAGAATATATCCAGGCTGGCGTATTCGGTATCGCAGACTTCGGGACAACCATCCAGGCGCCACAGCATGACCACAAGCTGTTCTCGGGTAATGTTGTTGTTAGCGTTCGTGCCATCGGAAATGCCATGTTCCATGGCCCAGACAAGACCTTTCTCATACCAAGTGTTACCACCGGAGGTATCATTTCCGTTCAATCGGGCCAGCATGGTCCAAACCATAGCACGGGTAGTAGTCTTATCGTGGCCAAACTTGTCTTTGCCAGTTCCGGTCATGATGCCGCGTGCGGAAACGAAATCCACCGCATGATAGAACCAATCCTTATTGGTCACATCATTGAAGGTCCTAGCATTATCCACGATCTCAAGCCGTGCACTTTTATGAAGGATAACCGTAAGGCCGTGCTCGTTGGGAATGGAGTAGGGAATAACTTCCTCCCTGCCATCCTCGTGGAGGATGACGGCAACTGCGCTAAGCCCCACATTTTCAACAGGAATGGTGATTACGGATGTAACACCTGCCGGCACGGTAACTTCGATTTCTTGCTTATTGTTAGAAGTGGTCTTAACTGTCAGGGTCGTACCGTCTTTGTACTCAGTAATCTTCGTAATTGTGCCGCGCTCCTTGTCTGTCACAATGGTAGTCAAGGAACCATCCGCATTCTGAATGGTATCCGTTTCGGACTCCTCTTTGACATCTGGAATGTTGGGGCGTACCGGTCTATGAGGACGTTCGGGTTTACTGGGGATCTCGGGCTCTTCGGGGATTTCGGGTTCCTCAGGCTGCTCAGGTTCTTCGGGAATGTCGGGCTCTTCCGGCGTGTCGGGTACAATCTCCTCCCAAACGGCTTGGATGACGATATCCGCGGTCACTGTGTAGGTATCATTCGGCTGATACGCAACACCAGAAATCATCCACTCCTTGAACTGTTGTCCATCAGGAGCTGTGAAACTGCATGCCGGAAGAGTGAACGCTGTGCCGGATGAAACCGTTTCATTTGTCATGGTACCACTACCACCATTTGCATCAAATTGGATGGTATACTCAGGCAGGGATGTATTTGTAATGATATAAGTACCACCGCAATTGGCGAGGAAGCTAACATTGCCTCCGGATATGGTAGAATCGATGCGCACATCATCGTAGGTTACAATTGCATCAGACCAATCCCCACAGGTAACCGTCAGAGTGGGCACCTGCCCTAAGGGAAGTTCATTGATGGTGACTGCAATCTCAAGCTCCGTTCTCTCGACTATTACGGAAGCGTCAAAGGTTTCTGGGGCTCTGCGGGTCCGCAGCATGAAAGGTGCTGCAGTCTCGCCGAATTGGAAAGTGACGGTAGTTTCGTCCTCCGCATCCGGCTTATCAACAACGCTGAGCGTCATTCCGGAGAGTTCCTGAGCATACAGGTCGTAATTGTCAGTTTCTCCGTTCTTTACCGTGGCGTGTTTACCCCAGAACAGATCAGATAAAACGATCTCGCCATTATTATCTTCGGACCAGGAGGTATAAATGGGAGCAATGTAGACCTCGCCTAAGAGCCATGGCCGCAGGTTGCCTTCCATAGCACCGGTGCTGCTTCCGTTATGCTCAAAATAGTTGCCTGCGGCAAAGAACTTTTTGCCGGTAGAATTTTTGATGTCACATTGATTGTCAACAAATCGGCCCCGTACAATTTCGTATACGCTCATGGGCATGTCTTCATGATTGTGCTCAAGCTGCTCAATCCACAAGGCAGTATCATTCCCATAGAAATAAAACATGTCCATGCAGGC
>JAZMZT010000277.1:0-13771 GCA_045586125.1 Bacteroidaceae bacterium | reverse complement strand
CAAGGAGGGAAAAAGTGATGAAGAGAAAGAGACTGATGCTCGTATTGCTACACAGATTGTCTCTGATGCATATGAAAGGAATTGTGATGTTGCTATTGTGGTATCGGCAGACAGTGATATGATTCCTGCCGTTGAGTTGGCTAAAGCTGCTGGCATGAATGTTTTCATCTATTTCCCTCCAAATCACTATTCAAGTAATCTTGCAACTTTAGGAAGTGGTAATGCCATTCAGTTGGCAAGATTTGAAAGCCGTTTTAAACAAAGTGTTATGCCGGATGTGGTTCATCTGAAAGCTCAAGACTTTGATTTGACAATACCGGCTAAATGGAAGGCTTTTCAGCCTTGATTTATTCAATTGAAGGCAGCTTGCAATTGCACGGTTTAAATCGGCCCCAACTCTAGAGCAATACTGGAAAAGAAATCTAATAAAACTTAGTGTTATGTTAGGTATAGAATCTAAGAGAGAACTAATCAAAGAACCGTATGCATCACAGATTAGAGATGTGGTTCGCAGAATTGCTACGGGTTGCCTCAATGATGAGGATAGGCGTATTATTAAAGAATCTAATGAGATGAAGAGCAGGTATCATGCTGTTTGGAAGTGGTGATGATTTTAAGTTGTAATTCAATAAGCTCTTCAGGTGCGTCTTTTGGGACAGCATACTTGAGGGGCGTTTATTTTGTGGAAATGTGGAATTGGGGACTGTCCCCAATTCCACATTTTTTTGGTTTATAGGAAACTTATCCTTATTTTCGCCTTAGTTGAACCAATTAATGCTTTTGAGATATGTTTGAACTGATTACATTGCCGTACGGTGCCAAGGATCTGGAGCCGGTGATTAGTGCGCAGACGCTGAGCTTTCATCATGGGAAGCATCTGCAGGCTTATGTGGATAATCTTAATAAGTTGCTGCCTGGGAGCGGGCTTGAGGGACTTTCTATAGAGGAGATTGTTTGTAAGGCTCAGGGTGGCATCTTTAATAATGCTGGACAGATATTGAATCATAATCTTTACTTTACTCAGTTCTGCAAGGGCGGAAAGGCGTTGGCCGATGGTGCTCTCAAGGCTCAGATTGTTAAGCAGTGGGGCAGCGTTGAGGCTTTCCAGACAGAGTTTGTGGCCAAGGGCGTGGGCTTGTTTGGCAGCGGATGGGTTTGGTTATCGGCCAAAACCGATGGCTCACTTGTGATTACTCAGGAGCCGGGTGCATCGAATCCTGTTACTCAGGGACTTAAACCGTTGCTTACTTTCGATGTCTGGGAGCATGCTTACTACCTTGATTTCCAGAATCGCCGTGCTGCGCAGTTGGAGGCTCTCTGGCAAATAATCGATTGGAGTGTAATTGAAAAGCGTTACAAATGATACCATTGGGGACGGTTCCGTTTGGTACTGTTTTTCAAAACGATACCAAACGGAACCGTCCCCAGTGGTACTAAAATTGGAAATATGCTGAAGATTGGAGATAAGATGCCTCTGTTTGAGGTGATTGATCAGGATGGGGCTGTTGTGAAATCTGAGGATTTCATTGGCAAGGGCAAGAAGACCATCGTTTACTTTTATCCTAAGGACAATACTTCGGGATGTACTGCGGAGGCTTGTTCTTTCCGTGATAATTACGCCGCTTTGACTGCTGCCGGCTACAATGTAGTAGGTGTGAGCAAGGACAGTGCCAAGTCGCACTCAGGCTTCCGGGCCAAATACGAACTCCCGTTCCGTCTGCTAGCGGATACTAGCACAGAGATGCTTCAGGCTTTTGGTGCCTGGGGCGAGAAAAAGATGTACGGCAAGACCGTCTTAGGCACTCTGAGGCGCACATTCATTTTCTCAGAGGATGGGATTCTGGAGCGCATAATCGAGAAAGTCGATACCAAGAACGCGGCTGCACAAATACTAGAATAGTACAAAAGGGGCAGCTCCCAATGTACATTTTTAGATATCGCCAAATCTTTGCAAACCTTGCAGGGATTTGGCGGTTTGTTTGGGGCGACAGTACCTTTGCGGCGATGTTTAATGACAGAGGTATGAACAATAGTCAGCAATGGATTAATGAATCGGGAACGTTTTTCCCTGTGAGCGGAGATACACGTTTGCTTGAATCGCCCGGAAGCGGCGTATTTGTGGTGGTGCAGATAAGCACTCCAATGATGAAAAGGATTGGCCTGAAGAAGATTGGTGAGAAATTTGATTTTGATTTCAAACTCTATGAATTGGGTTCTGATCCTATCATCAAGCTGGTCAAAAAGACATGGAATTCTGATACTTTTATAGAAGGAAACAAGAATCTGGGTGTCATTTTCAATGGCATAAAAGGTACGGGTAAAACTATATCGGCCAAACTGTTATGTAATGCCATCGGCTTGCCTGTGGTTATTGTTCAGAATAACGGAGATGGGTTACTGCCTTTCCTACAGTCGCTGAATTTTGAGTGCGTGGTCTTTATTGATGAGGCCGAAAAGACCTTCAAGAAGGGCGAGGACGATGATATCTTGCTACGGCTTATAGACGGCGTGTATAATGCTTGCCGTAGGTTGTATATACTTACTACCAATCAATTAACGCTGAATGACAATCTTCTTGGCCGACCCGGAAGGATACGATATCGGTTTGAATTCTCAAATCTTCTGCCTGAGGCTATTGAGGAGTATCTAAAGGATAATCTTAGGCCTGATATGGTAGATCAGAAGGAGAAGATTCTGCAGCAGATAGACCTGCTGGAGATATCGACTATTGACATTCTTAAAGCGTTGGTGGATGAGGTGAATATTCATGGGCAGTTGCCTGAAAAGCCCTGCCTGAATATTCCGGTTGCCAAATTTGCTTATGAGATTCTTAAGTTCCATTATTTGGAGAATGTTGATGCCAAGACTGAGGTGATGAACTTTATACGCTCCAAGATGGCTGAGAGTCATTATTCGTCAATGAACGAATGGATTAACAAATGGGAATCAAATGATGGTGAAAAAGATGCAGTGGATTTGCTGTCAGATAAGTTTGGGTATGTTTCAATACATACGATGACATCGACGTCATCATCTCTCTGGCGCGATACCACCACATCAATGGGAACGATAACGAGTGAACCGGACGCAGACGGGTTCTTCTTGATGCGCTCCAGGTATGATGATTCAGATTCGCTATGCTATTTGCTCAAAAAGAAAGAATCTCCTTCTTTGTATCGGGGGATGTTGGTTTAAGGATTGAAATTCCTTTTGGGATTGATTATGGGGAAAATGTCAATTGAAGATAACAGGAAGAAACAATATAATTGAATGATGATACTGAAAGAGATTATTAATCAGGTGCAATGGCCTGATGTGGCAATAGCGATAGTGAATGAGCATCCTTGGTGCAGAAAGAGATTGGAGGGTTACAAAATAGTGTTTGAAACACTGAGGTTAATGGAATCGGCCGAATCAGAATTCAGTATAAAAATTGATTATACGTCTGATATTTTGAAACCTGAATATAAATATCCGGATGTGTATGGCGTGAAAGAGGGTATAAATGAAAGATGGTCTTTATCTTTTAGCCCGTGGAAGGAGTGGCTAGGGATGGTTGTTTGTCAAGAAGCGCTCGAAGGTTTCACGATGAGCCAGATTGTAGCAAATTGTCTTTTTGATATGACTTTCTTTGGTTTTACAGAGGAGATAATCAGCAAAGAAATGCAGAAACTAGAAGATTCTATTAAAGAATCAAAAGAACATCCTGAAAGTTTGCATGAATTTAATCCTGAAGAGATGCATTTTGAGATTACAATGAAGGGTCATTTGAAAATCTTGGACCGATGGCTTAAGTGGGGTACATTGGCTAATGACTATTATGGGGAGGATGCATCATGGTTCAAGGCTCATTTTCTATGTAAGAATGCTCCTGAGTATTATGATGAACTTGAACGGCAGACACTGAAAGCGGCTTTGAAAGAAGTAATGAGGGAGATTGAGGATGTCGCTGGGAGCTTGTAGTATAATTGGAGCCTGTTCCCCAATTGCATAAATATTTGCAATAAACTACGGCTAATTCAAAAATAAGCCGTATTTTTGTGTCATAATTCCGGAATAGATATGGAAAAGGAATATGACATAGATGGTTTGATGAATACTCATGAGATCAGGGAGTCACTGAGTTACTACGGCATTAGGAAAGTTCTGGAGAATGGTGTTGTAGTGCGGTTGAAAAACGGTGTGTATGCATCAACAGAGGCACTGGCGGACACGATGATTGACATTGAGCGTGTGGTGCCTCGTGGGGTGCTCTGCTTATACTCGGCTTGGGCACACTATGGGTTGACCACGCAGATCCCTTCAGCTTTCTATGTTGCGGTGGAGAAGCATAGGAAGGTGGTGGTACCAAAGTTCCCGCCTATCACGCTTTGCTATTGGGAACAGAAGTACTATGAGATGGGTGTGGAGGAGGCTGTTGTCTCTGGCCACAGAGTTAAGATATACGACTTGGAGAAATCGGTGTGCGATGCAGTGAAATTTAGGGGTAAGATTGGCCTGGATGTTGCAACTGAAGTGCTGAAGGCTTATCTGGCCAGGAAAGACCGCAATATTGCCCGGCTGACGTCATATGCCCGGCAAATGCGGATTGCAAGTACACTGAAGGGGTATCTGGAGATTGGACTATGAAAAACAATTGAGATATGACGAAGAATTACGGGGCGTCAAACAAGGCAAAGTTGTTGAACATAGCTCAGCAGACGGAAGGACAGACGTATATGCAGGTGCTCCTGCGGTTTATTCAGGAGCGGTTTCTGTATCGGCTTTCGGTGAGCGAGTACAGAGAGCACTTTTTCCTGAAAGGCGGTGTGTTGCTGTATGCGCACGAGCGGTTCAATGCACGACCGACGATAGATATGGACTTTATGGGCGACCGTATTGACCGTGACAAGGAAAACATCAAGAAGGCGTTCCAGACAATTTGTGCCATTCAGTGCAAGGAGGACGGTATTACGTTTGACTGCGGCGAGAATGATGTGACGGTTGAGGACATTGCACTGGAACGGGAGTATAATGGTGTATGTGTGAGTCTTACAGCCCATCTGGACACGATTGTTCAGTCAATTTCAATGGATGTGGGCTTCGGGGATGTGATTATCCCGCAACCTGTAGACTTGGATTATCCGTTGCTGTTGGAAAACCTGCCGGAGGTAAATGTGCGGGCATACTCGCTTGAAACGGTGGTGGCTGAGAAGTTCCAGACGATGATTGACCGTGCGGAGAGCAACAGCCGGATGAAGGATTTCTTTGACGTATACACTATTCTGCGGAGCGGCAGGGTAGATCTGGAGGTGTTGGAAGAGGCGGTGCGTGAGGTGTTAGTCAACCGAGGTACGTCCTATATGGATGGGCATCCGCTGTTCGGTCTGGAATTTGTAGCCTCGGAGCAGCGTCAAATGATGTGGCGGGCGTTCCTGCGTAAGATGAAGTACCCCGAAGCATTGGGGTTCGATGAGGTGATGGCAGTGATAGTAGCTGTGCTGGGGCCAATGTGGGAGAGGATAAATTAGGAGTTTTATTTCGGTATTCATATTTCTATTACTTTACCTGGGTCAAATCCGTTGGTGAGGTGTTCTTTGTAATAGACGTAGCCGAGTTGGTTGCACACGATTCTTGTATTTCCGATGATGGTGTCAATGTTTGTATGTGAATGACCGTATACCCACGCATCGATTCGGCTATCAGCTATAAAATCTCCCAATTCAGTAGCAAAAGCACCGTTCAAAGCAGATTCTTTATGTTGTGCTGCCACAACTGATTGAGTAGGCAGATGATGGGTAATCACAACTATATGTTTGGCGGTGCTCTGTTTGACTGCTTGCTTTAAGAAACTTAGGCATTTATCGTGCTCAAGATTGAAATCATCGGGCGTGAACCGATGACTACTGTACAGAATTTGCCTGAAATCATTCATTCCTCTTAGAACATAGAACATATCAACTTCCGGTATCTTTGACCAAAGGGTGGTAAGGATGAAATCCACATCATCTATGCGCACTACTTTATTGTAATAGTATCCGACATTTTCCCTGAGCATCCACTGCCAATTATCTCCACGTCTGGTTACATCACCGTTGCCGTAGAATTCATGGTTGCCTGGCACTAACAATACTTGTCGGAAACTTTTGGATGCCCAGTTCCAGAATCGGTAATGTGGTACAACGGTGTCATGTAAGTAAAAAGTATCTCCGGCTAAAACCAGGATATCACCCTTGACTTCAAATTCATTATTCTTTATGAACCTGAAATTGTCCATGAACTCCAGATGGAGGTCACTCATGTATTGTATTTTCATTGTTTCTATGTGTTTTTGCAAAGATCGAGCAAGAGTATTGGCCCTCCAAATCTTTGCAAACCTTGCAGAGATTTGGCGGGGGTGTTGTGACGGTCATAATTTTGCGTTTGGAAATGCCGGAGTTGTGCTCTGCTAAGGCTACGGCTGTTGGAAAAATATTAAAACTAATGATATGGTACAGGAGAAAATGAACGTTACGCTCGCTAAGGCTGAGCATGAGAGGGCGGTTTATACGGAATCGCTGCGTAAGCAAGGGGATTTCTTTAAAAGGAATTCCGCTTCATTCAGAGGTGAGAAGAAAACTTTCCATGCAGCCGAGGGGCAGCTGGAGGATCCTACAAAGATGGGACATACAGTAGTTGCTACTACGGTATCGGAAGAGATTAAAAGAATAGTTGACGGGTCATTGCTGCCATATCTTAAGGATCAGTTTGCTATTGAGGCTACTAATGCTGCAGGTTCGGCAAGAGTTCCGTTTGTGGTTGATGGACTGAAACTTGGAGATTTGTCCGCTACGGAATTGCTTAGGCTTAAGAATATCTTGACCGATGAGAATCTGAAGAATCTGATTGCCAATATTCCCGTAAGGTCTGATTCCGAGATTTGGAAGGCAAGTGAGAATGAAGACTACCAGGGGAGGGATGATATTTTTGAGACCCCGAGGCTGGAAGGGGACAGTTTCACTACTATCACGGATACTGAGATCCTGCTGGATCCCAATATTGACAAGGAGCATCTTCCGTCCAGTTATCGGCCTATTACTAAAGAGGTTAAAACTACTATAAAACGAGGATCATATACGTCGCAGAAATTCTCGGGAGAGTGGACGCTGAGGCAGAAACAATTGGTTCAAGAGCGTATTAGCAAACTTTTGAATGCTGTAATAGAAGCAACTAAAACGGTTAATGATACGCCTACTATGGAACCTAATCTTGCAGCGGACAAGTTTTTGGGATATATCTTCTATGGGACGGAATGATTCCTGATTGGCAGATCAGCGTTAGCATTATGACTTAGCTTTATCTGTGTCCCGTTGGGATGCGCTTGAGCATCAGCATCGTGCCAAAGCTTCTGCATTATGGTTCAAAGCATAGGCTCTACAGAGGTTTAGTGTTTCGACAAGAATGTCCAAGGCTGCGGGTTCAAGTCCCGCACCCGCCTCTAAATCAGCTTGTTATACGGCGGGTTAGATTAATTGGCAGATCGTGGGCTAACAGCATCAGCTTGAAATACTCTGAATCCTATCGGCCAACCTGGAGGTCGGGAAGAAGGGTAAGAATCCCGGCCCAGGCCGCGTACCTTAGTGGCAAAGGACAACACTTGTAATGTCGATACGTTGGTTCGAATCCAACCGCGGCCGCAAAAAAACTGTCTACAATTGGCGGGGTTATAAATCCGTTTTGCCCAATAGGGTGAAATATAGATCGGCAACTTTACTCATGGTCTTAATGAAGAGTTTTAACTTTGAGAGGGTGAGGGGGATGCGCTTTTGGCTGAAAAGGCTGATTTCCTGGAATTGGTCAATGAATGTTGGGTAATCTATCCCGGATAATTGGTACAGCAACAGTGCTTGGGCGAATATGGAATAATTCAGGTTTGAGAATGCTTTAAATGTGTAATAATCATCTGCATTATAGACTGTTTTACAGAATTGTTCTGCCACTTTCGGGTAGAAGCAGTCTCCTTGTAACAGATCCAGAAGATGTTGGTATTCCTTATATTTTTCAATGGCTTCGTTGCTGTAATCATCTGTGGTTTCCATCAGTTCCGATGGTGTTGTGGGGCGTGAGGGGAGGAGTTGGTTCAGGAAGTCTGCCAGGATTTCGGCATGATCATATGTTTCCTGATATCCGCTTGCGGCCAGTGTTTGCAGATCGGACATCGTATGATATGGTCCGTACACAAGCGTTAACTTGCAGGCTATCATGGCTTTTAGTGATCTGAATAGCCATCGGTCATGGGTGGCGTACTTCAGGATCAGGTGTTTCATTGTCTGTTCTGAGAAGTATTTATTTTCCATATTATTTAGGTGGTGCTTTAGTGGCCGATGCGATAGCGGCCGTCGGGGTGGCGGATTATGATGTGGTTTTTTGCTTTTCGGATGCCTATGGTGTTGATGAACTTGCGCTTTATCCTGGATATGTTGGAGTAGAAAACGATTTTGGACTGGCCGCAAAGGTTTTCTATTGTGTTGAGCATGAGTTTTTTATCGTCAAAGACCGATTCGTGGGCGTAGAGGCGGTACAGTTCCTGCCAGTGTAGTGATAGGGCATCGGCCCGGATGCCTTCGGGGTGGTTTATAAAAAGTTGGTATAGAGTCCGTTCCATTGGGTTGAGATATACTATGCTGTCGTTGTCGTGCAGATGGAACTGGCCTGGACGTGGACCTGGGATGATTAGATTTTTGTTGCTCATAAGGACATATTTTTTATGAGGCAAAGGTGTTGACGGGAATCGGCAATTCAAAGTGATTACAAGCTTGTAATTGTTTGGATGTGTTGCTTGTTTTTTATATGGAAAAAGGGCGTCTGGGCTTGGTGGTTGATGGATTTTTGCGTACCTTTATGGTATGATGATTGATGGATTTTTTGAGGCTCAGTTGATGTGGCGGCTTCTTTTCCCGGCGGACTGGAGAGAGCTGAGAGAACCATCGGCCGATTATGGCGGCTTGCTGGATGGCATGGAGGCGGCCCAGCTGATGGCGCTTATGGTTATGGTTCAGGAGCGGCTTAAGCGTCTTGGGGTCGGTGTGGAACGGCTGGCTGAGCCTGTTGAATTGTTTATTGATAAGAATTATATTATTAGAATGGCTGGCGCCGATGGGCAGATTCTTAATTTGCGGCCGTTGGTTAAGACATTGTTTATCTTGTTCTTAAAGCATCCGGAGGGTATTCTGCTTAAACAACGTGATGCTTTTAGGGTGGAACTTGAGGAGATTTACGGGGTGATTTCTCCCAATACAGACCGCGATGATGTCAAGGCCAGAGTTGCGCGCTTGGTTGATCTTGAGGATAATTCTTTCAGTGAGAAGGCATCGGTTCTGAATGCCAGGCTTAAAGAGCTGCTTCCTGATGAGATTGCGGGCGATTATCAGATTCGTGGATATAATGGCTGCCCGCGTAAGATTCGGCTTAATCCACTACTTGTGCACTGGGAATGATACCAGTAGGGACGGTTCCGTTTGGTATCGTTTTTGAAAACAGTACCAAACGGAACCGTCCCCAATGGTACTTTTTTCTATCTTTGCGGATATGATTCCGTTTTTGAGTTTGAAAGAGGTTACGGGGCTGCACGCGGCTGAGATTGAGGCGGCGGTTAGGCGTGTGGTTGAGAGCGGGTGGTATCTTCAGGGGACTGAGAATGAGCGCTTTGAGGAGGATTATACCCGTTATATCGGGTCGCGGTATTGTGTGGGTTGCGCTAACGGGCTGGACGCTCTGATCTGGATTTTCCGGGCTTACATTGAGCTGGGCGTTATGGCGCCGGGCGATGAGGTTATTGTTCCGGCTAATACTTATATTGCTACTATTCTGGCTATTACGGAGAATGGGCTCAAGCCTGTACTGGTGGAGCCTTCAATTGATACGCTTGAGATTGATCCAGAGCGCATTGAAGAACGTATTACTCCGCGTACCCGCGCTATATGCATAGTTCATCTTTACGGACGGAATGCTTACACTGATAAGATTGGAGAAATCTGCTCCAAACATAATCTGAAATTGATTGAAGACAACGCTCAAGCGCATGGCTGTTTTAGTGCCGATGGTCGCAGGACAGGATCAATCGGTGACGCTGCCGGCCACAGTTTCTACCCGGGCAAGAACTTGGGCGCGCTGGGCGATGGCGGTGCCGTTACTACCAATGACGCTGAACTGGCTGCAGCCGTGAGGACTCTGGCCAATTATGGCTCATCGGCCAAATACGTATTCAAATATACTGGAAGGAATAGCCGTCTGGATGAGATTCAGGCTGCGGTGCTGGATGTAAAACTGAAATACCTGGATACGGATAATGCACATCGCCAGCAGATTGCGGCGAAGTATTATGAGGGCTTGCGTAATCCTTTGATCACGTTGCCTGAGCGTTTACCTGATGCTCAGAACGTGTATCATCTGTTCCCCATACTTTGCACCCAACGCGATGAATTACAGGCATATTTGAAAGAGAATGGGGTAGAGACCCTAATCCATTATCCCATCCCGCCGCACAAGCAGGAGTGCTACGCATCGGCCCCCTGGAATTACGACTTGCTGCTGCCTGTAACAGGGCAAATTGCCGCCCAGGAACTAAGCCTGCCCATCGGCCCCACTATCAAGCCGGAAGATGTGGCCTGCATCATTGATCTAATCAACAGATTTTGAATGTATTGGATTGAGATTATCGGTACGTTTGCGTTTGCCATCAGCGGTATTCGGCTGGCGGCGGCTAAGCAATTTGATTTGTTCGGACTGTTCATCGTGGGGTTCGTTACGGCTGTTGGAGGCGGAACGATCAGAGATGTCATGCTGGGTGTGCGGCCGTTCTGGTTCGATGATCTGATGTCGCTGCTGATTGTCGCTGGAGCATTGGTCCTATACTATTTCTTCCATAAACTGGTGGACCGAATAGCAGGTACGATATTCCTGTTCGATACCATCGGACTTGCCATTTTTACGCTTCTGGGTATGACTAAGGCCCTTGACATGGGGTGCTCGACTGTTATTGCGATTGTGATTGGCACGATTACGGGTGCCGGCGGCGGTGTCCTCCGCGACATCTTCATAAATGAGGAGCCGCTAATTTTCCGCAAAGAGATTTATGCTCTGGCCTGTGTTGCGGGCGGAATTGTCTACTTCTTGTTAGAACATTTCAATCTGAGCCCGGCTGTCTATCGGACCGGATGTGTTGCCGGAGTAATAATCATCAGACTCCTAGCCACCAAATACCACTGGCAACTTCCCAAAGTGAAGATGTGATACCATTGGGGACGGTTCTGTTTGGTACCGTTTTCCGGTAAGAAACTGATAACCAATATGAAGCAGCGGCGCTAAATGAAACGTCGCTGCTTTTAGTATCTAAAAACGGTACCAAACAGAACCGTCCCTAATGGTATTTTCTTATCTTTGCGAAAAACGTTTGCAATTTTACCATGTCAAGAAAATCTAGATTGGCCAGTGATTCTGGCGTTTACCATGTTATGCTGCGCGGTGTTAACCGGCAGGATATCTTTGAGTGTGAGAATGATTATCTCAAGTATTTGAGTCTTTTGGAACGCGCGGTTTTTCCGGTGGATGAGATTACCGGAAAGTCACTTCCTCCAACTCTGGTGCTTTATGCTTATTGCCTGATGCCCAATCATGTGCATCTGCTTGTTAGGGAGCAGAGTGGTGGGATATCGGACGCAATTAAAAGTATTTCAGTTTCTTATGCTTACTATTTTAACAAGAAGTATGAGCATTTAGGTCATCTCTTTCAGGATCGGTTCCGGAGTGAAGTGGTTAATGACTGGGAGTATTTTCTGACTCTGATGCGTTACATTCATCAGAATCCGGTGGCTGGCGGACTGGTGCGCGATGTCCGGCATTATCGGTGGAGTAGTTGGCGCGAGTATGATCCTAAGATGGTTTGTGATGTGCCGATGTGCGCGACGAAATCGGTTTATACAAAGATTTCGTTCCCAGCGCTTGAGGAGTTGGTCGATGAGCCGCTGCCAAAGACGCAACGTTTCCTGGATTTTGATCGTGACACGAGTATTCGGGTGAATGATGATGTGATTAGGGAGTTTTTGCATGATGCGTGCGGGATTAAGTCGATTTCCGAGATTCAGCAATTCCCTAAAGAACGGCGGAATGAGGTGCTCAAACTCCTTATGGAATACGGAGCTGGCGAAAGACAGATCACCCGAGTGACCGGCATCAGTCGCGGCGTACTTTCCCGCATTAAAAAAGAGTGCCATTAGGGACGGTTCCGTTTGGTACTGTTTTGGGAAACGGTACCAAACGGAACCGTCCCCAGTGGTACTGTTTTGACAAAATGATACCAAACGGAACCGTCCCCAATGGTATTTTTTGTATCTTCGCGTTTAATATGAAACTGTATCCGATGCTGTTTGAGCCTAACCTGCATGAGATAGTGTGGGGCGGCGATAGGCTGTGCCGATGGAAGGGACTGCCTGATCAGGAGCATATCGGCGAGAGCTGGGAGGTTAGTGCTGTGGAGAGCTCGCCTACGGTTGTGGCTAATGGTGCTTTTGCCGGGAAGACTTTGCCAGAAGTTGTTTCTTTGGCCCCTGAGGAGATTCTGGGTAGGGCAGTGGCCAAGCGAAATGGCGGTAAGATGCCGCTGCTGGTCAAGTTTATCGATGCCCGTAACGACCTTTCCATTCAGGTTCACCCAAACGATGAGATGGCTCTGCGAGAGCATAACAAGCTGGGTAAGAGTGAGATGTGGTATGTGCTTGATGCTGAGCCAGGTGCATGCATCTACGCGGGTTTTAAGAAGAAACTCCAGGCCGATGAGTACAAGCGGATGGTGGCCGATGGAACAATAACTGATGCTCTGGCGCGCCATGAGGCTCATGCGGGCGATGTGTTTTACATTCCGGCGGGTCGTGTTCATGCCATTTGCAGCGGGATTTTGCTGGCCGAGATTCAGCAGTCATCGGACGTTACTTACAGGATATTCGATTACAACCGGCCGGGATTGGACGGAAAACCGCGTCAGTTACATACTGAACTGGCGGCTAAGGCGTTGAATTACAAGGTGCAACGTAAGTACAGGACCGATTATGCGGTACGCAGCGAAAGGGCCAATCTGATAATGGAATCCAGGTTCTTCAGTGCCCGAGTGACGGAGGTGGAGCACGAGTTTCACCGGAACCTGCTTAAGTATGACAGTTTTATCATCACGATGTGCCTTAAGGGTGATTGCGTGGTTAAGGTGCGCCAGACGGGTGATGAGGTGACTCTGAAGGAGGGCTGGAGCTGCATGATTCCGGCGGCCATTGCGGACTATGATATCAGGCCTGTGGATGGTTCCTGCAAGGTTTTGGATGCGTTTATTGATAATCAGCGTGGAGGTTTGGTGAACAAGATCCACCGTCTGTTCCACAAAAACAAATATTAAGATGAATCATGTTGTAATTATGGCGGGAGGCATCGGGAGTAGGTTTTGGCCCCTGAGTACCCCGGAGTTTCCTAAGCAATTTATTGATATTTTGGGTTGCGGCAGGTCGCTGATTCAGTTGACCGTGGACCGATTCAAGGGCATTTGCCCTCCCGAGAATTTCTGGGTGGTGACCAATAAGGATTATGTGGATATCGTTAAGGAGCAGATTCCCGGTATTCCTGCTGAGCATATTCTGGCTGAGCCTGCTGCACGAAATACGGCTCCTTGCATCGCCTGGGCGTGCTGGAGCATACGTCAGGAGGATGCCGATGCAAACGTGGTCGTTACCCCCAGCGATGCTGTGGTGATGAATCCGGAGGAGTTCAGACG
>JAZMZT010000276.1:0-1858 GCA_045586125.1 Bacteroidaceae bacterium | reverse complement strand
TAATCTTTGCAGAGGGGAGCAGCTTCGTATTGAACTTGCCGGAGGAGTTGATTTCTTCCCAGGAGGAAGAGGGTACCTGAATTAGGTCAAGCTCGCCGGTCTGGAGAGCGGTTGCGCGGGTGGTAGCATTGGTGATGATATAAGCATTGATTGTTTCAATGTTGCCGCACTCACCGTGGTAGTCCTCATACTTTTTGAACTTAATGAGGGTGTTTGGATCGTAATCGGTGATGACATAGGGGCCAGTGCCTGCGTACTGTGCGCCATTGCCGAAGTTTTCACCCTCGGCTTCAACGATTTTCTGGCTGGTAATCTTCAGAGGATAGAGATTGTAGAGGAAGCCGTTGTCGATGGTCTTGAGCTTGATAGTGACCTCCCAGTCGCCGGTCTTCTCGACAGACTCGATAGAACTGGTATAGTTCTTGTAGTAAGTCATATCAATGCAACGGTTGAGAGAGAACACAACGTCATCTGCGGTCATCTGATCGCCATTATGGAACTTTACATCCTGACGAATCTGGAAAACATAGGACATGCCGTCATCACTCAGTTCGTAGCTTTCTGCAAGGTCGGGGCTTACGTTGCCTTTACCGTCTGCAAATACGAGACCGTTGTATACCCAGTTGTAAAGGGTAGTTGTGACGGACTTAGTATTTACATGGGGGTCTGCAGAAACTATTGCTTCGGTGAATGCATAGTTGAGGTCGCTGCGTCCGGTGGAAACAGAGTTGTCAAGTTCGATACCGGCACCTTCCACTTCAACTTCCTGAGACTGGGTTGCCTCCTGGGTGGGGGGTGCCTTGCCGCATGCCGCGATACTGAGTACCATCAGAACAGCAAGAAGCAGTGCCAAAAACTTTTTCACGGTTATTCTCCTTTCAATTATGTTTTGTATTGCTTTGCTCCTTCTACCACTCGGCATTGGGAGTTAAAGTACAATTCAAACGATGCAGGCGATAAGCTGCTGCACCTTGGCGTTTCCGTTGAGGATAGCATCCTCAAGAGCCATACTCTGTTCAGCATTGAGTCCCGATGCGCCTGCAAGCTTTGCACGGAAATCCTCAATAGTCATGGGGATCTCAGGCTCGCCCGGAGCATAGTCGGCCTTGAAGTAGCTGCTGCTGCCGTCGGTAAAATATACTGTAGCCTCCGCAGCTCTCTTCATGGGAACCATGGCGGTAAATTCGGGGTTCTCAGTCAGGGAAGTTTTCTTTGTGAGCGCAATGATTTCTTCGTCTTTTACATTTTCCTCCGTGAAGGAGTTGAGCCCAACATCGCCGGTTTTAAGTGCAAGGGATATACAGTATGGCCCGGACATTTTTCCGGAAACAACACTTGTAATTTCAGTATGGTCGTGACCGTTAAGACCCTGGCCGTACATTCGAGCATCAATTTTCTCAATATCCTTGTAGCTTGCGCCGTGGGCCTCAAGCGCCCTCATGCAGGCGTAAACCGCAGCATGGGTATGGCGGCAGGCCGCGTATGGCTTATGGTAGCAACCGAAGATATTGTATCCATCATCAAACTCAAGAGTGAGGACTCGCTCATCATACTTTTCGCAGGCTCCCTTGAGCCAACCAAACTTGCCGCCCATGGGGTCAAGAGGGCCAATGAATCCGCAACGGGCTATGTATGCGGCAGTAATGCCGTCATGTGCGGCACGGCCTGCGTTGAACGGCTTAAGTGTTGAGACGTTTTCCATCATCTCGTTTATACCGGCAGCGCTGGTGAAAGCTGCGGAAAGGGCCGCCTTGAACTGTTCCTTGCTGAAGTTCAGAGCCGAGGCAATTCCCATCGCGGCACCTACGGTGCCTACGGTACCGGTGGAGTGGTATCCCCTGGCTCTGTGGGCAGGCTG
>JAZMZT010000275.1:0-12146 GCA_045586125.1 Bacteroidaceae bacterium | reverse complement strand
AGATGATGGCGGGGCGCAGCACTTTCTGGTTCTTGTCCACGCAAACCAGTCCGTGCATCTGATAGGAGATTCCGATTGCCTTGATGTCCTTGACATCGATCTTACACTGTGACATAACATCGGCAGTGGCAGCCTTAAGATATGACCACCAGTCGTCAGGGTTCTGCTCAGCCCAACCCGGGTTGACTGCTTTAATGGGTGCTTCACTCTTTGGGGCGAACGCGGTTGCAACGCAACTGCCGTTCTGGGCATCTACAAGACTGCACTTCACTGAAGAGCTGCCTATGTCATAACCTAACAGATACATAGTTTTTCCTTATAATTGATTGTAATTTTCCTTGCTTTGCATTAGGGGTAACAAAGGTAGTCATAATAACCGAAACCTCTATCGTACAGCGCTATTTTCTTTTGCGTTGTGGGGACGTTTTCCGCATGGTGCGTGGACGCTTCAACGTGTTTTCCGTGTACAAGCGTATTGTGTTGTCCAAGCGTCCATAAATACGCCCGCACCTGCGTGGAGAGCGGACGCTCCGACCGTAAACCCGCGTGCAAGCGTATTATTCAGCCCAAGTGTCCACAAAAAAACACCAGCCCTGCTAGCAGAACTGGTGCTTTATGTGTGCTGACAGTGCTTATCAGAAGGCGTACATTGCGGACAGCAGCAGGCGGTTGTTGCTGACGTTGTGCGTATCTGTTACAGTACCGTTTGCATTGATAAGGGGTAAACCAGTGAGGGCATCGCGGTTTGCGTATGCGACAGTGGTGAGTTCATACTCGATTCCAAGATTCAGGTTTCCTACTGTGTACTGAAGGTTGGGAGCAACTCTCCACATGTTACCGATTGTTCCGTTTCCAACGGCAGATATGGTACCCGGGATGAGGTCCTTGCCGGCACCCCAGTTGCTCATGTAACCGCACATGAGACCACCCTTGAGGGCACCGCCGTACTGAACCTGGAACCACGATGAAGAGGCTGCCAGAGGAGCATACTCAATACGTCCCGGATCCAGATGGTCAACCTGTCCGAATCCTGAGCAGATACCCAGGTGTGACATATCATGACCTATCAGGGTCTTGGCCTTTACTGCCAGTTTATCCTTGTTGTACTGTGCCTGGATCATTCCGCACAGGCCGTTCTCGTAGTACTTCTTGTTGTTATCGGCCAGGTCAATCATCGGTGAAATACGCTTGTACTCCAGACCGCCGCCAACCTTGAAATCACCGAATGTGAAGTCAACGCCTGCGTAGAGCATAGGCACCATTGACCTGCGGGCAAAATTGTAAGACTTTCCGCCAGGGCCGACTGACGGGTTTCCAGCCTGGAATATTGCGGCACCTGTCAACTTAATCTTTTTGTCATCACCCATGAAATACTCATAACGCAACTGCGGGCTGCGGTTAAGGGCGTTGAAAGGTGAGCCGATGGCAATACCCACGGTACTGGGGAACAGGTCATTCATGGGATGCCATGTCTGACCCAGGGTGAGTGTGCTGTTATCCCAATCCAGAGCCATGAAGGCGTGACGATAAAGAATACTGCCCGGAGCGGAGTGACCTGAGAACTCAAGTTCTGCCTTTGCGCGGCTGGCTGCACCAAAGATTTCGGGGCCTTTCAGGACAAAGCCCAGACGGGCCATCGTGCCGAACCAAGAAGCTTCAGGAACTGCTTTTGTGTCATGTCCATCGGCAGCCGGAACTTCATCTGTGGGATAAAGATAAAGGAAGCCTTCAGCACCGGCGTTACTCTCATGTGTATTTATCCATGACTGTGCGGCAACAAAGCCGTACCAATCGATTGAAACTTTCTGCTGTGCGTTCACACTCACGGGAAGCAGGCCGACTATAAGAGCCTGCATCATTAAAGATTTGATTTTCATAATATTTTAAAATTAGACACTTAAACAAAAAAACACTGTAATACGCAGGTTCCGTGTCGGAACGTCCGCTGTTTACGCAGGTGCTTACGTATTCTTGGACGCTTGGGCTCAGAGAATACGCTTGCTCGCGGAAAACGTGTCGGAACGTCCTGATATCAGAATTGTATCGTGTATGTTTTACCTCTTTTTGTATCGATACTCTTGTCCTGGCCGTTCCAGGCAATGTCCAGCTTGCCGCCCACGGTTGAGCGGACCTTAACGGTTGCGGGCTTGCAGTCCTTCCAGGTCAGTTCCTCCAGAACGAATCCGCCGCGGCAGCAGAGACCCTTAACGGTTCCGTCCTTCCATACGTCGGGCAGGGCGGGCAGAAGCACAATCTTGCCGGTATGGCTCTGGACGAGCATCTCGGCTATACCTGCTGTGCAACCAAAGTTTCCGTCAATCTGGAATGGCGGGTGTGCATCGAACAGATTGTTGTATGTACCGCCACGACCGCCGAATCCGCGTCCGCCTGCAGGCTTGATCTGATCCTGAATCAGTTTGTAGGCGTGGTTGCCGTCCAGCAAACGGGCCCACAGGCAGACCTTCCAGCCCATTGACCAGCCGGTTGACTCGTCACCTCTTGCCTCAAGGCTGGTGCGTACGGCCTTGAAGAGGTCTGGAGTGCCATCGGCCGTGATCTGACGTCCGGGATACATACCCCACAGGTGTGATACGTGACGGTGGTTGTCCTTGGGATCATCCCAATCCTCGAACCACTCCTGCAGCTGTCCCCAGCTTCCTATCTTCATGGGAGCCAGACGGCCCTTGATTTCACTGAGTTTTTTCACGAATTCACCGTCCTTTTCGCCCACCAGAGCTGCAGCTTCAATCATGTTGCCGAACAGATCGTCCATCATCTGGTTGTCCATTGTGGCGCCGAATACGGTGGTTATGTTACCCTTGCCCAGAACGTCCTGTACGTGAGGTGCGTTCTCAGGTGAGTAAGATGGTGCTATGACAAGATATTTGTTGCCCGATACGGGTTCCTCGACAAGGAAATCGATGAAGAACTCGCAGGCACTCTTCATGATGGGATATATCTCCTTGAGATACTTAGGGTCCTGATTGAACAGGTAACCGTCCCAGATCTGCTGACAGAACCAGGCGGCACCGGTGGGCCACATGCCGTTATATGCACCGTCTACAGCGCCGGTGGAGCGCCAGATATCGGTGTTGTGGTGCAGGGTCCAGCCGCGACAGCCGTACATCTGAGCGGTCTCCTTTCCGTGCTCGGCGCAGTCCTTTACCAACTGCAGGAACGGATCGAATGTCTGGGGGATGCCGCATACGAATGCGGGCCAGTAGTTCATCTCAACGTTGATGTTGGTAGTGTACTTACCGTCCCAGGGAGCCTGACGGCTCTCGTTCCAGATACCCTGCAGGTTGGCGGCCTGTCCGCCCGGCTGCGAGCAGCACAGAAGCAGGTATCGGCCAAACTGGAAATACAGAGTAACCAACTGCGGGTCAAAGTTGCCGGCAAACTGAGCCACACGCTGATCGGTAGGCAGTTTGGCCTGATCATTGGATCCCAGGTCAAGAGTAACTGTACCGAACTGTTTCTGATACTCCTTGATATTATCGGCCAGAACGGCGGCATATTTCTTCTTGCCCTTGGTAAAAGGCTCCAGCCAGCGGTCAGCAGCCTTGTTCTCATCGCCGCTTACGCTCTGGTAGTTCACAAAGTTGGTTCCTATCGATATGTAAATGGTCACTGCATCGGCACCGCTTACGCTCACCGCATTATCGGCTGTGGTCATGCTGCCGCCCTCGGGTATGATCAGGGTCTTGTCGGTGAAACGGATCTTACCCTCAATGCCCTCGTGGTCATCGCCCTTGCAGGATATGGTCATCACTGCCTGCTTGCCGGTAACTTCGGCCGAGCGTCCCAGAATCCGGTCATCACGATACGGCAGATTGTAACTGGCCTTGAATGAGAGAGCACCCTTGGCCGATGCCGTCAGACGAAGTGCTATAACCTGGTCGGGGAATGATACAAAGCACTCGCGGGTGTACTCCACACCATTTGCCTTAAAGCGGGTCAGAGCCACTGCGCGGGCAATGTCCAACTCCCTGTAATAGTCGGTGAAATCGGTGATTCCGTCAAAATCCAGCATCAGCGAACCGGCTGTCTGGTAGGGCATTCCGTGTGCGCTCTTGGATGATATGTACTCGTCGCAGAGTGCCTGTGCATCAGAACGGCGACCCTCCCAAAGGGCCTGGCGGATCTGCTCCAGTCCGTCCTTGGCGGCGTAATTGACATTGTTGTGAGGACCTCCGCCCCAGATAGTCTCCTCATTAATTTGAATACGCTCCTGAGCGGGAGTACCGAACACCATGGCACCAAGACGTCCGTTACCCAACGGGAGGGCATCGGTCCACTGGCGTGCGGGTGCATCGTACCATAATTTCAACTCTTCAGTCTGAGAGCAGCAGGTCAGTGACATAAGCGTCACCGCTGCGAATAGCAAAGTCTTTTTCATTGTCAGTTTGGTTAGAGGCAATTATTTAAGGTCCAAAAGTACTCATTTTTTGCATACGGCCCTAATTATTGGACACTTGGGCTGAATAATACGCTTGCACGAGAGTATCCGGTCGGAGTGTCCGCTCTCCACGCAGGTGCGGGCGTATCATGGGACGCTTGGACAAAACAATACGTTTGCTCGCGTAAAACACGTCGTAACGTCCGTGGATTTGGCCGCCCCAACTATTATTGTTAGATTTGCAGAAACACTATCCTAGTACCAATTGTTATGAGAAATCTCTACCATCTGTGTGTAGCATCACACAACGAAGTCCTTTTCAGGGATGAGTCTGATTTTCTGGCGTTTACAAACCTGATGGCGCTGGCTGCGTACAAGACAAATGAGGAGTTACTGGCCGATGCGCTTATGTCAACCCACTATCATCTGGCGGTCATGTCGCATGATCCGGCCCCATTTATATCCAGTCTGCGGCACAGTTACGGCCGCTACTTCAACTACAAATACAATCGAATGGGCAGACTCGGCCCCAAGGGGTTCTTCCAGACCCGGATAGACGGAATGAAGCACCGAAACGCCGCATTGAGTTACATCCTGAGGAATGGGCTGCACCATGCCCAAAGCCCGACCCCGTTCGGTTACAGGCACTGTACCATCAATTCCGTTTTCAACAAGGAGATGGGCCGAAGCAAGGAACGCCACCTTATTACCTCCCGGTCCGAGATTGCAACGTACTTACCCCGACATGCGGTATTTCCCGATCATTATGTAATGAATGAAGACGGTGTATTCCTTCGCGAATCATTCATGGAGATACCACAGCTGGAATTGTTGTTCGTAACTCCGCGAGGATTCCTGTATCAGATGAACCGATTGTCCGATGAAGTCTGGCAAAAAGAACAATTGGAAGAGAACCCGAACGAACCGCCTGTCACGTTGAATACCATTGAACGTCCGTTTGACAAGAAGAGTGTACTTTCGATGCTGGAATGTGAGAAAGGTTTCAAGTACGATGCGTCCAAAATGAATGATGTCGCAGTGTGTAACATTATTGATAATCAGCTTATCAGGCGATATAAGAAGGCGTCAGTATACGCCCTTGACGAAACGCAGAAAAACAAGATCGCACAGGTGCTTAAAAACGATTTCCGCATCCCCCAGTACCAGATAAACCGATGCCTGGTATGTGGACACTTGGGCTGAATAATACGCTAGCACGCGGGTTCCCGGTCGGAGCGTCCGCACTTCACGCAGGTTCGGGCGTATTCTTGGACGCTTGGACTGAAAGAATACGCTGGCACGCGGAATGCACGTCGGAGCGTCCGCGGGTGTGCGCAGGTGCGTGCGTATTTTTTGGGGTGTGGGGCGGGGAATACGGGGAGAAAGCTGTACCTTAGCGGGTTGTATGAAGATAGGAGAGATTGATTTTGGGGAGAGGCCGGTGTTTCTGGCTCCTATGGAGGATGTTACGGACCCGGCGTTCCGTCTGCTTTGCAAGCGGTTCGGGGCCGATATGGTCTATACCGAGTTTGTATCGAGCGACGCCCTGATACGTGAGGTGAACAAGACCATGCAGAAACTGACCATCTGTGATGAGGAGCGCCCCGTGGCCATCCAGATTTACGGTAAGGATACCGATGCCATGGTGGGCGCCGCCAAAATGGTTGAGGCTGCGGGCCCTGATGTGCTGGACCTGAATTTTGGCTGTCCGGTCAAGAAGGTGGCCGGCAAGGGCGGTGGCGCAGGTATGCTGCAGAACATTCCCAAAATGCTGGAGATTACCCGTGCGGTGGTGGATGCGGTCAAGATTCCCGTAACCGTCAAGACCCGTCTGGGCTGGAATGATGAGAGCAAGATCATCGTTGAACTGGCCGAGCAGTTGCAGGACTGCGGCATTCAGGCGCTGACCATTCACGGCCGTACCCGCGCCCAGATGTACACCGGTCAGGCCGACTGGACACTCATCGGCAAGGTCAAGGAGAATCCCCGCATGAAGATTCCTATCATCGGCAATGGTGATATAACCACTCCCGAGCGTGCCAAGGAGTGTTTTGACCGATACGGGGTGGATGCCATCATGATTGGCCGCGGCAGTTTTGGTCGGCCCTGGATATTCCGCGAGGTCAAGCATTATTTGGAAACCGGTGAACTTTGTGAGGATCCCGGCTTCCAGTGGAAGATGGATGTGCTCAAGCAGGAGACTCTGGACAGTATTGCCCGCCTTGATGAGCGCCGCGGCATAGTGCACATACGCCGTCACCTGGCTGCCAGCCCTCTGTTCAAAGGGCTGGAGGATTTCCGCCACACCCGCATCGAGATGCTCCGCGCCGAGACAGTGAGTGATTTGTTCGCGATTATGGATAGAATTACAGCCCAGTGGGGAAACTGATATGAAAAGAGAGGATTTTGAGATAATGGCGCCGGTGGGCTCGTGGGAGAGTCTGGCCGCTGCGTTCCAGGCCGGAGCGGGATCAATCTACTTTGGCGTGGAGAAACTGAATATGCGTTCGCGCAGTGCCAGCCATTTTACCCTGGATGATTTGCGCGAGATTGCATCCCAGTGCAACGCACACGGTGTCCAGAGTTACCTGACACTGAACACCGTGATGTACGGTGAGGACATCCCTTTGGTACACGAGATCGTGGATGCTGCTCTGGCGGCGGGGATATCGGCCATAATTGCGTGCGATATCGCCGTGATGACATACTGCAACAAGGTAGGAATGGAGGTGCATCTTTCAACCCAGCTCAACATCAGCAACATAGAGGCACTCAAGTTCTACGCTCAGTTTGCCGATGTGGTGGTGCTGGCCCGTGAGCTTAATCTGGACCAGGTGACCGAGATCCACAAGCAGATAATTGAGCAGGATATACGCGGACCGAAAGGTGCTTTGATACGCATTGAGATGTTCTGCCACGGTGCCCTGTGCATGGCTATTAGCGGAAAGTGCTACCTGAGCCTGAACGAGATGAACGCCAGTGCCAACCGCGGAGCGTGCATGCAGATTTGCCGCCGCGGATACATTGTCAAGGACCGCGAGACCGATATAGAACTGGCCATTGAGAACCAGTACATAATGTCGCCTAAGGACCTCAAGACCATACGCTTTATGGACCGAATGATTGAGGCCGGCGTGCAGGTGTTCAAGATTGAGGGCCGAGCCCGCGGACCTGAATACGTCCGCACCGTGGCCGAGTGCTACGGCGAGGCTATCCAGGCTGTTCTGGACGGTGATTTCACCGATGAAAAGAAGGATAATTGGGACAAGCGCCTGGCTACGGTATTCAACCGCGGATTCTGGGACGGCTACTATCTGGGCCAGCGTCTGGGCGAGTGGAACGATCAGTACGGATCGCAGGCCACCGAGACCAAGGTCTACGTGGGCAAGTGCACCGACTGGTTCTCCAAGATCGAGGTGGCCGAGTTCTCAATCGAGGCAGCACCCATCAGCGCCGGAGACAAACTGATGGTGACTGGTGCCACCACGGGCTGCATCACATTCAACCTGGATGACCCGCGCGTGGATCTTAAGACCGTTGAGACCGTTCCGCAGGGAGTACGCGTATCGTTCAAGACCCCGGAGCGCGTACGCCGCGGCGACAAACTGTTCAAAGTAGTGCAGAAAGGGGCGCCTTCTCCGGACGTTTCGACAAACAACAAGCCTTAGAGCGTATTTTCTTAACCAAGTGTCCAACAATACTAAAGAACGTGCGTAAAAGGCGGACGCTTGGACAAGAAACGCAGGTACTAACGTATTATAAACAACGAAGTGTCTACCAATATGAAAAAAAAGCTAACCGCAATGTGTGTGCTTGCCCTGAGTCTCGGGGTTCAGGCACAGAATGAGTATGAGATTACAGTTGAGAGTAAACAGCCCAGCGGCATCATTGACGAGATGCTGTACGGACAGCTGTTTGAGCACATCTACTTCAGCGCCAACAACGGCGTCTGGCAGGAGTTGATATACGGCCGTTCATTCGAGCCCGAGCAGTATCCCGGTATCCCACCGCGTGACGGCTATTTTGACGGCTGGTACATGGATGATGACATGATACTGCATTCGCCCACACGTTACGAGCAGCCGCTCAATATCACCACCATTGAGTCCGATGACTACGAAATCACCATGGACCTTAACTGGCGCTCCTACAAACTGGCACGCCGTTCATGGAGTGGAGGCCTTATGGACATACGCTTTGCATTCGGTCAAAAGGCCGATGGAAGCGCATATTTTGCTCGCATACACGATCCCTATTATGAGGGCCGTACATTCACACCCGCACAGACACAGTCGCAGATAGACGCTGCCAATGAGGCCAATGCACGCGCCGCACTGCAGCAGCAGAGTTCCACGGCCGATTTCTCCATCTGCGCCATGGAGGTGCGCGAATCACAGGGATTCGGAGGTCGTCCCGGCAGGCGCATGAATACGCTTGCCGCCCTGGCATCGGCCCCCGCCACCAAGGATCAGGTCAACGAGAACCAGGACTGGCATAAGTTGCGCATAAGCCGCAAGGGTGCCGATGTCACCATGTACTTTGATGACAAGGAGGTGGTAAAGTACAGCGGACTGGAGCAGACCGGCAAGAACGACCTTGTTTTCTGGGTAAATTACACCGAGGCTACATACCGCAACATCACAGTAAAGAGCGGTGAACAGACCGTTTTCAGCGGCACTCCCAAGGATGTGCAGATACCTGAGGTGGCTCCGGAATGGACCGCGTTCGGTGAGGGCAAGTACCGTCTTGTCAAGGACGATGCGGTGAACATGCGTTATTCACAGGAGATTACCGCAGGCAAGAAGGCCGAGGCCGGCATGGCACAGGGCCCGCAGAACATAATTGTACGTGAAAAGTACGTGGGCTCCATTTATGCCAAGGGCAAAGGCGAACTGATTGTAGGACTCCGTAATGAGAAAGGCCAGTTTGTAGCCCGCCAGTCACTTGGCAAGATAAAAAGCAAGGAGTGGAAGAAATATGAATTCACTCTGGAACCGCAGGTGAGTTGCGACGGTGATTTTGCGATTTCAGTCAAGGGTGGAACCGTACAGATAGATATGGCCACACTGTCAACCCAGACCGGTAAGGACCTGGGCGGTTTCCGTCCCGATATCCTGCAGGCCGTAAAGGAACTGCACCCCACCTGCCTGCGCTGGCCGGGTGGCGGCTACGTGGCTCAGTATGACTGGCAATGGGGTATAGGTCCGCAGGAGAACCGTGAGCGCTGGGCCCACTGGATGTGGATGGACTATGACCAGAACTGCTTTGGTACCGATGAATTCATTCGTTTTTGCCGTGAGGTGAACACCGAGCCGGTTATCGTGGTAAGCGTCAGGTTTGAGCGTCCGGCCGATGAATACGACCAAATCCTGCAGAACGCCGTGAACTGGGTACGTTACTGCAACGCACCCGCCACCGATGAGTGGGGTGCAAAGCGTGCCGCCAACGGACATCCCGAGCCATACAATGTAAAGTTCTGGGAGATTGACAACGAGATGTGGGAGATGGGTATTGACCGATACGAGAAATGCGTGCGTGATTTCAGCACCGCCATGCGCGAGGTTGACCCGTCAATCAAGATCATTGCCTGCGGCGGATTCGGAGAGGACGAGCAGTTCATAAAGCGCAGCGGCAATTATTTTGACTACCTGAGCCTGCACCACTACGAGCAGCAGGGCGGTTACGCCACTGGTCCCGTGCGTCTGGGACAGCAGTATGACCGTTACGCACAGATGATTGCAGCCGGTCCCAACCCCAACATCAAACTCTTTATCTCAGAGTGGAACCTTAACAGCATCGACTGGCGCACCGGTCTGTTTGCCGGCGGATTCCTGAATATGTGTGAGGCCCGTGACGTTGTTGCCATGGGTGCTGCAGCGCTCTTTATACGCCGTACCGATGCCCCCGACTGGAACAACGCCTTCATCAACTTTGACTACAAGGATCTGTTCAAGGCTCCCAACTGCCAGGTAACCGAGCTCTGGTACAATCACTTCAGCAAGTACCGCCTGGCATACAGCGGCGAGACGGGCAACGTGAGCGTAAGCACCACCATGTCCGAGAACGGAGCTGACGTAATAGTAAAGGTAGTGAACCCCACCGATGAGCCCGCCACCCTGCGCATCAAGGGCGATTGGGAAGGCATCGGCAGCACAGAATTCGAGTACTACGCTCCCGGCTCCCTGACCGTAGCCAACAGCATGGAGAACAAGAACGCAGTCGCTCTGAAGAAAACCGCCGCATCCACCGATGGAAACGACGTAATCCTATCCGTTCCCGCTCTTTCAGCTGGTGTACTTACTATTACCAAAGCTTACTAAACGAACGAACTTTTTGGGGTATAGGTATCGGAAACCATGGCCGCCCGTGGGCTTGTGAACCGACGAAGGAAGCGAGAGTAGAGAAAGCTTGTTTTCTATACCGAGAGACGAGGAGGAAAAACGAAGTTAACGGGAGGGGCCCACGCCCAAAGGGAGTGGGAGGGGTAGCGCGAAGCGCGTAGTTTCAGATATCTATACCCCAAAAAGTTCCATCCTGAACGAGAATAATGTTTATATTTGCCTTTCGGACTATAAAACTAATAAGGATATGAAGAGAATTTTTTTGATGCTGCTGGGTGCAGCGTTTGTTATGGGCTTGAATGCTCAGGAGACTTATACTAAGAACCGTACGGTGGAGGACGGCGGAACAGGCCCTTACAAGGCAATAATGGTTGAGGAACCAAGCCTTGAGGCGCATACCATTTTCCGTCCGGCAGATCTGAGCAAGTTCGGCAAGAAGAACCCGCTGCCCATACTGGTATGGGGTAACGGCGCCTGCACCAACTCACCCTGGGAGCATCAGAATTTCCTGAGTGAGATTGCATCGCACGGATTCCTGGTAGTAGCCATAGGTTACTGGCCGGCTGAGGGCGAGCGTTACCGCGGCGCACAGTCCAAATCAGAGCAGCAGATTGAGGGACTTGACTGGGCAATAGCACAGAATGCCGATAAGAACAGCCCCTATTACAATAAGCTGGATGTTAAGAACATTGCTGCTGCAGGTATGTCATGCGGCGGTCTGCAGACTCTGGTCAATGCGGCCGATACCCGACTCAAGGCCATCATGATATGCAACAGCGGATCGTTCATCGACCCGTCAGGTGCAGTTCCCGGTATGCCGATGCCCGCCAAGGAGGACCTCAAGAAGATCCACACTCCCGTGATGTATCTGCTGGGCGGTCCCACCGATATAGCATATGAGAACGGCATGGATGATTACAAGCGTATAGACCATGTTCCGGCAATTGCAGTGAACTATCCCGTAGGTCACGGCGGCACTTACGGCCAGCCCCACGGCGGTGAGTTCTCAATTGCAGCGCTGGCTTGGCTTGAGTGGCAGCTCAAGGGTGACAAGGATGCACAGAAGATGCTCGTGGGTAGCCCCAGCGGATTGGAGCAGCGCCCCGACTGGACTGTTGAGAGGAAAAACATTGGTAAATGAATATACTGGTAACAGGTGGCGCCGGTTTTATCGGCTCACATACAATTATTGAACTTTATAAGGCAGGCCATACTGCTGTAGTGGTTGACAATCTGAGTAACTCCAACCCGGAGAGTCTGAGACGTGTGTCCAGGATTCTGGGCGGAACAGAGATTCCGTTCCATAAGGTCGATATACGCGACCGCAAGGGATTGGACAAGGTGCTGGAGCAGTATAAGTTTGACGCATGCATACATTTTGCCGGACTCAAGGCCGTGGGCGAGTC
>JAZMZT010000274.1:0-14086 GCA_045586125.1 Bacteroidaceae bacterium | reverse complement strand
TCAACAATTCAAATTAAACACAATGAATACTTATCAGATTGACAGCAACGGTTACTACGGAGAGTTTGGAGGTGCTTACATCCCCGAGATACTCTACAAGACCGTAGAAACCCTGAAAGAGAGCTACCTGCCCATTATTGAGAGCGCGGAGTTCAAGAAAGAGTACCATGCACTGCTGCGTGACTATGTAGGCCGTCCCAGCCCTCTTTATTACGCATCACGCATGAGCCGGAAGTACGGCTGTAAGCTCTACCTGAAGCGTGAGGACCTGAACCACACCGGCGCCCATAAGATCAACAACTCAATTGGGCAAATCCTGCTGGCCAAGCGCATGGGCAAGACCCGTATCATTGCCGAGACCGGTGCCGGACAGCACGGTGTAGCCACAGCAACCGTATGTGCCCTTATGAATATGCCCTGCAGGGTTTATATGGGCGCGCTGGATGTGGAGCGTCAGGCAGTGAATGTGGAGCGCATGCGTATGCTTGGTGCCGAGGTGATGCCCGTTTACAGCGGCAACAAGACCCTCAAGGACGCCACAAACGAGGCTATCCGCGACTGGTGCTGTCATCCTGCCGATACATTCTATATCATTGGCAGTACCGTAGGTCCGCATCCTTATCCCGATATGGTGGCCCGTCTGCAGAGTGTGATATCGGCCGAGATCAAGGAGCAGCTGATGGAGAAAGAGGGACGTGACTATCCCGATTATCTGATGGCTTGCGTAGGAGGAGGCAGCAACGCTGCAGGAACCATCTATCATTATATTGATGATGAGCGCGTTAAGCTGGTCCTGGGCGAGGCTGGAGGAATGGGAATAGACACCCCTCAGACCGCCGCATCGATGGAGATAGGAACTCCCGGAATACTGCACGGCAGCCGTATCATGGTGATGCAGACCCCCGACGGCCAGATCATAGAGCCTTATTCGATATCGGCCGGACTGGATTATCCGGGCACAGGCCCCATTCACTGCAACCTTTACAAGACCGGACGCGCCCAAGTGATGGCCGTAAACGACAATGAGGCCCTGCAGGCAGCATTTGAGTTGACCAGGTTGGAGGGTATCATTCCGGCACTGGAGAGCAGCCACGCGCTGGCCATGCTGCCCAAGATGAAGTTCAAGAAAGACGATGTGGTTGTGCTTACCGTAAGCGGCCGCGGCGACAAAGACCTTACAACATACCTTAAACATAAAGACGAGATAGATTATGAAGCTATTTAAATACCTTACAGCAAGCCGTAAAGTGGCAGGTGACCTGCTTACTCCCGTAACGGCATATCTTAACGTACGTGACCTCTACTCACAGAGCGTACTTATGGAGAGTTCTGATTATCACGGCGTTGAGAATTCCAAGTCATTCATTGCCATCAATCCCATTGCCACAGTAAGCATTGCCCATGGCGTAGGAACCATGCTGCTGCCCGATGGAACCACGCAGGAGCACGCCATCAGTGCCGATTATGACGCTGCCAGGCTCATCAATGATTTTCTGAGCCAGTTTAGCATAGAGGGTGAGGGCAGCAACTACTGCGGTCTGTACGGATTCACCACATTCAACGCCGTACGCTACTTTGAGAACATAAGCATCAAGGACGAGACCCAGAAGGAGAACGATGCGGCCGATATGCAGTACACGCTCTTTAAGAGCATTGCGGTATTTGACCATTACAGCAACGAACTCACACTTATTGAGTTGTTGGGTGAAGGTGAGAAGAGTTCACTTGACAAATTTGAGCACAGCCTCAGTTCCCATACATTCCGCACATTCGGATTCCGTGCCGTAGGTGACTGCACCAGCACCCTGACCGATGATGAGCACCGCGAGAACATACGCCGTGGAATTGCTCACTGCAAACGCGGTGATGTGTTCCAGATTGTGCTGTCACGCCGTTTCAAGCAGTCATTCACTGGTGATGATTTCCAGTTGTACCGTGCCCTGCGTAGCATCAATCCCAGCCCGTACCTGTTCTATTTTGACTTTGGCGGATTCCGTATCTTTGGCTCCAGCCCAGAGACTCACTGCCGCATCCAGGGCCGACAGGCATACATCGATCCCATTGCAGGCACCACCAAGCGTACCGGTAATGCCGAGCAGGACCGCGAGAACGCCCTCTACCTAAAAAATGATCCAAAGGAGAATGCCGAGCACGTGATGCTGGTAGATCTGGCCCGTAACGACCTGAGCCGCAACTGCCATAACGTGCACATAGACTTCTACAAGGATATGCAATACTACAGCCATGTGATTCACCTGGTTAGCCGTGTATCGGGCACACTCGATGAAGGCGCAGACCCTGTACGCACATTCATAGACACATTCCCTGCCGGTACGCTGAGCGGCGCGCCCAAGGTACGCGCCATGCAGCTTATAAGTGAGTATGAGCCGCACAACCGCGGTGCCTACGGCGGCTGCATCGGCTTTATAGGCTTTAACGGTGACCTGAACCAGGCCATCACCATACGCACCTTTGTGAGCCGTAACGGTGAACTCTGGTTCCAGGCAGGCGGCGGTATTGTGGCCAAGAGCGATGTGGAGTATGAATTACAGGAGGTTAACAACAAGCTGGGCGCACTGCGCAAGGCAATCCAAATGGCAGAGAAGTTATGATAAAGACCGTAATAATAGACAATTATGACTCATTCACATACAATCTGAGCCACCTGCTCAAGGAGCTCGGAGCAAGTGTGACCGTAGTGCGTAACGACATGTTCCGCCTTGAGGATCTGGAGCAGTATGACAGGATTGTACTATCTCCGGGCCCCGGAATACCAAGCGAGGCAGGACTTATGCCTCAGGTTATAAAGACATACGCCGGACGCAAGCCCATACTGGGCATCTGTCTGGGACATCAGGCCATAGGTGAGGCTTTCGGAGCCAGACTGCTCAATATAGGCAACGTGATTCACGGAGTGGCTACTCCGGCACATCTCACGGCACAGGATTATCTGTTTGTGGGTCTTGCATCGGACCTTGAGGTAGGGCGCTACCACTCTTGGGTGGTCGATGACAAGGACCTTCCGCAGTGCCTTGAGGTGACCAGCCGCAGCGATGACGGTTATATCATGTCCTTGAGACACCGCGAGTTTGATATACGCGGAATTCAGTTTCACCCAGAGAGCGTACTGACTCCCCAGGGTAAGACTATCATTAATAATTGGTTGAATAACAAATAAATAACATTGCTTTATGAAACAGTATCTTTTAAAACTGATTGACGGAACCTCACTGACACAGGAGGAGACACACAGCATCATGCTGAATATCATTGACGGCAAGTACAACGACCAGCAGATTGCAGCCCTGCTTATGGCCATACAGACTCGTGGAGTGACTGTAGATGAACTTCTTGGCCTGCGTCAGGGCCTGCTGGAGACCGGTAAGTACATTGACCTGGATCAGGAGAACACTCTTGATATAGTAGGTACAGGCGGTGACGGCAAGAACACCTTCAACATTAGCACCTGCTCGGCATTCGTTATTGCAGGAGCTGGCTACAAGGTAACCAAGCACGGAAACGGCGGCAGCAGCAGCGTAAGCGGCGCCAGCAACGTTCTGCAGGAGCACGGAGTAAAGTTCACCGACAACCCTGATACACTGCGCCGTTCACTCGATGAGGCCGGTGTATGCTATTTCCACGCACCGCTTTTTGCATACGGAATGAAGTTTGTGGGACCCACACGTAAGGCTCTGGCCATACCCACATGTTTCAACCTGCTGGGACCGCTTGTAAATCCCTGCCATCCCAAGAACTCGCTGCACGGCACCGCTACACAGGCCCAGTTAAGGCTCTACGTGAACATACATCAGCGCATAGGCGACAACTTTGGCGTAATTACCAGTTATGACGGATATGATGAGATCTCACTCACCAGTGGATTCAAGGTAGTTACCAACTACTACGAGAAGGTTTATACCCCCAAGGATATGGGTCTGGATTACATTTCGCCCGAGGAGATTTTCGGCGGCGCAAGCATATCGGATGCATCGGCCATATTTGACAGCGTTCTGAACGGCACTTCAACCGCCGCACAGAAGAATGTGATTATTGCCAATGCAGCCTGCGGAATTGGTATTATGGACCGCAACCTGAGCATTGAGGACAGCGTTGCCATGGCTCGTGAGTCTCTGGAGAGCGGCCGCGCCCTGCAGGCATTCCGTAAATTCGTAGAAATAAATCAGTAATGGCCGATATACTGCAGGAGATAGTAGCCCATAAGCGGGTGGAGTTGGAGCAGCAGAAACAGTTGGTTCCGCCCCGTGAACTATATGCCCGCGTGGAGCGCCTTATGGCCGACGGCATCTGCGAACGCAGCATGAGCCGCTCCCTGGCCTCCAGTCCTTATGGAATCATTGCGGAATTCAAGCGCAAGAGTCCCTCCAAGGGCTGGATCCAAGAGGATGCCAAGCCTATGGATGTGGTACCCAAGTACGCTGTCGGCGGGGCATCGGCCCTGAGCATACTCACTGATAGAGAGTACTTTGGCGGAACCCTGGATTTTATCCCGCAGGTTCGTGCATCGGTTGATATACCTATTCTGCGCAAGGAGTTCATTGTTGATGAGTATCAGCTGTTTGAGGCGCGTAATGCCGGAGCAGACGCTGTATTACTGATTGCTGCAGACCTGAGCAAGGAGGAGTGCCGTACTCTTACACGTACTGCGCACGACCTTAAACTTGAGGTGCTGCTGGAGATGCACAGCGAGCAGGAACTTGACTATCTGGAGTGTGATCCCGATATGGCAGGTATAAACAACCGCAATCTGGGCACTTTCCATACCGATGTGGCTAACTCATTCCGTCTGGCGGAGAAAATGGCTACAGAGGCCGTTAAAGTGAGCGAGAGCGGCATAAGCAATCCTGATACGGTACGCCTTTTGCGAGCAGCCGGATTCCGCGGATTCCTTATGGGAGAGTGTTTCATGAAAGAGGCTGACCCGGGCATGGCTCTTAAACAATTCATTGCAGCGATATGATTATCAAAGTCTGTGGAATGCGTGACGCTCAGAATATCAGGGAGGTGGAGAGCCTGCACCCGGATATGATGGGTTTTATGTGCTGGAGCGGCAGCAAGCGTTACGTGAGCGACCGTCCCTATTATCTGCCCGATGTGTGCAGAGTGGGGGTCTTTGTCAATCCCACGGCCGATGAGGTGGTCCAAAAGGTCCGTGAACTGGGTCTTAGCCGCATACAGTTGCACGGAACCGAGACGCCGGAGTTGTGCCGCGCCATCCATAAGGCCACCGGGCTGCCCATAATGAAAGCCATACAGGTGGATTCTGCCGATGATTTTGTGCAATGCAGCGTATTTGAGCGTGCCGACGGCGTGGATATGTTCCTGTTTGACACCAAATGCAGCGGGTGGGGCGGCAGCGGCCATAGTTTTGACTGGAGCCTGCTGGAAAGTTATGACGGAAGCAATCCGTTCATCCTGGCCGGTGGCATCGGCCCCGGAGCCGAGGAGCGCCTTGTCGAGATAGAGCATCCGCTTTTCCGCGGCATTGACCTGAACAGCCAGTTTGAGACTGAGCCGGGCCTTAAAGAGATTAACAAACTGAGTGTATTTATCAATAACATACGTAATTATGAACAGAATAAATAAGTTGTTCGCCGATAAGAAAAACGGCATCCTGTCACTCTATTTCTGCGCCGGACACCCCACGCTTGACAGCACCGCGCAGATAATACGCACCCTTGAACAGAAGGGAGTGGATATGATTGAAGTGGGAATCCCGTTCAGCGACCCAATGGCCGACGGTCCCGTAATCCAGGACGCCGCCACCAAGGCCCTGCGCAACGGAATGACGCTCAGACTGCTGTTTGAGCAACTGTCTGACATCCGTAGGGAGGTAAAGATGCCGCTGGTCTTTATGGGCTACCTTAATCCCATCTACCAGTACGGATTCGATGCGTTCTTTAAGAAGTGCAGTGAGATTGGCATTGACGGCGTTATCATACCGGATCTGCCGTTCAACGACTATCTGAACCAGGTAAAGCCTGTGGCCGATAAGTACGACGTGCGTATCATCATGCTCATTACCCCCGAGACCAGCGACGAGCGCATCCGCTTTATCGATGACAACACCGACGGATTCATCTACATGGTGAGCTCAGCCGCCACCACCGGTGCACAGAAGGAGTTTGACCTTAAGAAGCAGGAGTACTTTAACCACGTGAACGGAATGGGGCTCAAGCATCCGCGCATGATTGGATTCGGAATCAGTAACAAGCAGACTCTGGAAAGTGCCCAAGCCAATGCCGCAGGCTGCATTATAGGAAGCAAGTTTGTACATCTTCTTGAACAGATGACCGATGCAGACAAGGCGTTTGATTCATTGATGAAAGCCTTGGGAGAATAAACGCCGGGAGCAGGAATACGTTTTACCAGTACTCAATGGTACGTGTTTCTGTTCTTGGTTTAGCTAACTGGTTTCCTTCAAAATCAGTGAATGTTTCAGTCTTCTGAATCCAGTTTCCTTTGCTGTCAAATACGTATGAGTATTCTGCTATTTCCGGGGTTTCGTCGGCTCTGAATATGATATCGCGTATAGGATTGCCTTTATCATCATAGGCGTAATATATTGTTTCAGTGCCGCTGAAACTGTCTAAAACACATCTTTTGTCAACTAACATCAGACCGTTAATGTTCCTGTAACTGAGTGTCACCTCCCGGTTTGTACTGCCGTCATAATTCTTGAACACCCGTCTGAATTCACTGAACATACCGTTCTCCTGGTAACTCACAGGGCCGAAACAGAACTTGTCTCTGGTGCACTCATAGGGATAATCACCCTTGTATAATACCACCGTAGTATCTCTGTTGCTATTATAATGACCAAAACTAATCCGGAGCATCCGGTCGCCACGGAACTCATAATTGATTTCACCTGAGTGGGTCATTTCACCGTTTCTGGTCGTTGTCATGATCACCCTTGAAAGATCCGGAATCAGATAGTCATAGTCGAAATATGCAAACCCCTCGACATCACCATCGAGTAACGGTTGGACAAACTTGCCTTTATTGTTGTATTCAAAGAGGGTCTCCTCAATAATTGTATCGCCTCTGTCAATATCGATGCGGGTCTCCCTGACAAGTAATCCATCGGAATCATACTCATTAAACAATTCACCTGCCGAACTCTTGAAACTGATTTCTCGGCCGTCCTTATCGAAATTATGCGTCCAAAAGCCATAGTTAATTGACTTGATGCCTCCGGATTGCACACCGTTTCTGAACCACCAGTTCGTAGAATCGGAATCCGGTGCTTTTGTGCATGAATTCATTACGGTTGTTGCAATTACAAAAAGGATAATGCCTGCAATACGGGCTGCATAGGTGACAGGCTTGTAATTATTGGTCTCCATAGGTTTTTGAAAAAGGATTTGATTACAAATAAAAGAAATCTTTTTGTGCAACAGGAAAAACATGAACAAAATAACAGAAAAGAGAAAAAAAGAGGGTTTTGTTTTTTGATTGTACAAAAAATGTGTTATCTTTGCACCGCTTTAACAGAAGCAGGGTTTGGTTCCGTAGCTTAACTGAATAGAGCATCTGACTACGGATCAGAAGGTTCCGGGTTTGAATCCCGGCGGAATCACCAGAAAACGGCTCCACAAGTATTTGTGGGGCCGTTTGATTTTTGTGACACAGAATGATCAGTTCCCTGTGTCATGGTTGCCCTGACTCTGATGATTGCCGAAAGCCGTACAGAGGAGAAGGATATTATGGTAAAGGTCGTGGTGAACCTTATCAATAAGAATAACTAACATAAATCCGATGCACAGCATCGGTTCCGTCCCGTAACCATCACCTTTCACGAAAGCTGATGATTACGGGGCGGCTGATAAATGGCCGCAGCGCATTCATCAACCTCCCTTCTTAATTTACTGTATAAGATCGTTCAGACCTGTAAATTGGAATTTACCGTCCGAGCCTTTTCTTCATAATGGCAAACATATCTTTGTAGCGAAGGCCGATCATTCCCATAAGGGAGCGCTGCATGCAGGCAAAGCAGGCAAAAAAGACAAAGGGACCGAAGGTGTAATCGTACCACGCTCCAAGATGATTCACGGCCAGATAGACAATTAGGGAGATTCCCGTAACCAGCTCAATCTCAGCGGTTACCAGTCCCGGAGTATAGGGTTTTTCACGCTGGAATATCTTGATGCCGACCACATGGATGATGCCTTCAAAGATGCAGAAGCTGGCCATTGCAACGGCAAACATCGGGATGCGGTCACCGAAGAAGAACGGGACGAGGGTAATGGTGAAAATAAACACCGCAGTAATAAGACGGCTTCCCAGTTTGGTTTCCTTGTCGATGTCCATTTGTAGTACATAACCTGAAATCAGGTCAAGGAACCCTCCGGGGAATCGGCCTTCTTCCCATTCGTGCAGGATGCAGAGGAAGGATACCCAGACGGCAAACTGCTGGATGACCGTAAGATTGTCCATAAACATGGCAACCAAGGTGATAAGCAACATGGCGATTACCGTGTAAATCTCCAGCGCATAGTGTTTCATAAAGTTTCCCATAATGTTATATCAGTTAATTCGGTTAATTCTTTCTGAACAGCGAAGCGATTCCGTGCCTGACTTCAAACTCTTCGGCCTGAAACTGCGCAAAGCCGAATGGTGTATCCTTTTTCCGGAAGCTGAGGATGGGCAGTGCCATATACATCAGGACCATGAAGCGTTGCAAAGCGGGCACCTGATGCCCGAAAAGGCCTACGAAAAAAGCCAAGGCAACAAAGATTAGCCCGCCGATGGCGGCCCAGTACCTGCGATAAAACTTGAATGCGTGCATAAAACTATCTTTTGTTTCTTTTGCAAAGGTAGGACGGGAAGCATGTTTTCGATGTGCCCTTTTCTATGGAAAAATGTACGATTTCTATGATTATTTGTATATTTGCCTGGAAAATGCACGATAAAATGTCTCGAAAAATAACAAGCCTTGCTCCAGCCCATCTCAGAGAGCATGTTTCAGAGAACAGCGACATCTATGCTTCAGAGGATATCGCCATACTGCGCTCCCTCCGGCCACTTATGTTTTCATCGGCAGTTGACCTTATTCATACACCGCAATACGTAGAGCTTGGCCGCATTTTGCTTGTTACAGCTGGCAAGGCCGTCCACCAGATAAACCTGGTTCCTTTCAAGACGCAGCCGGGAGATGTCCTCGTGATTCCCCAGAACACATACATTAGCCTGTCGTCCCTGTCGGATGATTATGAGGGGCAGATGCTATCCTTCGGCCATCTTCCTGTCGATTTTGAGAAATGTGCCCATCTTAGGCTGAAGGAAGAGGATTTTCGGCGGATCCGGCATTACGTGGATCTTCTGTGGGAAACTGTGCATAGCAAGTTTGATAGAAAGAGCGTCGAGCATTTGGAGACTGCGCTCCTGTATGACCTCAAGAATATGCACATTAGCCAGACCGACAGTGCCCATTCCGAACTGTCTCGCAGCCAGCTTATCTTCCAACGGTTTATGGATGCCTTGGGACGCAAAAAATCACTTCCGCGCAGCGTAAAAGCTTATGCTGAAGAACTTTGCGTTTCACCGAACTATTTGTCGGCTATCGTCAAGCAGCAGAGCGGGCGCAGTGTAATGGACTGGCTCAATGATCACGCAATCCTGCGCACCCAGGTGCTTCTCAGGCACACGGATCTGTCCATCTATGAGGTGGCTGACCGGCTGGATTTCCAAAGCGCGACCTTCTTCAGCCGCTTTTTCAAGCGGGAGACGGGAATGACTCCAAGAGAGTACCGAAACAGCGCCAGATTGATATCCCGATAAATTAGAATTTATTTCTTAAACCCTACGCCAAATGCGCTCTGCTCAGTCAGGGCATAGCCAGGCTTTTTCCCCAGATTCCAATACAGTTTGGAGCGGAAGAAGAAAACAAAGTTGACGATGAACCACACGACGGCCAGCACATAGTCGTACCAGAAGAAACTGGCCGCCTCGAATACGCCACCGAAGAAGTAGCAGCAAGCGATGACGCCGCATCCCACGGCCGTGGCCATGCCGGCGTTATAGAAGGCCTTGAGCCGGACAGGGAAAGCCACCCAGTGCATCAGTACCTCGGCGAAAAGGAACATCATGGCCGCTAGTGTAAGAAATCGAACACCCGGCAGGCAGAGGGGAAGCACATACACAATCAGCAGGAACCCCCAGTTGCCAAACATGGAACTCAGATTGTTGCAGTTCCATTTTGAGGAGTCCATCTCATTGCTGCCCATCAGCACTTTCATGCCCATCCAAGGGAATCCTCCCGGCCAGCCGAATTCCTCGAAGAAATGCATCAGGAGAACCATGTTGGCTGCAAGCAGCAGTTTGGTAACGGGAGCCATCGGAACAAGGATGGCAACAAGGGCAACGGCTCCAGCCAGAAATACCGAAAGCCAATGCCAATTGTTCACAATCTTTTTCATATTTATGTAGTTATTTAGTTTCTAAGTACAAAAGTATGCCTATTATTGCAGCAAAAACAGGGCATTTTATGATGAATATTGAGCAAAAAGTAGGAATTTCTCTTTGTACGGACGGCCATGCAACCCGCATCGCAGGCCATCACCTGTGCAAACTTGAAAAAGGAGTAGCCATCATCGTTTCACCAGCCCTTCCTACGGTGGAGGTGGAACGAAGTCCGGACTTCCAGGAATGTGTCATCACTGTTGAGATATCCGCCATTTCCGGAGAAACGGCGCCCTTTTTCCCCAGAATGATGCCTGTATTGAGTGCATCTGATCCATGCATGCATCTGAGTCCGGAAATGGCGAGAAGAGTACTTGAAACAGTCCGGCATATAGAAGAGCGGACAGCCATCCATCCCGGAGACGAATTGTTCCAATCGATGAATGAACGCCTGATAGAATTACTCCGCCTGCAACTCATCCTTGAGGTGATGTACGAGATGGCTGCAAACATACGCCCTGTAAAAGAGAAGCCATCCAGAGGAGAGCTGGTTTTCATTGGCTTCATGCAGTCACTGGGCCGTCATTATGCCGATCGGTATCCGGTGTCCCGATATGCGGAGGAGGCGCACCTGACAGTCCGCCATTTCTCTACACTCATTCGCCAATATACCGGACAAACGCCAATGCAGTGGATGACAACCTACACCATCAGCCAGGCGAAACACCTGCTGTCCCAAACATCACTGCCGATAAAAGAAATCTCCGAGAAGCTTGGCTTCCCGGAGCAATTCACCTTCCGCAAGTATTTCAAGACACACTCAGGAGAATCTCCAACGACATTTCGGCGTAAAGAGTAGCGGCAACCGATATATTCGAATATATCTAGTCCTCCAACAGGAATTCAGTTCGATAAATTTCGATATACAGAAACAAAGATACACAAAATACCAGACCTCCCACCATACAATAGAAAAGGCCGGTTCCTCAACCAGCCTTCTCAGTCCTTTTCCAATAATTGAAATTTAGATGAACCGGTCTCACGACCAATCTTCTCTCTCCTTGTTTGCAGTAGCAAAGATAAGCAAAATCAATACATGTCAAATCCCATCGTTTGGCTTTATTTGCTTGTACAATGGGATTTAAATTTTAAAAACTCTCACTATTATAGTATTATTGCATCAGACAATAGTATCACTTTTAATTCAAACAGCTATGTTGTGGAATAAATTACATTTTGCCAATCAGCTCAGAGACCTTGGTGCAAAGCGACGCTTCAACTTCCAGCAGAAAGGAATAGGGGATTATTACATTCACAAGTCAAAAGAAGATGGTACCACCGGTTCCCAGCCCGCCGATACCACAGTTCAGGATAAATAAGAATGAGCAGGCCATCCCGCCTGCTCATCCCCACCATAAAGGTGTCAATATATATACGTCTCCGGTATCTGTGTTCCTTTCCTTATTTTTCCTTCACATACCATTCGCCCTCATTCTTCACAGGCTCAGAGAGTAGGGTAAAGCACACCTTATCATCCCTGCGGATAGCATCCAGCTTATGTCCCTCCTTAGCGCAATGGAACCAGATGCGCCCGCCCCGGAATACAAAGTTTAAAGGGATGGCATACGGATATCCGTTATCCCCATGCACAGCAAGCACACCTCTCGGTGCCGTTTCCAACAACCTCAGACAGGCCTCATCCGAAGCCTGCTGCTTGAATCTCCTCATCGCTCTGAACTCTTCCATGTGATAGCGTGATTATGCTGATGAATTTGCCCGGCAAAGATAGCAAAAGAAATCGTCCGATGCTTTCAGAACAAGAGCTGGACAATACCATCGGCGTATGTCTGTCCCATTTCATCAATGGCTCCCTGTATGTACCAGTCGGGTGTTGACCATATACGTATCACCCATCCAATGTTGCCTATGGCCAGCAGCGGGTATGCGGCATACAGCCCTTTCTTGGAGTCCTGTCCAACCCACATCCTGATTACGTCGGCCAGAACGCCTCCGCCCAGCATCATGATTCGCGGCAGCAGACCTTTGGATTCACCCGTAGCAATGCAGAACAACAGCAGCATCAGCGCCATGAATGTACCCGCACCGAACTTCTGCCAGCGTGAGCTGAGCCAGTAGTAGGGGCCTACAGCCAGAAGTGCTGCCGGTACACTATAATAAGCCCAGCAAGTAGGATTCAGATAACCAGTAAATGATGCAGCCAGCACCAGAACAATGTACAGCAGTCCCATACAAAGGAACTGCCACCAAGTGATTGTTTTCTTTTCCATATTCCAATTATTGTAAGTTGTTTTCCGGCTGCAAAGGTATTCCGCACTCTATGTGACTACAATCCCCAAAAGTTATTAAACGGCTATGGCATTAACGCACGTTTTCAGTAACTCTCTGGGGCTTCATACTTCGTGACACAGGGATACGATACTATTGTGTCATTCGCTCTTAATCACATCAGCAGGGTTGAGCCGGCATGCACGCTCCAGTTGGATTATGAGGGTGATGGCTGTAACGGCAAATACTATCAGCAGGGCAATGATATAGAGCCACACGGTAAGCGGTGCGCTCTCTATGAATGAGTGGGTGTATTCCCGTATGAGCAGAACTGTTACGGGGATGCTTATAGCGTATGATATAAGCATGATAATGAGTGAACGGCCGCCCAGCAGCAGGTAAAGGTCTGCTCTTTTGGCGCCGTGAACCTTGCGGACAGCCACTTCATGCATGCGTTGCCGTATGTTGAAACCGGTTATTCCCAACAGTCCCAGCAGCGATATTATTATGGCGGCTATTGAGAATATTGTAAAGATGTCCATAACCTTGCGGTCCTCAGTATAAAGGTCATCCACATCCTGACGTAGCCAGCGGCATTGTATATCATCTATACCGCAAACATCGCTGATAACATCCTTCACCAAATTCATAACGTGGGTCTGCATGCCGGAAACCGAACGGACTACAATATATTTGGTGCTCCTTGCCCTTATGCCAAACATATCAAACAGTCCCTCATCATTCTCAATTTCAAATATTATAGGAGTAATTCCCAGGGTCTTATGGCCTATATAGAACTGCTTAGCCTCTGCACAGACTGTGAAAGAGTAGTCATATACTACATTCAGATGGTCCAGCTGTTCTCCTGTTTCAAGATCCTCATTAGTTCTGCCCAACTCCTGACCAATTGTCCTCATGTTGACATCGGGATATCCCATCAGCCTCATTGCTGCGCGGTTCAATGCCACTTTTCCGGTTCCGGAAAGAGATACAATCGCTCCATTGGGCAACTTGACCCCTTGGTTAGACCTGTCGGCCACCTCTACATCCAGACTACCGTCAACAATGTCAATACCGAACAGTTCAAACCAATTGGCACTCACTTCATACTTGGTAAGCCTGAAATCACCCTGCTTATCCTCATTAGACCAGAGTATGTTGGTGTTTCCGTTTGCATTAACACCTATTGGTATGTTGTTGGTGGGCAAAGCACTGATAACAGCTTTGTCAGCTCTGATCCGGCTCAACAATTCTCTCAGGTCAGACTCTCCCTTAGCAGTATCGGTATAACCTATTACAGGGCTGTCTATGATAAGGATTTCATCAACGGGTATGCCCGTATCGCTGTTTGTCAGGAACATAAAGTGTGACCTTAACC
>JAZMZT010000273.1:0-2194 GCA_045586125.1 Bacteroidaceae bacterium | reverse complement strand
ATATAGTGAAAGAATGGATAAGGTAACAGATAAGATAGCAACAATTATAAAGTTAGTTGAGGAGAAAGACCAGCAGATGGCACTTGAACTAGATTAGTAAGAATGATCTTGTTTTATCCTGATTTTGTTGACAGTATTCCGTCATTTTTAACTGTAGCACTGTAGTGCGTAGTAGATTGGGAGAGGATGGGGCGTTATCGGGCATCGGGACCTGTTGTTCAATTTGGGTGTGGAGCGCGGCATAACTAAGGTGATAGTATCGCTCAAATGGTACCATCATAGCGGTCCAAACGGTACCAAAATATTTCGGTTGTGTGAGTTATTGTTTAACCTTGTATGTTTGAAGAAAGGTCAATCAATTCTGCAGAGATATGGCAAACCGAAATGTAACTATGAACAGGCTGGATTGCTCATCGGCCTGGATGTGGGAATTAAAACTGGTGTTAGGGGTATCGGCCGTTATCGGGTATCGGACTTAGATTGAAGGAAAGTTATGAGGATTATTGATGAGGAGCTGTTGAATGAGGTTAGTTCAGAGGCTAAGGTATTATAACTTTCATCAGTCGTTGGAAGATAAGTGCCATCGGATGCTGAATGCGGTGGAGCCGGGGACTGTGGTACCCATCCATCGGCACGTGGCGAAGGATGAGTCTTTCGTTATCCTGCGAGGCAAGGTTAGAGGTAAGCATCCGGTAAACCACGTATTTCCAGCGTAATTCTCATCCAGTATCTTTGCTGCAACCAAAACGAAAATATTATGCTCAGCAAAGAAGAGGTTGCAGATGTTATATCCTACTGCAAGGAACATGGTTGCAGTTACAAGGAGCGTCTTGCGGAACTGGGGATTCCGGAGTGGAAGTTCTATGACTCAAAATACAAGTATGCCATCCGCGAGCGCAAGGAGTTTGATAAAGGCCGGTTCCTCCAACTGAGAACAGGATCTGACGGCAGCATGACCCCGTTGCCGTCGTTTGACAGCTCCAAAACCGGCCGTAAGGCCGACAAGGCAGGCCGGTGCACACCGCAGTACAGTATGCTGAGTATAGAGCTCCAGACAGACTCGGGTACCATGATGCGCATACAGGGCGAGATGACTCCCGAGCATCTGGCCGCCATAATACAGTCGTCGTCACGCCATGTTTAGCCTTACGGACAGTCTCAGGTACTGGTATTACAACCGCCCCACGGATATGCGCAAGAGCTTCCACACTCTTGGCGGCATAGTGACCGACGTGATGAAGCGCGACCCTTACAGCGGCGAGGTGTTCATCTTCATGAACAGGGCCAGGACTCGCATCAAGCTTCTGCACTGGGAACCGGGAGGTATGGTCATATACTCAAAGATGCTTGAGGCCGGCACCTTCGGACATCCCACCGGCATATCGGATGATGACTCGTCCGCAAGTATAGAGTGGCGCGATCTGGTGCTCATCGTTGAGGGTATGATGGAGGATCCCGACGGACATGGGGCTTGGTGCCGTGGTGAGGGTAGGTGTTTTTTGATACAAAACGAACGATGGTTGAACATTGTGCGAAAAGTATAAGAAGTTGAATCAATACCAATAAAAAGAAGACGAATGACGGATTATTTAAGAAGGAAGATATTAGCACTATTGAGGAAAGCATTCCCCAACCATGAGGAAATTCTGACCGAAAGTTTAGGAACACTGATTGTATATTTTCTCTATGCCACAATAATCTATTCTGCCTTTTTGTCAGAATAACAATATGGCTTGCCATTTGCATAATATCTGTTGAATTTAAAAAGACCAATTATGTCATTTGTAATAGCAATTTATGTGAAAGACGCAATAGTTATGGCTAGTGATAGTAGGACTACGTTCTCTACTAATAATACAATTCCTCCTCAAAAAGAAGGTGACGCGCCTATTGTTGTAAATAACTTTGGTGTACATATATCGGATACGAATTATAAAACTTTTGTAACGACTAATCATGTCGGTATTACTACATGCGGGGACGCGTGTATCAAAGGATTGCCAATAACAGGTTATATAGAATCATTTATAAGAGAATATGATTCGGCTGATGTTGAAACTATTGCTAATGCATTATTGCCATATTTTATGAAAATAGAACCAAATCTAAAATCGGTTTTTACTGTAGCTGGTTATAAATATGTCAAGGAGAATCAATATGAACAAAAGGTTTATGTTGTTAGAACACAACGAGG
>JAZMZT010000272.1:0-8081 GCA_045586125.1 Bacteroidaceae bacterium | reverse complement strand
CTTGGCTCACAGAACGACATGGCTACGATCCGACTTTGCTGCCCATACCTCCGTTGTACTCCTTCTCATATGTTGCCTTGCCGAACGATGCCAGACCTACAATCACGTCACCCGGACGGATATTGGCGTTGTTGATCACGTCACTGCGCTTCATGCGGCAGGTAACGGTGCTGTCCACGATTATGGTGCGTACCAGGTCACCTACATCGGCAGTCTCACCGCCTGTGGCATATGCACCTACACCCATCTCGCGGAGTTCGGCCAGAAGTTCATCGGTACCGTTTATGATAGCGCTGATTACGCTGCCGGGTACCAGGTTCTTGTTACGGCCGATGGTAGAACTTACCAGGATGTTATCGACTGCACCTACGCAGAGCAGGTCATCGATATTCATGATGAGCGCATCCTGTGCAATGCCTTTCCATACTGAGAGGTCACCGGTCTCTTTCCAGTAGGCGTAAGCCAGTGAAGACTTGGTGCCTGCGCCGTCGGCATGCATTATGTTGCAGTACTCGGGGTCACCGCCCAGGATATCGGGGATGATCTTACAGAAGGCCTTGGGATAAAGACCTTTGTCAATGTTCTTGATGGCGTTGTGCACATCCTCCTTGGATGCGGATACGCCACGCAGCATATAACGTTCGTTTGATTCCATCAGAATTCTACTTTTGGAGCTTGGTTTGCACCCTCTTCAGCCTCGAAGTAGGGCTTCTTCTCAAAATCGCGCATTCCTGCAATGATGCTCTGCGGGAACTTGCGGATATAAGTGTTGTACTGGTTTGCAGCCTCGTTGAAGTTGCGGCGCTCAACAGAGATGCGGTTCTCGGTACCCTCAAGCTGTGCCTGCAGTTCCTTGAAGTTCTCGTTGGCCTTGAGTTCGGGATAGGCCTCGCTGACGGCAATCAGACGGCCAAGCGCACCGCCTACCTCGTTCTGAGCCTTCTGGAACTCCTTTAACTGATCAGCAGTCATGTTCTCAGGGTTGACTGTGATTGATGTTGCCTTGGCACGTGCGTTGACAACAGCCTCAAAGGTTGAAGTCTCATGTGCGGCATAGCCCTTTACTGTATTTACAAGGTTGGGAATGAGGTCGGCACGACGCTGGTAAACGTTCTCAACGTTACTCCATGCCTTGTTGACACCCTCTTCCATTGTAATCATTCTGTTGTTGACCCTGATACCCCAAAGGATAACGATGACAACTACTGCGATGATAGCGATGATTGTTACAGTACCTTTCTTTTTCATAGTTGTATTTGTTTGATTCCTGTTTCCTTTTTAAAAACGTGATCCGGCACCTCCGCCGCCAAAATGTCCGCCTCCGTAACTTCCGCCGAAACTTCCGCCACCAAAACTTCCGCCGCCGAAACCGCGGCCTCCTCCGCCTCCGTGACCTCCGGTAGAGTAGTATGATGTTCGTTCCCTGCCGGTTATGAAGCCGCAGTGCGTACATTTGAGCGTTAAAGCCTCCTTCTTGACTCCGTTCTTTTTGGAGATGGTCGATACGCTCACCTGTTTCAAGGCTATATGTCCGCATTTGGGGCATTTGCGGCTCCTGCGGTCCACATAGATTATCAGTATGGCAATGAATAAGAATACCCCGGCCACAACGGAGAGTGATGCCAGGACTGCTTTACGGTCAAACTTGTCGTCATCGTCATATTCACCCTCAAGCAGGATATCCTTAAGCGCCTGGGCACCGGCAACCATTCCTTCATCCCATTCGTCATCGGCAAAGTAACGGTTCATGTAACGTTCCTGGACACGCTTGCAAAGTGCATCGGGCAGTACACCTTCAACGCCGTAACCGGTGGCAAACTGAACACAGCGTTCACCGGTGCTGAGTAGTATCACCAGACCGTTGTCAGAACTTGAGCGGCCTACACCGACTGTTTCACCCACCTGGTGGGCAAACTCAAAGCAGTCATTAGGGTCAATGTCCGTGACAACTGCTACCAGTGTCTGTATGCCGGTACTGTCCTCAATGGTACGGAATATCGCATCAATGCGGTTTACAGCCTCCTGTGAGAGTATTCCGTCGGGGTTGCATACGTAACGGTTCCTGTCTTCAAGGTGAACCGGTCTGATATCGGACGGCTTGTAAACCTTGGCGGCAGCCATCAGGCAGCCTAATACCAGAACTGTTACGAGTGCTATTCTTTTCATTCTCATTCTCCTATTCTGTCCCAAATCTCCCATGCGGCAACAGCCTGCTGCTCAAGCATATCCTTGCCGCCCTTGGCTGTGGCTCCGTGCTCACGTCCCTTTTTCATGAACATGGTCTCATCGGGATTTGCTATCACGTCCAGAAGCAGGTGCTTCTCAGACAGGAATCCGTAAGGAATGTCGGGGCACTGGTTTACATCGGGCCACATACCCATGGGAGTGCAGTTTACTATCACGTCAAACTCATCCATTACTGAGGGTGAGAGCTCATAGTAGCCCATGATCTCAAAGTTTGAGTTGCGTGATACGAACCTGTTCTCTATTCCCATCTTGTCAAGAGCGTACTTGACGGCCTTGGATACGCCTCCTGTTCCCAGGATGAGCGCCTTGCTGTGGCCCTCAAGAAGTTCGCCGAATGATTTGGTGAATCCGGTCCAGTCAGTATTGTAACCTATCATTTCAACGCCTCCGTCGCGGTGCAGCACCTTTACGGTGTTGACTGCGCCGATGGACTGTGCGGTCTCGTCCAGACGGGTCAGGTAGGGGATGATATCCTGTTTGTAGGGTATCGTCACGTTGAAGCCGCGCAGATTGGGATATTTCTCAATCAGTTTAGTCACATCCTCAATGCTCTCAAGTTCATAGTTGTTGTAGTGGGCGTTGATATGCTGATCACGGAAGAACTTGTTGAAGCGGACCATTGATGTGGAGTGGGCCAGAGGCTTGCCTATCAGTCCGTACAGGCTGTCGTAAGTCTTGAGCGGAACTACGGGCTCTGGCTCCGGCTTGGGCTCGGGCTGGGGTTCCGGCTCGGGCTGCGGCTCCTGAGTCTGGGTAAATACGGGCTCGGACTCCCTTTCGGGTTCCTTGTTGTTCTGGAATACCTCGTCTACAGGCGGGAAATCATCATCTTTATTCTCCTCTGATTGGGAGCCACTGGTTTCACTCCCGAATGATGTGTCATCGGGATTGTTAAGCTTGGAGTTTACGTTCTTTACCAGTGCAAGAAAAATGATGGTAAGAACAACAAGGAAAGGGAATATCATAATCAATTATTTATCTTTTTGCCAACCAGGCTGTTACGTTCTTTTCAATGCGGGCAGCAAGGTCTGTGCCGCTCTCCTTGACGAATTTCTCGCCTACAATGTGCTCGTAGAGCTCGATATAACGGTCCGAAACGCTCTCGGCGTATGCATCGGTAATTTCAGGCATAACCTGACCGGGCTGGTTCATGAAGTTATGCTCAATGAGCCACTGACGAACAAACTCCTTGGAGAGCTGCTTCTGGGGCTCACCCTTCTCAAACTTCTCCTGATAGCCGTCAGCGTAGAAGTAACGTGAACTGTCGGGAGTATGGATCTCGTCAATCAGATAAACCTTACCGTCACGCTTGCCGAACTCATACTTGGTGTCAACCAGGATAAGACCCTTCTGGGCAGCGATCTCGGTACCGCGCTTGAAGAGGGCGCGGGTGTACTGCTCCATAACCTCGTAATCCTCCTTGCTTACCAGACCCTGGGCTATGATCTCCTCCTTGGAGATATTCTCATCGTGACCCTCATCGGCCTTGGTGGTGGGGGTGATCAGAGGCTCTGCGAACTTCTGGTTCTCCTTCATGCCCTCGGGCAGAATGTTGCCGCAAAGGTTACGGCAGCCGTTCTTGTAGTCACGCCATGCTGAACCGGTCAGATAGCCGCGGATAATCATCTCAACGCGGAAACCCTCACACTTGAGGCCTACGGTTACCATAGGATCGGGAGTAGCCAATTTCCAGTTGGGGCAGATATCGGCAGTAGCATCCAGGAACTTGGCGGCAATCTGGTTGAGCACCTGACCCTTGAAGGGAATACCCTTGGGCAGGATAACGTCAAAGGCCGATATACGGTCAGTGGCAACCATTACCATCAGGTCGTCGTCAATGTTATACACGTCACGGACTTTACCGTGATAAACACTCTTCTGTCCTTTGAAGTTGAAGTTGGTTCTTGTAAGTGCGTTACTCATTGCTATTTTGTTTTTTAGTTCTTTTATCTGTCTTGTGTGCCTGCTCATATCGGTCATAAGCGTCTACAACGCGTGTAACCAGTTTGTGGCGTACTATATCCTTTTTGGTCATGCGTATAATGCTGAGTCCCTCAATTCCCTCCAGTACATCAAGAGCCTGAACCAGGCCGGATATCTGTGTAGGCGGAAGGTCTATCTGCGTCAGGTCACCCGTTACAATCATCTTGGTGTTCCAGCCCATGCGGGTAAGGAACATCTTGATCTGCTGCGGGGTGGTGTTCTGAGCCTCGTCCAGTATGACAACCGCATCGTTCAGGGTGCGGCCGCGCATGAATGCCAGAGGTGCAATCTGTATTATGTTCAGATCCATGTACTCCTTCAGTTTTGCCGTGGGAATCATATCCTGGAGGGCGTCATAAAGGGGCTGCAGGAACGGATCAATCTTTTCACGCATATCGCCGGGCAGGAATCCCAGTTTCTCACCGGCCTCAACGGCGGGGCGGCACAGAACTATACGCTTTACCTCCTTGTTCTTGAGAGCGCGGACTGCCAGTGCGATGGCTGTATATGTTTTTCCGGATCCGGCAGGGCCGATGGCAAAGAGCATGTCATGATCGGCATAATCGGTCACCAGTTTCTTCTGGTTGACGCTGCGGGGCATGATGGGACGTCCGGTAACTCCGAACAGGATCACGTCTGAACTCTTCTCGCCGTTGGGCTCATCGCCGTTTACAATGTCAACTATTACCTCTTCTTTGAGTGAGTTGTATTTGGCGCAGTACATCTCAATCTGGCGTACAGCCTGCTCAAAACGTGAGGTTTCATCCTCATCGCCCATGACGCGGATCACATTGCCGCGGGCCACTATGCGGAGCTTGGGGAACAGAGCCTTGAGCAACTGCAGATTTGTATTGTTGACTCCGTAGAACACTGCGGGGTCTGCATCATTAAGGACGAGGTGCTTTTCTATCATTCCTTGTTTTTAAATATGGTGCAAAGTTACCCAATTATTGCGTATCCGGGATATGGCACATGTTATTATTTATCAACAAAAAGGCGGCCCTTGAAAGGAGCCGCCTTATGCTTTGTCAGGTGTGTCTCAACCTATCAGATGACCTATATTGCTGACAAACAGTTTTACCGCTATGGCAAGAAGGATTATTCCGAAAAACTTGCGCAGCACATATATCAGTCCGGGACCGAGTATCTTTTCGATGCGGTCAATGGATTTGAGTACAAAGAATATGAAAACCATGTTCAGGAACAGGGCTATCATAATGTTGATGGCGGCATATTCGGCCTTCAGTGACAGCAGGGTAGTGAATGAACCGGCTCCTACTATGAGCGGGAACACCAGCGGAACAAATGATGAAACCTCCTTGGGGCCGGCGTCATATTTGAAGATGGTTATATCAAACGTCATCTCAAAGCCTATGGCGAGTATTATTATTGAACCGGCCACGGCGAATGACTCTACATCAACACCGAACAGCGAAAGGACACCGTCACCCAGGAAATAGATGATGGTAAGCAGGATCCAGGATATAAGGGTAACCTTCAAGGCGGGAACCTTACCCGTCTTGTGCTGCAGGTCAATGATGATGGGTATTGACCCGGTTATATCCAGAATAGCGAACAGCACAACGAAAGCTCCTGCTATCTCCTTTATGTTCATTTCCATTTCCGTAGTTCTTTAAATCGGCCGCAAAAGTAGTAAATTATGTATATTTTGCGTATGATTTTGCGTTAAATTATATTTCGCCTTTATAGATGGGACGGATTGGAATACCCTGGCTGCGCTGCATACCTTCGATGGTGTGGTTTTCTATGCCGTCAGTGTGCTGTATGCGCATTGTGCTACCGCTTTTTATGTCCAGTTTCTGGTTTTCGGGATTTGTGTAGAGTGAGTTGGTCCAGAACCATCCGTACTGCTTGAAGAATTTGTAATCATCACCGTCAATCTTGCCTGAAAGAGGGAAGAAGACGCTGTTGCCCTCATATCCTTTTACGACGCTGGTAAAGAGGAAACCTCCTTCACCGTTCAGCTTGCAGTATTTTGAAGTGCAGTTCTTCTTGGTGAACAGTTTCTTGAAGTCTGCTTCTCTGGGAATGGCCCAGTCTTCGCCCATTATGAATGCGGCGGCGTCATCGGCTTTTTCAAGTTTTATTGAATCTCTGGTTGCGTATTTGGTGAGATCTGCCGACGGCTCGTTCTCCTTATTCCATTTGTAATTGGTCCAGCGGTAGTAATCCTTGGGCTGGTTTTCTCCCCATGCAAACATTGATCCGGCCTGTTCGGGACTGGTAGCACCTATGTTGCATGTTGCAAAATATACGCCTATTCCAAGGTCAACCACTTGGTATTCCTTGCCGTCCTTACCTGGAACGGTAATAATGCCTTTGTTGACATCATCCATGGAAATGGCGTTTTTCTCTTTCTTTTCACATCCGGTCAGGCAAACAGTTAATAAAGCACCAATGGCTAAGGATAAGGTTTGTAATCTCATTTTATTTTTAATTTTTTTAGTTATACTTTCAGATTGCGAATATATAAAAAAAGTAGGTCCGTTATCTTTGAGGCACTATTTTATGGCGCAATACATGCGGCAGACGCCTAACATGAACTGGCGTGCGCTGGCCTGGGAGTAGCCGGCCTCCTTGAGCATGGGCAGGAATTTTTCCGGCAGCGGGAACTTTAGGATTGAATCCGGAAGATATGTGAAGGCGCCGGTGTTGCCTGTCATTGAAGCGCCTATTCTGGGCAGAATCTTAAGTGAGTAGAACTTGTAGAAACTGAATATCAGGCGGTTCTTGGGGTAGGATAGTTCCAGGATGACAAGTTTTCCTCCGGGCTTGAGAACCCTGTGCATCTCCTTGAGGCCCTTCATGAGGTTTTCAAAATTCCTTACTCCGAAAGCCACGCAGACGCGGTCAAACGTACCGTCGGCAAAACGCAGGTTCTCGGCATCTCCTGTTTCAAGGCCGATGGGCAATCCCTGGCATTTGGTCTTTCCGACCTCAAGCATGCCTTCAGAGAGGTCAATTCCTGTGATATGTGAGCCGGGGGCTGCTTTTCTGGATACCGCGATGGCGAAATCGGCGGTGCCGGTTGCCACATCCAGGACCTCAATGGGTCGGTCCGTATCGGCAATGGCGCGAACGGCCTTGCGACGCCATGAGCGGTCGGCTCCGAATGATGAGATATGGTTGAAACGGTCGTACTTGACCGCAATGTCATCAAATAGTTCGCGTATTCCTTCTTTCTTGGGCATAATTATTGCAGAATGTAACCTGTGCCTGCAAGCAGGGCAAAGATGAATGTTGAAATTACCAGCATGGGCAGCATCGGGTCAAGTTCACGTCCGGAACGTTTCCAGACTCCGGCAAGATGCTTTGCATAGAGCGGGAGCGTGATTATATAAAGGTATGGTGTCCAGCCGGCGGTAAACAGAACGGTGTAAAGGAGCATGAGCACCCATCCGCCTGTTATCAGTATCGTGTGATAGATTTTGGCCCTGTGCTCTCCCAGTTTCAGGGGGACTGTAACACGGTTGGCTGCGTCTGATTTCATGTCGCGGATGTTGTTTACGTTCAGCACTCCTACGCTGAAGAGGCCTATTGCAGCACCGGGAATAAGGGTTGCGGGCTCAATTGCGTGTGCGCATACAAAGTATCCGCCTGCCACGGGAACAAGTCCGAAGAATATGAATACGAATATATCGCCCAGGCCGCGGTAGCCATAGGGCTTTTTTCCCAGAGTGTAGTGCATTGCGGCCCAAATGGCTGCGGCTCCCAGAACTACAAGGCTCTCAGATTCTATGCAGAATATGGTTTTGAACGATGCGCGGATCATTCCGAGTCCGGATATGCAGCACACCAGTACCATAATTCTTATGCACGCGCGCATGTCA
>JAZMZT010000271.1:0-2576 GCA_045586125.1 Bacteroidaceae bacterium | reverse complement strand
TCTACGTTATCCTTTCGGCCGATGCCCTCGACGGTGGTATCGGCCTGGAGTTCACGCATGATGCCGGTCTCATTGACTATCCGCTCCGAGAGCTGCTGTGCATCAACGGTGGCGGCATCGGCCATGAAACTCTCCAGCATTGTCTTAAAGGCCGATAACTTGGCTGCGGTGCCGGAATTCACATCCAGACGGTAATCGGCGGGATTGCAGATGACGCTCCACAGACTGACACCGTTATCCATTGCCACCGAAAGGATTTTGCCTACGGTGGTCTGACCTATTCCGCGGGCAGGATAGTTGATGATGCGCTTGAACGCCTCCTCGTCATTGGGGTTCACGCTCATGCGGAAATAGGCTATCACATCCTTTATCTCCTTGCGCTGGTAGAATGACAGGCCTCCGTAAATCTTATATGGTAATCCGCGCTTGCGCAGGGCCTCCTCAAGCGGACGTGACTGGGCGTTGGTGCGGTACAGTATGGCTATCTGGCTCCATGGCACGTCCTTGAAGGTATGCAGGTCTAGCATTCGGTTTGCCACCATCTCGCTCTCCTCTAGGTCTGAATGTGCGCACAGTACCTTTATCTTTTCACCCTCTTCATTCTCCGAGAACACTTTCTTGGGTATCTGTGCGTGGTTTTTGCTGATGAGTGTACCTGCAGCCTCCACTATGGTCTGGGTTGAGCGGTAGTTCTGCTCCAACTTGAAGAGTCTGGAATCCGGATACAGTTTGGAGAACTTGAGCATGTTGTCCAGGTTGGCTCCGCGGAACGAGTAGATGCTCTGTGGTCCGTCACCTACCACGCATACCTTGGCACCGTTACGGGTAAGTTGCCATACTATGCAGTGCTGGGCGTAGTTGGTATCCTGATACTCATCTACCAGAATGTATTTGAACGATGTTCCGTAGCGCTCCAGCACATCCGGATGGTCACGGAAAAGTATGAACGTATTGAGCAGCAGGTCATCAAAATCCATGGCGTCACTCTGGCGGCAGCGCTGCTCATAGCGCTCGTAAATCTTGCCCACCATAGGAATGCGCTTGAACTGGTCATGCTTGTAGATATCGGCATTCTGTACGTAACCCGATGCCGTTATCAGGCGGTTCTTTGCATTGCTGATACGGTTCTGGACCACGCTTGCCTTATAGGTCTTGTCATCCAGCTGCATATCCTTGACAATGGTTTTTATCAGGTTCTGGCTGTCCTGCTGGTCGTAGATGGTAAAGTTGGATGTATAACCGATAAGCGCAGCCTCAGAGCGCAGGATACGGCTGAATATACTGTGAAAAGTACCCATCCAGAGATAACGGGCACGGTTCTCTCCCACTCGCGCTGCTATGCGCTGTTTCATCTCACCGGCGGCCTTGTTGGTAAAGGTGAGCGCCAGGATGGACCATGGATCAACTCCCTCCTCCAGCAGATGGGCAATCTTGTACGTGAGTACACGTGTTTTTCCGGAACCCGCACCGGCTATTACCATGCTGTCGCCCTCGGTATAAAGGACGGCATCGCGCTGGCTTAGGTTGAGTTCCTTCTGGTAGTCTATCATATGCAATCTTTTATAACGCGAAATTACAAAATCAGGGAATTATAATTATCTTCGTAGCGTAATAACCAAAGATGAGTTATCAACAACTGTTCCCCATGACTGACAGCATCTGGATCTGTTTTGTGGTCCTGACGCTGGTTTTGTTTGTGCCCATACTATGCAAGAGGCTCAGATTCCCGCAGATTGCAGGCCTGATAGTTACGGGTGTGCTCATCGGCCCCGGGGTTCTGAACATACTGCAGGTCACGCCCGAGATTCAGTTCTTCAGCCGCATGGGACTGCTCTTCATCATGTTCTTTGCCGGACTGGGCATTGACCTGGAGGAGATGAAACGCAACAAGGTGTGGGGCATCATCTTTGGCATACTCACCTTTGCCGTTCCATGGGCGTTGTGCTATTTCTCATGCGTCTGGCTGCTTAAGTTGCCCGCCCGGACATCGGCCATACTGGCTTGTATCATGGGATCGCACACCCTTATATCCTATCCTATCATAAGCCGATACGGACTGGCCCGACGCAAGAGCGTGACCATTTCGGTTGCAGGTGCCCTGGTTGCCATTCTGCTGGCTCTGATAGTCTATGCGGTGATGATGTCCACCCACGGCGATGCCGAATTCAATCCGCTGTGGTTCATCCTCAAGATTGCAGTATATATATCGGCTGTAATACTGATTTATCCCCGTCTGGCCCGCGGTTTCTTCCATAAGGTGACAAACAGTTTCTCGCACTTTTTGTTTGTGATGATACTGCTTGCACTCAGTTGCGGACTGGCCCAGTTCATAGGGCTGGATTCAATTGTAGGCGCATTCCTGGCAGGTATCGTGCTGAACCGCTACATACCCAAGTCTTCGCCCCTGATGAACCGTCTGGATTTTGTGGGCAATACACTGTTTGTTCCATTGTTCCTGCTCAATACCGGACTTCTGATTGACCTTATACGCATGACCGGCAACTGGCTGTTTCTGAATGCATTTGCGGTACTGTTTACAGTGAAGTCGGAGGCCAAGCGGTCTTAGGAAGACAACT
>JAZMZT010000270.1:0-10714 GCA_045586125.1 Bacteroidaceae bacterium | reverse complement strand
ACATTGAGAATTTATCATCTACGCCTAAAGGAGTATCAGTTCTTCCAAAATAGCTTACCTCCAGACCAGGCTGAATACCGAGAGCATCTGCAATTTCAAAATTCATTGCGCCACCCAGGAAGAAGCCTGAATTTGAGTACTTATAAGTAGTCGTTGAATTTGCAACCGTAACTTTTCTGGTACCAGGCACATTCTGATAGCCAACATATGCAACCTGAGCGTTTACTGCACTGAATGAAAGAATCGCTGCTGCGATTACCAATAATTTTTTCATAATCCTTTTTGTTTGGTTAATAAATATGCTGCAAATATAAGTTAATTTCAATAAAACCAACCATTTCATCGGTTTTTTCGCCTATTCCAAAGTATACTCGGGCAATTTGTCCAAAGCCGGAGTCTCGTAATTGGTAATTCCAAGACGGAAACGACGCAGTTCATCAAGCGTGTGCTGAGCCGGTGTGCAATCAGCCGGAATCTCCATTTTGGAGTACTGCTGGAAGTATAGCATAGTAGCATCTCTCCACCAGATGGCATCCTTTGCCTGACGTACCAGTTTGTCGTGAATCTGTCCGTAACGGTAAGGATCCACATATTTCTCAACGCTTTCCCAGGTCTTGATAAAGCCGCGGGCTTCGTTGATACCCTCCTCATAGGTGTAGCAGAGTTCATCCCAAAGGGTGCGTCCGCTCTTCATCTTGTAATCCCAAGGCAGATGGTGGAACCACAGGATAAGTTCCTTGGGGCAGGTCTCCACATTGTCATAAAGTGAACGGAGCGGCTCATTATACTGAGATACGGCATCTGTTCCGGTTTTTGAAGTGCGGTCAAAACCCACTCCGTCGGCAGCGGCCTTATGATAATAGGCAGGTTCCCAGTCAGGACGGCTGGAGCGGTCCCAGGGACCGGGTCCGTAATGATCCGGACCTTTGAACGTATGATGCAGGCCCATGGGCATCTCATACTTTACGCAAGCCTCACGTGAAGCAAGAAGCATCTTGGCTACAGGCTCCACGAATTTCTTATCGGCTGTGAAGGTCTGCTTTATCCACTCATCGATAATCTCCTCGGAACTCAGGTCCGGATTCCATGCCATACGGCCAAACGCATACCAGTTGGACTGAGCCATATGATGTCCGCACCAGTTTACGCTGTCACCTATATTGGTAACACCGGCAATTGCGCTCCACTGGGTATTTCCGTGTACCTTACCCAATGTCTCGGCTGCTACGGTACTACCCTTCCCGTTCTGATAGGTATCGCTGTCAAGGCACTCCTTCCACATGGGATGCAGATATACCATATGGTTGCTGTGTCCCAGATACTCCTGGGTAATCTGCATCTCGGCCATGATATTTGTTTTCTCAAGCTGTCCGAACAGCGGGCTGAACGGCTCACGAGGCTGGAAATCAACCGGTCCGTTCTTGATTTGTATTATCACGTTGTCACGGAACTGTCCGTCCAGCGGCTTGAACTCCTCGACGGCCTGCTTAGCGCGGTCAGGTGATTCCGGTGCATAGACGAATGCTCTCCACATTACGATTCCACCGTAGGGTTTCAAGGCATCGGCAATCATATTGGCACCGTCGGCATGGGTGCGGCCGTAATCCTGCGGGCCTGACTGACCCTCGGAGTTTGCCTTTACCAGGAATCCTCCAAAGTCGGGTATTATGCTGTAAATCTCGGCAACCTTGTCGTTCCACCACTTGATTACATCTTTGTCAAGGGGATCGCTGGTCTTAAGGCCTGCCAGATGCTTGGGAGCGGCAAAGTTGAGTGACAGATATACCTTGAGATTGTACGGACGGAATATGTCGGCCAGCACCTTAACCTTCTCCAGATACTCGCGTGTAAGCATGCAGGGATCGGCGTTCACGTTATTCAGTACGGTTCCGTTTATGCCGATGGATGCGTTGGCGCGGGCATACTCCTCATACTCGGGACGGATCTTGCCAGGCAGTTCCTCCCATTTCCAAAGTGACTTGCCTGCATAACCGCGCTCAACAGTCAGATTGGGATTATCCCAGTGGTTCAGTACCCTGTACCTGAAAGCCGGAACCTCTACAATCTCCTTGTCCAGATTCAGTTTTCCGCACTCTCCCAGACGTTTCAGATGGTAGGTACCGTACATTATGCCTGCTTGGGTATTGGCATAAATCACAGCCACTCCTTTATCATTCTGTCTGATGCGGAATCCCTCATCACCCAGTTCCTTGTCATATTCCTTGAGCAATTCCGTATTGGTAGCAACTACAGGGACGGTTATATCGCCCAGCCAAAGGTCATGTCCACTCTTGTTTTCAGGTCTTGCCTGAGTGCAGGACTGTGAACTCATAGCCATCAAAGCCACTGACAGTCCCAAAACATACTTTACTATTCTCATATCATTTATCAATAATTATCTCTCTTACTGCCTGAGTCTCACCTATCGCATCCAGTTTCCTCTCCAACTCATCGGCCACTGAAAGTCTGGCTCTGAAGGTCATCCTGCAGTCAAAACTGCCCGGAAACTTATCACTCATGAAACTGCCCCAATCCTGTGTGCCCATCTGAACATCCAGGTCCTTGGCTGCCTTCATCACAACATTCATCATGTTGTAGGTGAACAGCACGGTAACATCGCGCTCCACATACGCCGTGATGATATCGGCCTTCTCTATAACTTGCTGGGCGCCCAAACGGTAGGCCTCGGTCAGACCTGAGGTTCCCAGTTTAACTCCGCCAAAGTAGCGCACAACGGCTATCAGCACATCACTCAGCCCGGCACTGTTTATCTGCCCCAGAATAGGCTTTCCTGCCGTTCCTGATGGCTCGCCATTGTCATTTGCGCGCCAATCGGTCCTCTCTGCTCCAAGCATGTAGGCATAGCACACGTGCCGGGCATCATAATACTCTTTCTGCAGGGCTGCGATACGCTCCTTGACCTCATCGGCCGTTGTAACGTGCCAGATAAAGGATATAAAGCGGCTGCGCTGCTCAACAAACTGCGCCTGGGCCTCTCCCTTTACGGTCAAGTATGTATCGATAGCAGCCATTATTTACCGGCTATTGCTTCTATTTCCAAAAGAGCGCCCTTGGGTACTGCTGCAACCTGAAAGCATGCACGTGCAGGCTTATCGGCAGGGAAATACTCGGCATAGACGGCATTCATAGCGGCAAAATCCTTAAGGTCGGCCATAAGCACCGTAGTCTTTACTATATCATTGAATGTCAGCCCTGCCTCGTTAAGGATAGCACCTATGTTATCCATAGCCTGGCGGGTCTGGAGTTCAATACCGGCGGGAATTGTTCCGTCGGCAGGATTTACGGGAAGCTGACCGGATACAAACACAGTTCCGTTCAGGTTAACTGCCTGTGAATAAGGTCCTATTGCAGCCGGAGCCTTGGCTGTTGCTATTATCTTTTTCATTGCTTATCAATCAAAAGAACTTTACAATCTCAGATGTTGACTTACGGTCAGGACGGTTGGGGTCCGATGCACGGTAACCCAGGCTGATTACAGCCATGATGCACTCATCATCGGGAATGGCAAACAGCTTGCGCAGTTCATCTGAGTCACGCATACCCATGATCAGGGTGTCAAAACCGCGCTCACGGGCTTTCAGGATAAAGTAAGCGTTGCTCAGACCGTTATCATATGCGCCCCATCCGTCACCAATCTCATTGGCCGGATTGCCGCGGAAAAAGCCTGAACGTCCCTTTACATAGGTTGAAACAATCATTACAGGGGCGCCGGCAGTATTGCGCTTATTACCCTCACCTACCAGATTCTTTACAGCTGCCACCTTTTCCTCACTCATGGCAACATAATACTTGGAGGGCTGCTGGTTGGCCCATGACGGAGCCTCCTGGGCACATTTTATAAGTTCCATGACCTCCTCCTGGCTTATAGGCTTGGAGGCGTCATAGTCACGTATGCTGCGGCGTGATGCCACGATATCGTCAAAACTGTTTACATCGGCGGGCTTCTGGCCACAACCTGTCATCAAAAGGCATGCAACTGCAAGTTGGCTGATAAAAAGCAATCTTTTCATATGTAATATTTTTGTTTAAGGTTTATTCCTGTTGCAAATATATAAAAACAAAACGGGTTACAGGGAAGGCTTGACAGGCACAATCGTACCGTCAGTATTGAAATACATGCGGTCTATGCAGATTTCACGGTTATATCCGCCCGACAGCCCCATCTTGATTCCATCCGGGCGTGTAAAGCGGTGATAGACCATATACCACTCATCGGTCCCGGGCTTGCAGATTACCGCATTGTGACCGGTTCCGAATATCTGCAGCGACGGATCCTGCTGCAGGATTATCTGCTCCTCAACCTTGGCCGGCTGGCCGTTGCGAACAAATTCGGTTGGCGAGTCCGATATCAGATAACGCACTCTGTAATAGGCTGAACGGGTAATGTTCTCGGACCACATGAAGTAGTAGAGTCCGTTACGCTCAAATACGTATGTCCCCTCCAGATAGTGATACTCTCCTATCCTTCGGCGCGGGATAAGTTCATGCATGGTGCCGGGCACAATTGATATCATATCATCAGCCAGTTCGGCCATCCACAGATATGAGTTGCCCCAGTAGAGGTAATACTTGCCGGTCTTGGGGTCCATGAATACATCCGGATCAATCACGATATTGGGTGCGCCAATCTCCTCCTGGGTAAGGAGCGGACCGCCTATAGCATCCAGGAACGGACCTTCGGGACGGTCGGCAACAGCCACGCCTATGGATTTGTTGGCCACAAAGTAATAGTAGTATTTATAGCCCGTAAACTTGGGCTTGCGCATTTTTTGCAGCAGTCGCGGATTCTTATATACCGGTTTCTCTATGATACACGGTGCCCATGCGTACTCCTTACCCCACTCCAGGTCCTGCAGGTCCAGAATCACGCCCTCATCGGCCCAGGTCTTAAGGTCGGCCGATGAGAAACACTTGAAATCATGGTTGTGCCACTGGTAACTGCCATCGGTTGTAGGATAGATGTAGTATTTGCCGGTCAGGTTGCTGTAGAGCACTTCAGGATCAGCATGCAGGCCCTGGAACACCGGATTGTTCACATCGGGCTGCAGATGCTCAGGTTCCAGGCGGTCACTCCACTGCTGCAGACGCTCGTATTCCGAACGGGTAAGGCGCATGAAAGATCCGTGCTGCGGACCGTCCACACCCTCTATGTTCTGCGGCTGTGTGAAATTGCGCATAAACCTGTCGGCCTTACAGATGCGGTAGTTGTGCGGCCTGCTTGAGTACTCTATATAGCCTATCCTCCAGCCATCCTCGCCGGCAACCCTGAATGCCGATACGCCCTCACATTTCTTATTCCCTTCAAAGTTTACATAGTCCCGGTTGTCAGGCTCGGGCCAGGGTCCGGTAAGTTCAGCAGCGGCCGATGTAAAGAGTCCCGGCTGCCCTCCCTCCTTCTTAATCATAAGGTGGAACAGACTGTCCGATTCCAGCCAGTTGATATCAGCATCTATCGTAGCATAACCCCAGTCAAACAGCAATCGGGGCTGGGTCAACTTGGTAAACGATTCATCTGCATGGCAATAGTACATGCGGTCATAACGCTCCTCGGCCCGGTTGAGCATGGAAAAATAGACCATATAACCGCCTTTGCTGCCATCGGGCCAAACAAACGCATCATCCCAGATTACCTGAGGAGCCCACACCCTGCATATCTTGCTGAAATCATTGTAGGCCGGCTTGATTGATGACAGGTGTGCGTCGCTGAAACAGTACGGTCCCTTGCGGAAATCTACGCTTACCGATTTCCAATTAATAAGGTCATCGCTGGTGAGCAGGTCTATTCCGTAGTTCTCCCACTCGCTCTGCTTGCCAAGCCGGCGCGTGGCGCGGTTGTTCATATCGGTGGCTACCATAAGATACCCCTTGCCGTCATGACGCCGGCAGATGTAGGCATCGCGTGTTCCGCCCTCAATACCAGCCATTTCTGCTGCCGAGAAGATGGAATCGCCGCACAACAGGTCATGAAAATGGAGCCCGTCCTGAGACAGAGCGTAAGCGGTCCACTGCCCGTGATCGGACATATGGCAGTAAAGATATCCGTATACATCCTCATCGGGCAAGTCATAATTGCCGCGCTGGGCATTAACTCCACAAAATGGCAACGCCAGAAGGGCTACAAGAAGTAAGTGTTTCTTCATAATTCACATATTTAGGTCAGCCTGATACAATCCAAACAACTCTTCCTGCCGATAGTCTGATTCCTTCCACTCAAATTTGACTTTCTCCGGCACAAAGAATTGGTCTATCTTATAATCAATGTTGGCCTTGTGGGCCTGACTGAGTTGAAACGGACGCCTTACATAATACTGTTTTCCGTCCTTTATGAACTTTGCGCCGGTTTGATGGAACCTGAAAGGCACATCCTTCTCTACACACTGGCGGCGCAAATCCAGCACCCAGTCATAATTGCACGGACGCGCATCAACCCCCGACTCCCCTCCTACCGACACCTCTTCAATACTACTGTCCAGATACTCAGAGATATTCACTGCCGAAATCAACGGCGACACAATGATTGATTTGTGCTTGATAGGCAGACTCTTGAATATCGGAAGCCTGTAATCGGCCATCTGCTGGTTCTCTACCGTACAGCCCACCAGCACGTTGTCATAACCATCGGCCCAGTCATCAGGGATGCACTCCATAAAACGGTCTATGCGCTTGGTAAAAAAATAGAACCACAGGTCACTGCGAACGCGCATCATCTGCCAGCACTCACGGCGCCACTCATCGGCATCCTTTAGAAGGAAATCCGATGTAAAGCAGGTAAATACCATCTTGCCCGGCTCAATTTTCCAACTACGGTCACGCTTACGCTTGACGGGCAGGTTGAATGCGGCGGTCTTGCGGGCCAGATTGCTCCCTATCTCGCTTCCATACATCTCATCCTGCCTGTACACATAGCAGTACTTGCAACCCGGGCTTATCTTGGTACATCCATGCCAAGGGTTCCAATCTGCATATATGCTCCAATGCTCCGCCATATCCGCAAAAATTGTCATAAAAATAGTAATTTTGTGGCATATGACAGACTTAGAGAAAGAACATAAATACGCACAGTTGCTCAAAGAGGCAGCTGCACTGTTGGACGGAGAGACTGACCTGATTGCCAATATGGCTAATCTGGCAGCACTGATCCATGAGACTATGGGATTCTGGTGGACAGGATTCTATATTGTACGTGCCGATAAGGACGGCAAGGAGCAACTGGTACTGGGGCCGTTCCAAGGTCCGATAGCCTGCACAAGGATAGCGCTGGGACGCGGAGTGTGCGGAACCTCCTGGCAGCGCCGCGAGACCATAGTAGTGCCCGATGTTGATAAGTTCCCGGGACACATAGCCTGCAGCAGCGAGTCCCGCAGCGAAATAGTTGTACCCGTATTCAAAGCCGATAAAGTATCGGCCGTACTTGACATTGACAGCAGGTATCAGAACACCTTTGATGAGACCGATGCCCGCTATCTGGAGCAGATCGTCAAACTGTTGAACTGAAACGCGTTATGGATATAGAACTGTTCCGCGAATACTGCCTGAGTCTGCCGCTGGTTACCGAGGATATGCCGTTTGACGATACGGTTGTGGTTTTCAGGCTCAAAGGCAAGATTTTTGCCTGCATTACGCTCGATAAGCCCGATATCGTGGTGTTGAAGTGCGATCCGGACCGTGCGCTTGAACTGCGTGACCATTACGCCGCAATAGAAGGCGCGTTCCACTGGAACAAAAAATACTGGAACCAGATACGTCTGGACGCCGATGTGGATCGTACCCTGATAGAGGAACTTACCTGCCACGCCTACAACGAGGTCAACGCCAAACTCCCCAAGAAAGATCGGGTTGACACAAAAGGGACGGTTCTATCTGTGTGAGCCCACACAGATAGAACCGTCCCTTTTGTGCTTGTTTATTCCTTAGGATAGACAGGGCGTATGGCAACGCCATCCCAGCGGCTGAATTCAAAGTGATTCTCTTCTGCCCAGACTTGCCAATAGTAATACCCATACATGCTCCTGCAGAAATACAAATCACGCAAGAAGAAGACTATGGCTTTTCCCTTACCGTGAATTACATTATCACGCATAAATCCGGCATAAGGAACAAATATCTCATTACCATTGATTTTACTTACAATTCTAAAACCATTAATGCCATTTCTTTCGGCTGCATAGAACCATGTATTATCACGCAACTCCTCAAATTCAGCATTTGTAGTAATTCTCCATTCACCGCCCCAGTTGTAATTTGCTGCATCTTCAGACCGCTCCAGCAATTTGATAGATGTGACATTTGATGAAAGAGTATCAGTATTGTATTTTTGGTTTTGTTGTAACTTATAAGTTGCCCAACTATAGGTCTTCTTAGGCTCTACTTCTCCCCACGCATAATAATTTCCGGACTCTTCCGGACTCTCAGCACCGACATTATATGAAGCCCAATAAACACTCACGCCCAGATCAACTGCAACCACATTAAAATCCTTGGTCTTGATTATCTTAGTCTGACCATAAACGTAATCAAACTTTCCATCCGAAACGGGATATTTGACATACATGCGGCAATAGTAGTGGGTGTCTGACTTCAATCCGTCCATTCTGGCACTAATATCGGGACTATACACCCCTTTTTGCTTGAAAATTGCGGAATTGTTTATATCGCAATTCATATCCTCGGAAATCAGGACACCGGTTTCGCAGTATGAACCATCCTTATCGTCAATGATTATCTTTCCCTCTGCGAAAGCCACGAAACACTCAACACCCTTTACATCAAAGCTCTTCATCTCAGGATTGAACGGCTGGGTCTTGAAAGTAGACATGGCACTTATCTCCCTGTTGCCGTTGGCCCTCTGCAGGAACAGGCAATAGCTGTATTCAGTATTTGCCGTAAGACCGGTTATCAGACACTTCATTGTAGTACCCGAGAAATCCGCTTTATCTATGATAGTGCATCCAGGATTGTCATTACCGTTAAGCCACTCCTTGAATTTGCTCTCGGCATCATCGGACTTGACGCAATACATAACACCGCGTTTGCCCTTAATAAGATCCGTCTTTTCGGCACCATCAAACGTACCTGTAAGATTTACCGTAAACGAGGTTGCCTGGAAACTGCCCAAAGCCATTGAATTTGAAACAGGAACCTCCGGAACTACGTCCTCCTTATCACAAGACAATGTTAGCAACAACGTGACTATCAACATTGTTGCCTTAATAAACTTTACTGATTTCATTAATTGTTAGTTTCTTTAACGTCCGCGAATATATTAAAAAATCCTCCGGCAAACAATGTTACCGGAGGATTTATTTGATTATCGCCTTATATTCAATCCAATGAGTGGATTACCAGACCTGAGCGGAGTTTAGGCTCAAACCAAGTGGTCTTGGGAGGCATAATATTGCCTGTATCGGCTATATCCATAAGCTGTTTCATTGAAACGGGATAAAGCGCAAGAGCCATCTTCATCTCACCGCTGTCAACGCGGCGCTTGAGTTCACCCAGACCGCGTATACCGCCTACAAAGTCTATACGCTTGTCGCGGCGCAGGTCCTTGATGCCCAGCAACTGGTCCAGAATCAGGTTTGAAGATATTGTAACATCCAGGACACCTATAGGATCGCTGTCATCAAATGTGCCCTTCTTTGCGGTCAGTTTGTACCACTCTCCATCCAGATAGAGTGAGAATGTGTGCAATTCTGACGGCTTGAATATATCCTTACCCTTCTTCTCAACAATGAAGTTTTTCTCCAGAGCCTTGAGGAACTCGGCCGATGTCATGCCGTTAAGATCCTTGACAACGCGGTTGTAGTCGATGATGGTGAGCTGTGAAGCCGGGAAGCAAACTGCCATGAAGTAGTTGTACTCCTCATCACCGCGATGGTTGGGGTTCTGACGGGCCTTCTCGGCACCTACCAGAGCAGCGGCGGCTGAGCGGTGGTGACCGTCGGCTATGTAGAGTGAAGGAATACCTGCAAACCTCTCGGTTACGGTCTTGATATCCTCATCCTTGTCTATTATCCAGAGCTGATGACGGAAACCGTCCCCCTGAGCTACGTAATCATACTCGGGAGCACCCTTCACGTACTTGGCAACAAGCTCGTCAAGAACCTTGTCATCGGGATAGGCAAAGAACACCGGCTCAATGTTGGCGTTGTTTACGCGAACATGCTTCATGCGGTCCTCCTCCTTGTCGGCGCGGGTAAGCTCATGCTTCTTGATGTTGCCCTTGAGGTAATCCTCAACGTATGCGCATACCACAAGACCGTACTGGGTCTTTCCGTTCATAGTCTGAGCGTAGATGTAGTACTGCTCCTTGGTGTCACGCTTGAGCCAGCCTTTGTCCTGAAACTTACGGAAGTTCTCGGCAGCCTTGGCATATACGCGGGGATCAGTTTCCTCGGCTATGGGATCAAAGTCAATCTCAGGCTTGATGATGTGATAAAGAGACATCTCGTTGCCTGCAGCCTCGGCCTTGGCCTCCTCTGAGTTGAGCACATCATAAGGACGGCTCTGCACCTTCTCTACAAGTTCCTTGGGCGGACGTATGCCCTGAAATGGTTTTACTATAGCCATTATCTGTTAACCATAAACTTGGTTATACCATCCTTCAGGAAGCCCACGATCTGATTGGCAGCAGCGATACCGGCGTTGATGTTAGCCTCGGCAGTCTGTGCACCCATCTTCTTGGGAGTAGCAA
>JAZMZT010000269.1:0-10580 GCA_045586125.1 Bacteroidaceae bacterium | reverse complement strand
CCTTGAAACCCCATTTCTGTGCCTCCATCATGTTCTCATAATGGCCGTCACAGGGTAACTGCTCGCCCAGCAGATAATACAGGTATGAATCCAACTGGCGGCGTGATACCTCCTGCGGATTCTGCAGTTTGAGGGTGCCCGATGCGGCATTGCGCGGGTTGGCAAACAGAGGTTCCTCCTGCTGTTCACGCTCGGCGTTAAGGCGCTCAAACGATGTCCAGGGCATCAGAACCTCACCGCGTATCTCAAAATTGCGGGGATAACTGCCCTTCTGGAGTACCAGAGGCACGGATTTGATGGTGCGCACGTTATCGGTCACGATATCGCCCTTGACGCCGTCACCACGGGTTACAGCCTGAACCAGTTTGCCGTCCTCATAAATAAGCGATATTGAAAGGCCGTCATACTTAAGCTCACAGCATATCTCAAACGGCTCGTTAAGGAGGCTGCTAACACGCTGAAAGAAATCCCGCACTTCCTGCTCATTATAGGTGTTGTCCAATGAAAGCATGGGATATCGGTGCTCGGCCTGCTCAAAGCCCTTGCTCAGGTCGCTGCCTACACGCTGTGTGGGAGAATTGGGATCGTAAAGTTCAGGATGACGCTCTTCCAGGTCAATGAGCTCATGCATAAGTTTATCAAACTCGATATCGGATATGACGGGAGCGTTCTGCACATAGTACAGGTTGTTGTATTTATGCAACAACTCGCGCAGCTCTAATATCCGTTCGGTTTCGCTCATTTTTATACCCTGTCTTGAAAGTGCAGTTTTCAGACCGCGAATTTACGCATAATTTTGTAATTTTGCAGGCGTTTAGAGTACATATTTATGCGTATAGATATACTGACAGTATTTCCCGATATGCTTGAGGGTTTCTTTAACTGCTCAATGATGGCACGCGCCCAGAAAGCAGGTCTTGCCCAGATCCATCTGCACGACATAAGGGACTACACAACCGATAAGCACCACAAGACCGATGACTACCCCTATGGAGGCTGTGCCGGCCTTGTTATGAAGATAGAACCCATAGACCGCCTGATAACAGATCTCAAGTCACAGCGCGACTACGATGAGGTAATATACACCTCACCCGACGGCGAGCAGTTCAACCAGAAGACTGCCAACAGCCTCTCGCTACTCAACAATGTGATCATCCTGTGCGGCCACTACAAAGGGATCGATTACCGCATCCGCGAGCATCTGATTACCCGCGAGATAAGCATCGGCGACTACGTCCTGACCGGTGGCGAACTTGCTGCAGCCGTAATGACTGACAGCATCGTACGCCTTATACCCGGTGTTTTGTCCGATGAGCAATCGGCCCTGTCCGACTGCTTCCAGGACAATCTGCTTGCCCCACCCGTCTACACCCGTCCCGCCGAGTATAAAGGCTGGCTTGTGCCCGATGTGCTGCTTTCAGGCAACCAGGCACTTATAGACGACTGGGAATTCCAGCAATCCATGGAGCGCACCAAACGCCTGCGTCCCGACCTTTTGAAGTAATGAAACTCCGTCTGCGTCAGTTCCTGGATTATGACGATACCTACTCTCTGAAAGGTGTCGCGATGCTGATGATCATCATCGGCCATGCCTTCAACGGCTATCCAAGGACTGATACAGGATACTTCTACCCCGGATGGCTTGACAGCCTCCATATGGAACTCTGGGCTGCAATGGGAGTATCAATATTCTTCTTCCTGTCCGGTTACGGCATGTTTCTGGCCCTTGACAAACGCCAAGGCTCCATTGACATGAAATATGTCATATCAAAGGTCCGGAAGTTGTTTGTGCCGCTTCTGGTCTATTGGTGCGTTGAAATTATAACGCTGCTCATATTCAACCGTCAGGAACTTACCACGCACATATTCAGAGAGATATTCACCTTCTCCATGCATCCCGATGTTGAGAACTGGTTCTTCAAGGTGATTGTGCCGGCATACATAATCATGTTCGGCCTGTTCATGACCAGGATTCCCAATACCGTCAGAGTGATACTGCTGTTTACAATGACGGCAATCTTCATTCTGGTAATGCGCCGGGCCGGATTCGGACTGTGGTGGTACAATACCATACTTGCATTCCCGCTTGGCTCTCTGGTGGCTTACCGCAGGGAACTGTTTGAAAAGATGCCTCCGCTTACCGTTAGTCTGGTATGCATAGCCTTGATGGCATCAATCTTCCTGTTCCACTTCAACTCGATAGTATTCAATGCAATAGCCCCGTTTATGTTCATATATCTGATACGGGTGGTCAATATAAACAACAAGCTGTTGAACTTCATCGGAGTCAACAGCTTCCTGTTCTATTTCATTGAATGTCCTGTGCTGGACGAGATCGTAAAGTTCTCTTACTGCAAATTCCCGCTCTACTGCCTCCTGGCAATATGCGTCACATACCTTCTGACTAAGATCGTCAAACTTGCAGTGCTCCGATAATCTCCTGAACGGAACTGAATCCGTGGCGCTCCAGGTAATCGGCAATTCCGTCAACCACTTTCTCAGATATTGAAGGATCAATAAAGTTGGCTGTACCTATCTGTATGGCCGATGCACCCGCAAGCAGAAACTCAATTGCGTCAGTTGCCGAGCAGATGCCTCCAAGTCCTATCACAGGTATCTTCACAGCCTTTGCAGTCTGCCATACCATGCGCAGTGCGACGGGTTTTACGGCAGGTCCGCTCATACCGCCTGTGACGGTTGAGAGTATCGGACGGCGCTTCTCGGCATCGATTGCCATACCCAGCATTGTGTTGATGAGTGATACGCTGTCGGCGCCTGCACCCTCTACGGCACGGGCTATCTCGGTGATATCGGTCACATTGGGCGACAGCTTCACTATCAGGGTCTTGTCATAGGCCTTACGTACAGCGCTTACAACCTGAGCGGCGCTTTCCGGATTGACTCCGAACGCCATACCGCCCTGCTTTACGTTGGGGCAAGAGATATTCAGTTCTATGGCAGGTATGTCATCAAGTGTGTTTATGATGCCTGCTGTCTGAACGTAATCATCAATGCATGAGCCGGATACGTTCACGATTATGGCAGTGCCTATCTTCTGTACCTCAGGATAGATATGGTCCACAAAGTAGTCTACACCCTTGTTCTGCAGACCTACGGCATTGAGCATGCCCGATGGAGTCTCGGCCATGCGCGGATAAGGATTACCCTGACGCGGAGCGAGTGTGGTACCCTTGACTATAATGGCGCCCAGGCGGCTTATGTCCATAAAGTCAGCATATTCCGTGCCGTACCCGAATGTACCGGATGCGGTCATTACGGGGTTCTTGAGCTCAAGTGAGCCTATTTTTGTATTCAGTTGAACCATTTCAGTCTTTCTATTTCAAAAACCGGACCCTCTTTACATACACACACGTTGCCCTGATCGGCCGTATCCTCTACACAGCACAGGCAGGCGCCTATTCCGCAGGCCATACGATGCTCCAGCGAAACCTCACATGCTATCTCATGCTCCTTTGCCCAGAGTGCCACTGCCTTCAGCATAGGTGTGGGACCGCAGGCGTAAATCCTGTCAAAATGCTCACTGTCAAGCAGAAGACTGTGATTGGTAACGAATCCCTTCTCGCCTACAGATCCGTCCTCGGTTGTCATGAACAGGTCACCGTACTTCTGGAACTCCTCCTTACGCAGGATAAGAGACTCTGTACGTCCTCCAAACAGGAATGCGGGGCGTATTCCGTGCTCGGCAAACTCCTGTCCAAGGAACAGAAGCGGTGCCACACCTACTCCTCCGCCTATGAGCAGAGGCTTTGCCACATGGGTGCTGCGGTAACTGAAACCGTTACCCAGGGGCAACAGCACGTTCACCTTATCGCCGGCCTTGATATCGGCAAGAGAACGGGTTCCTTCACCTACAATCTGTATCAGGAACTCTATGAGACTGTTCTTACGGTCAATGGAATGGATTGATATAGGTCTGCGCAGCATAACCTTGGCTGACGGTACCTGCAACTCGGCAAACTGTCCAGCTACCATTTCCGGAAGTTCACCCGGATACTGCAGGGTCAGAAGCGTTGCAGAGGGACCGACCATGCGGTTATCGGCTACTGTCAGGTCCAACTGGAATTTCTTCATTGTATAGCACTTGTTTACGGCGCGAAGGTAATAAAAAAGGTGCAACCCCGAAAGAGATTGCACCCTGGTTAGATATAGGTAGTATATAATTAGTATTCCTGAACATTCTTGAAGTCTCTCCACTCAAGAGTTCTTCTGTATCTCATCATCTGACCTCTGGGGATGTACAACTTAGCGGTCTGCTTGATGTCGTTGTCAAATACCGTGGGGCTGCAATGAGGCGGCCACATGCCGTGTACGTTGACAAGTGCCAGCTTGGGGCAGTTCTTGAAGGCGTCTACACCAAGAATTCTGGTGTTGCTGCCCAACTCAACCTCCTCAAGTGAAGTGCAGTTCTTGAATGAGTTGTCTGAGATTGCGGTTACAAAGTTACCGACGGTGATCTTCTTGAGGAATTCATTATCCATAAATGCCTCGGTGCAGATAACTGAAACCTCCTCAGAGATGATGTAATCAGTGTTTTCCTTCTTGGCGGGATACTTGACAAGCATCTTGCTGTCCTTGCTGTACAGAACGCCGTCAATATCCTTGTAAGACTGGTTATTCTGGTTTACAGTGAACTTCTTGATGCCTGAGCAACCCTTGAATGCGTCATTCTGAATGCGAAGGACGCTGTACGGAAGATCAACTGAGGTTACTTCGGCGCAGCCGTAGAATGCATTCTGGTCAATCTCCATTACACGGAATGTGAATTCATCATTCTCACCTGTTGTAATGAACGAGGGAACGCTTATATCGCCCTTGTAGGCACTTGCGCCCTCATCAAATTTGCTACGGCCATTAGTTCTGTCCCATGTAAGGGCAACATTACCGAAATTATCCAGGATCTTATAGCACAAGGTGGTGCCGTTGTTGTATTTGACAGTGATAATCTGGTCCTCAACCTTGGCGTCAAGCTGTTTAACCAGCAAAGTCTGCCAAACCTCCTTCTGATTCGTTTTAGATGTTTCCTTGGAGCTACGGCAACCGGCCAGCACGAATGTTGCAATAGCCAAAACAAATAGATATCTTCTCATAGCTGTAATGTGTTTGTTCTAGTATCAGCAAATATAAACATCAAATTTAAAAAAATCAAAAAAACCGTATTATTTTTTTAAATCCGATGAAAATTTCTGATACGTGCCGTCTGCAAAGAACACTACGACCTCTTTTATTGTCTTGTCCTTACCTGGAAACTCGGCCTCTGAGACGGGCTCAACCTCCTTATTATTACGTCTTTTGCGTTGTTTCGGAGTGTTTTCTTCCCCTCTGAGATTTGAATTTTCGGGAGAATTCCGTACATCGTCCGTAAAAAAGAGACTCTCCATGCCCGGCAAGAGGGGGTAATCATCCTTCTCCGGTTCATTCTGCTGCAGTTGAGGTATAGCTGATCCCTTTCCGTTCAGGAGCCATTCCAGTTCAACATCCGGAAAACTGGTGTGTATGGCCATGATAATCTTCAGACTTGGCTCATTTCTACCACTTAGTATATGCTGAAGCGTTGCGCGCTGCACTCCAATGGCGTTTGCGAACTGAGTCGGATTCAGATTCAACAGTTGCATCAGTTCTTCAAGTCTCTCTCTCATAAGAAATGTGTCATTTTTGGTTGCCGTTACAAATGTATCAATCATTTTTGGTATTTACAATAGACAATTTGTGTCAAACATTTGTATACAACATTTGTAACAACGAAACATCTGTCAACCATCCCGGCAAGAATCGCATATATCCACAGGTATGGCGATAGGCTGACTTGAAATTTGCTTTAGGAAACTTGCGTAATATACTGAAAATCCGTGCTATAAAAACCAATGCTCCCCCTCGCAACCCTCATTTTCGGCATTTTGCATAAACCGCCACCCAACCCTGCTCAATAAATTCAAGTATGATACCATAACTAATCTCATTTATAGTAAGTTACACTCAAATATCAAACTTGTATACTGTTTTGCATACTTGTTATGCACAGATATTGCCCCAGCCTGTATACCGGTTGAGTCCGGTTGGATCACAATTGTTTGGAGTACATTTTTCACCCATTACAAATGGAAATATCGGCCCACTTTATACAATTGTAATGGTTAATAAAAATTAAAGGCCATCTTTTGGATGACCTTTTGTATTCATGTTGTGCGAGATTTCAAAATTTGAAACAAATCTGCACTACACTCCGAAAAATTGAAATTTTGGATTCTCAGTGAAGAATGATATAAAGCAACTCTTTAAGCAAGCCCTCCCCTGTGTTGCCTGTAGCATCGACACCTTTTGACTTGCCGTCATATCTGCGTATGGCATTTATGATCTGCATGGTCTGTGTGGCAGTGTAGTTACGCATTCCTGTCGTGTAGTCCCTCACTCCCCAGGTGTTTCTCAGATCCAACTGCTCTGCAATACCGCTGTCTGTCTTGTCAGGAGCATAAAATGCAAGCATCAGATTTGAGAAATACGGGAATATGGCCGCTGTAACCAGTTGTATGGGGTATGATTTGGGGTTGTTCTCGTAATATGCGGCTATCTTGTTTGCCTTAAGGATGTTCTTATTGATGATGGCGTCGCGGAATTCAAAGATATTGTAGTCCTTGCTTATTCCCACATGATCTTCTATGAATTCAGGGGTAATCTCTTTTTCGCCCTCAGGCAGCGCTGTAATCAGTTTTTCAAGCTCTCCGTTCATGCGGCAGAGATCGGCTCCCACAGACTCGCTCATCATTGAAATGCCCTTTGATGACATCTTGAGCCCGTGTTCATTCAGGAATTCCTCAACAAACTGAGGAAGATCCTCATCCCTGACCTTCTTGGATTCAAACAGCACTCCGGCCTTCTCTATGACAGCAACAATCTTCTTGCGCTTATCCAGAGAGCCGTTTTTGTGGCAGAATACCAGCACTGTGCTCATCTGAGGCTGCTGCAGATATGCACTGAGTATGTCCGATGCACTTCCACCCGACTCCGAGTCTCTCTTCATCAGGTGCTGAGCCTCCTTTACAATGATAACCTGTCGGTCTGATCCCATAGGATATGCCCTGGCACGCTGTACAACCTCATTCATAGTGGTCTCATTGCCGTACAGGACCAACTGGTTGAAATCCCTGGCCTCCTCCGGCAGAGCATGCTCCCTGATATAATCGGCTATGGAATCAATGAAGAACGCTTCTTCACCCATCAGATAATATACAGGCTTGTATTTACCTTTCTCAAGCTCTTTCAGAACCTGACGATACGCAGTTCCCGCTGTTGCCATTTCAAATCCTAATTATTAACTTCGCTGTGTTTTACAAAGATATGACTGATAATTTGAATTTGCCACCTTTTGAGCCGAAAATATCCGAACAGGGAGGAAAAACAACTGTTTGGGACCCTATTCGCAAGTTCTGGACCCCTCTCACCCCCGAGGAACACGTCCGCCAGGCATTCGTATCATATCTTATTAACTACAAGGGATTTCCTGCATCACATATAGCTAACGAGCAGGCAATAACCCTAAGCGGAATGTCCCGCCGCTGCGATTCGGTGGTCTATGACAAAGCAGGCCTGCCCAAAGTAATAGTAGAATACAAACGTCCCACCGTAGCTATCACCCAAAAGGTCTTCAACCAGATAGCCCGCTACAATCTGGTTCTCCATGTAGATTACCTCATTGTAAGCAATGGCCTGAAACACTACTGCGTAAAAATGGAATATCCCACAGGAAAATACGTTTTCCTGCAGGATATTCCAAACTATTCTGATCTTTAAGATTACTCTTCGTCGGCTGCTGCCTTGCGGGTACGACGCTTGGGAGCCTCAACCTTCTTGACCTCCTCCTTAACGCCTGCCAACTCGGGATCAATCATGATACGTCCGCAATACTCGCAAACGATGATTTTCTTGCGCATGCGGATATCCAGCTGACGCTGAGGCGGAATCTTGTTGAAGCAACCGCCGCATGACTCACGCTGAACATAAACGATACCCAGACCGTTGCGTGTGTTGTTACGGATACGCTTGAATGACTGGAGCAGACGGGGCTCAATGTTGAGTTCCAGATTCTTGCACTTCTCGCGCAGACGCTCTTCCTCCTGGCGGTTCTCCTCAATGATCTCCTGAAGTTCAGACTTCTTGATCTCAAGATCCTGCTGCTTCTCGGCAACCAGAGCGCGGTTGTTCTCAATCTCCTCCTTCTTGGCGTTGATGGCGTTTGTAAACTCACGGATACGCTTCTCGGCCAACTCAATCTCCAGGTTCTTGAACTCAATCTCCTTGTTCAGAGAGTCAAACTCACGGTTATTGCTAACGTGATCCTGCTGCTCCTGATACTTGTTTACAGCCTGCCTTGAAACCTCGATGGTGTTCTTGTTCTCAGCAACGCCTTTGCTCATCTCAACGACATCGGCACTGGCCTTCTCAATACGTGTGGTCAGGCCGGCAATCTCATCCTCAAGGTCCTGAACCTCAAGAGGCAGCTCGCCGCGCAGTGTCTTGATCTTATCAATCTCGGTCAGCATGGTCTGCAGCTGATACAGTGACTGGAGTTTCTCCTCTACAGAGTACTCGCTGGGGTCTTTCTTAGTGTTTGTTGCCATAATTATATGTGTTTTATGTCTGTTATCCTATGTAATAGTTTATCGGATTGGTCTTGCTGGCAGTCTTGAGCACTCTCAGTTTCGGGAATGCCTCCTTCAGTATGTCGGCAATAAGGTCAACCGTGAACTGCTCGCTCTCAAAATGTCCGGCCTCAATCAGTTTGATGGTGCCGTCATAACCAAAGAAGCGGTGATATCCAATCTCACCGGTCATAAAGGCATCGGCCCCCTGCTCTACCGCCTTGTCGGTCAGGAACGCGCCGGATCCTCCGCAAACGGCCATACGCTTTATCGGGCGGCCAAGTTCTCCGTTATGTCTGATGCATGTTACTCCGAACTTATCCTTAACCAGAGCCAACAACTGCTGCTCTGTCATGGATTTAGGGAATCGGCCGATGATACCTGCGCCGTTACCGTCGGGCTGCTCATCCAGGGGCTTGACATCGGTCAGTCCCAGAACGTTTGCTATGCGCATGTTCACGCCCTTGAAGGCGTTGTCCAGATTGGTGTGGCTTGCGTATACTGTTATACCCACGCGTACGGCGCTCATCACGATGCTTCCAATGCTGTCATCGGTAAGACGTTTGAGCGGGCGGAACAGCAGCGGATGGTGTGAAATGATCATATTGCATCCGTTGTTGATGGCCTCGTCAACAACCTGACGGGTCACGTCCAGACACAATAAAACCCCTGAAACTTCGGTCTCTGTAGTTCCAACCTGCAAGCCTGAATTATCGTAATCATCCTGCAGTGGCAGAGGCGCGAAACTCTCAAGGGCATCAATTACCTCCCTGATTTTCATCACCTTTATCTTTCTGTGCTGCAAAGGTAATAAAAAAATGCGAATGTGTCACTTTTTCTTCATCGTGATAATTTCGCCAAAGTGATATTGGCCTTATATCAAGCCCAATATCACTTTGTAAGAATGTACCTCATCGGGATCGCCCAGCTCCTTGCCTGGGGTATCGGACAGTTTTACGCAGCGGTAAACGTGCTGGCGGGGGTTTACCTGGAAGGTCTTGAGTTTCATAACGATGTTGAGCGGATCAACTGTGCCTACATCGTTGGTCAGGTTTGTGCCGATACCGAATGATACCTTTATCCTACCTTCAAAGTACTTCTGGATGGCCAGGGCACGGTCAAAGTCAAGGGCGTCACTGAATACGATTGACTTTGTCATGGGGTCTATGTGGTATGACTCGTATTTGGCTATGATCTTGTCGCCGAACTCAAACGGATCGCCGCTGTCGTGACGTACGCCGTCATACAGTTTGGCCATATCGAGCGAGAAATTGCGCAGGAACACGCGTGTTGTAAAGCAGTCAGGCAGCATGGTACCCATGTTGCCGCCGAATATCTGTGCCCAGTTGCGCATAACGTAATAGTTAGCCTCCTTGGGTCCCATGAATGCGGCAGTTGCCATCATAAGCTCGTGAGCCATAGTGCCGATAGGCTTCAGGTCCGGACGGATTGACTGGTATTTCATTGCGAAATATACGGTCGATGAGCCGATGAAATACTTGGCGTGGCGTGTTAGATACTCGGTTACATGATCCTCAACCTCACGTGAGTAGCGGCGGCGCATACCAAAGTTTGCAAACTTGAGCTTGTTCTCGTTTGATATTGCAACCTTCTTCTCCAGATGGCTGTCTATGTATGCCCAGTCCGGCTCGGTTTTCTCATATATCTTGTAATATACCTCCGATACCGTACTCAGAATTGGGATTTCATACAGCGTTACCTTGTAGATAAGGTCTTTTGCCTCAATGTGCAGGTGGCCCTCCTCATCAAGCGATATATCAATAATGCCGGCATCGAACCGGAATCCTTTGAGCCACTCAAAATAGCACTGAGGTATGAAATATATATTGGAGAGGCACCATTTGAACTCCTCATCGGTCAGGGCCAGCGTCTCCAGTTTCTTGAACTCCTTGTGCAACAGGTCCA
>JAZMZT010000268.1:0-10051 GCA_045586125.1 Bacteroidaceae bacterium | reverse complement strand
GATGAGCCGCTTATACGGCGAGTCTTCTTCATGGCAGGCAGATAGAGCCACTTGTCATCGTCCTTGCCTATCTCGTCGTAATCCCAGGTCAGGAATCCGGTGCCGCTCACGTCGCCGGGATAGGTAAAGAACATAAGGGTTTTCTTGTCCTTACCCTCATCCATGGACCATGAAGTAACCTTGCGCACACGTTTGTCACCGTTCTTCTTGATGAGTGTCAGTTCCATTTCCGCATAGCGGGTATCGCCGTCGGGCAGGTCTTTTGCTTTCTGCATTATATCACGGCCCGAAAGGTTCTGGGCACATGCCGGAACCATTAATGCAAGGCCGGCTATTGCTGTAAGAATAACTTTTGCTTTCATTGTTTCAATTATTGATTTCATTACCGAATACTTTGAATCTCTTTACCAGTATGGGGGTCACGAACAGGTCTGCAGCCAACGCCGATACTATGCCAACTATTGCCAACAGGCCAAAGTGGAAGTTCATGGCGCACGGCGATGTGGTGAATGCACCGAACACTGCCGATGTGATAATACTGGTTGTTACTATTGCCACGCCCACAACCCTGAATGTGCGGTTGATGGAGAGCGGATATTTGCCGCAGCGGTCATATTCCAGCTTGGAGTGGTTGATAAAGTGGATGGTGTCATCCACGGCCATACCCAGCATCATGGGGATGATAGTGGCGGTCATCATATCAAGAGGAATGCCGGCCCAACCCATTATTCCGCCTACGAATACGGCAGGCATCAGGTTAGGTATGAGTCCTATCAGTCCAACCTTTACGCTCTGGAAGGCAATCATCAGTATGACTCCGATAATCAGGACCGATATGATGAAAGACAGCATCTGACCACGCACAAGATACTGCATCATGACATTGTACTGAGGCAGGTTTCCTACAGCGGTGACCGATGCACCCGGGAATATCTCCTTGGCACGCAAGTCTATATCATTCAGCTCCTTCTCCACCTCGGCCGAGTTAAAGTCCGATATCTCCACCATCAGCCTGAGGCGGCGATAGTCATAGTCAACCCAGTACTCCGCCTCGCTGCCGCCGGCATTCTCGTAAAGCACCATCATCTGTGCCACCTCCTCCTCGGAATCAGGGATGCGGTAGAATGCTTCATCGCCCTCATTGAGTGTCTGGTTCAGATCCTTGAGGATATCCAGGATGCTGGTGGTGCGCTTGGTAAGCGGATAACCCTCAACCACCTTGGCCAGGCTCTCCAGACGACGCAGGTTATCGGGCTGCTTTGCGGCGTCCTCATCGGCCAAATCTATCACAAGATCATAACTGTACAGCGATCCCATCTCGGACCGGCCTACGCCTACAACCTTCTCCACATAAGGAACTTTTATACCCATGGTCTGCTCTATGTCAAATGCCGGTACAATCTTGAACAATCCTACACAGAGAATCAGGCAGATTACCGTAAACACGGTCACTATTATACGTGAGTTGTGCATGGTCCAGTTGCTCATACGAACCATTGTGCGGGTCCAGGTGGTGTCGCTGTCCTCGGTGAATCCCTCACGCGGTTTGCGGTTACGGCCGAACGACAGTAACACCGGTGTGATTACCAGCGTGGTGAGCATCACAAACAGCACGGTCATGGAGCATATCATACCCACACATTTCATAGGACGTATAGGGATGACCAGGAACGACAGCAGCGAGACTATGGTGGTAAGACCACAGAAACATACAGACCAGCCAATCTCGGTGATGGTCTCCTCTATGGCCTTACGGCGCTCTCCGTGTATGCGCATGCGTCCGTTGAAATAGGAGAATATATGTATGTTATAGGCTATTGACACGGCAAAACCAAGGATTACCGGTATAAGCGTAGTGGTTGAATCCACGTACATGCCTGTGTATCCGGCAATTCCGTATGTGATGAACATACCGCCTATGACCGACAGGAAAGGCGATACCACACCACGCAGGGACTTGGTCATAACTATCATCACAACCAGGCAGATTATGCAGGCAATCATCATCAGGCGGCTCATCTCCTCATTGATGAACTCCATCTTCTCATAACTAACCACCGGCATTCCGGTACCCTTGGGGTTAAGCGATGCGTATTTGGGGTTGTTCAACACGCGGTCCACCTCCTCGCCCGTCTGCATATCGGGAGCCACATCGGTCTCCTTGTGCCATACACTGTCCTCGGGGAACGCACGCAACTTAAGCACCACCCATGACATGCGGCCGTCCTTGGATACCAGTTTCCTGGCCACATTGGGCTTGCTGTACGCCTTGCGGCGAATCTCGTCCATCTCAGGGGTGCCGTCATCGGGAATCTCATCGGGCACAATCTGCTCAATAGTCATACCCCACTCATCGCCCACCATAAACTCAATATCGGTCAGCGATGTGATCTTGTCGGCATATGATACGCTGTCCAGCAGCTCGTTTGACAGCTCACGCAGCAGTGTCAGGTTCTTCTTGGTAAAGATGTTGTCACACTCGGTGAGTACTCCTACAAAATAATCATTACCGAAATGGGCCTTGAACTCATCGGTCTTTACAAGCATGGGATCACCCTCGATGAAATACGCATCGAACGATGTCTCCTTAACCATTCTCTTCATTCCCACCATTCCCACAAACAGGATCAGGACAAATGCGCCTATTGCAAACCAGCGCCTCTTAAGAAGTCCGCGGATCATGACCCCGAACTTTTCATTGATTGTTTCTATTCTCATTGTATAAAAAGATTAATTCCTTAATAAAAAAAGAAGAGCCTGCAATGCAGACCCTTCCTGTTATTGTTCAATCTCACTTCCGGGAGCGGAGTTGGCCCCCTTTCCTCTTCCACACAAACCAAAACATATTCCAATTATCATCGCTATCATAACCATTGCTTTTACAGACGCAAAGGTACTGCCGCGATTTTGTGTGGGTAATACCCAAATCTTGCTATTTTGGTACCATTAGTCCAGCGCAGAAATTGCTTTAAAAATCTCAAGGATATATTCCGTACGTCCTTCTTCACCCGATGGAAGGGAGCATTCAATCTCTTCATGTATGTTTGAGCGCTTCAATATCCTATCACTCTGCTCCGCCAGAAAGGTTACAAGTTCCCGATTCTCCTCTCTATTGCATCTTTCAACAAAATCAGGGCAATAATTAAGGATATATACCACATCCTCAAAATCTGTAGAACCGCGGTAATCAGAACCGGCCCTGCTATTTATTGCCTCCATTTTGGTCGCAACAAAATACAGGGCGGGCATGATGTAAATGGTTCTTCCGTTGGGCAGGACATAGCTCTGGCGATTCTTTACCCCAGGTGTATACCATCGGTTAGTAAACTGGAAGTATCGTTCATCAGTAGGCATTATATCAACCTGATAACCCTTGTAGTTCCAACGGCATATGACAGCACCCTCTGTATCTTCACAGAAATGCTTCTGATGTAGCATAGATTCAAAATCCTCCTTCTGTTGGAATGAATAATACTCAACCACGCAGTCAACATCCATTGTCTGATGTGACGATGCCGCCGCTCCGTTTGGATATAATCCGGTCACCGCCCCTCCCACGTATGTTATCTTCTCATTCAGTTCATCAAAACCTTCTGCTACATTCTGTAGTCTTTCTAAATTACTTATTGACATATTTATCAAGGTATGTGTCTAATTCATGTATTGCAATATTACGTTCACGGGATTTGCCTATTCTTAACGCATCAGTTATAACAAGGAGTTTATACAGTTCTTTATCATTAAGTACAGCTTCAGGCACCGTAGCATATAAGGGAGTTACCGATGTTCCACGAGCTGATCCCTTGCTGTAAGGCCAGACGTATGATTCGCCATCGGCCGAAACCTGTTCAACAATTGGTGAGGCCGATATATAAGTGGGTATTCCACGGACTGAGGGTCCAAGGACTGCCGGAAAGGCATATTGAAGGCCGGAAACAAGGAAATCCCTCAGAGCAAGCACATTGACAGATCTCTTGTCACTGCCTACAAGCTTGGCCACCTTACACCGTTCCAATGCCTCTGACACCTCCGATTGGCTGATGCACAATGAAGCAGCCATAGCCGTCATTGTAATATCGGCCGATACAACCAAACGTTTCAATAACACCACCACATCTTGAGGTCTCATCGTCTGCTGTTTCATACTATCAATCAATTGTTTAATATATATCAATCGCAAATCGCGATTTGCAAATATAGCACAATTCCCTTAGATAGCAAGTGTTTATTGCAAATTACTGTCTCACCTCAAACAATTCCATTATATCCAGCATTTTAAATAGTATGCCGTCTATTGATGAGTGCCAGCTTTGATGGAAATGGCCGTAGCACCAATGGGTAACACTTGTACCTTTAAGCCTTTCATACAGTTTATCCATAACAGCGCGTTCATTTTTGATATCCTGATATAGGTCATCATCAACTATCCAGCCGTTTAATTCCAACTTTGACTTGAGCTCACAAAATGACGGAGCCGAATGGGTAATCACCACATCAATGGTATTTTCTGACAATACCTGATCAAGCAGTTGGGGATTGAACACAGGATACTCGTTGCTCCAATAATAATTGGGAGCAAGTGCATCATTCTGGGCAACTGGTTTCTTATTTAAAAGACAAGCATTGCTCCAGGCTGCAATCCGGTAGTTCCTGTCTATTGAAATGGCTCCACCAACGCATAAAGCAGCATGACCACCCACCCTAATCACTGAGTAATCAGGAACTGCAACAAATCGTTGATGACAAAATGTATTCCCATCAAAGTATGCAGGGTTATCATGGTTGCCCCTAACGAATACTATCCGGTTGTTGGATTCTTTCATGCGCTTGCTGTTGCGCTTAACCATGTTTTCATAATACCCCTTACGCTCAAAACCAAAACCGCAGTCACCGGCCACAACAATGACCGTATCACGCATCTGATACTGCACGCAAACTTTGTGCACCAACTGATTGAAATCACCGTGAATATCGCCGCAAACAACCAGGCATTTTGAATCGGAAAAGTTATAAATCTGATTTTTCATAGTTCTACAAAGATAGTTATTATTAGTGGTATATTATTGAGCATTAAGTCATGGCGTTTGTGTTACTACACAAAGTTATCAAAAAACCAATATATTTGTATTCAGACGATTGTTTGTATGATACAATACATATCAAATGAAGCCCACTTCAAGGAGGTAATAGAGAGAATCCCCAACGTAAAGGAATCACTCTGGATAGGTACGGCCGATATAAAAGACCTTTATGTCGGTGAGCGGCCATTCCTGGGCGTGCTGGCCGACCTGCTTAAGAAAGGGCGCGAAGTACGTCTGGTTCACGCCAAGGAGCCCGGACCCAACTTCCGAGAAGACTTTGACCGATACCCTATCCTGTTTGACGGACTGGAACGTGTGCTCTGTCCGCGTGTACACTTCAAGATCATCATCCTGGATCACAGGCTTGCCTACATAGGCTCAGCAAACCTGACGGGTGCCGGCATCGGCATGAAAAGCAGTAAAACCCGAAACTTTGAAGCCGGAATACTGACCGATGACCCAACGCTGGTAGAATCGGCCATGAATCAGTTTGATTCAGTCTGGGCCGGCATACAGTGCAAGAATTGCGGACGTAAGAAGTACTGCAGTGATCCTATAGCAAAGTGACGCAAAGGGAAACGACCCCAATGCGTCGTTTTAAAGTCTGCTCTTGAAATCGGCGTAAGTGAAGGACTTGAGGAGGGTGTAGTCGGAGCCCTGCTTGAGGTAGATTGACGGCAGGGGCATGCCGTTGAAGGTGTTGTTCTTGACCATGGAGTAGATGGCCATATCCTCAAATATGAGGGTTTGGCCCTCTTTTAAAGGAGCATCGAAGGAGTACTCCCCTATTATATCGCCCGATAAGCAAGTCGGGCCGCCAAGACGATAGGTGTATGCTTTCTCTCCGGGCTGGCCGCTATCGCGCAAAGGGGGCCGATACGGCATCTCAATCACATCGGGCATGTGGCAGGCGGCCGATGTATCAAGGATGGCGATATCCATTGCTCCCTCGTGGTGCTGAACCTCAAGCACCTGGGTGTGAAGATAACCGGCGTTGAGGGCGATTGCCTCACCGGGTTCCAGATAGACCGTAAGGCCGTAACCCTTAGACATACGCTCGATGCAGTGCTCTAAGCGCGGTATATCATAATCAGCGCGGGTGATGTGGTGTCCGCCGCCAAAGTTTACCCATTTCATCTGCGGTAACCACTCAAGGAACTGCTCCTCAAATCCGTTCAGAGTGGTCTCCAGGTCATCGGAGTTCTGCTCGCAGAGAGTGTGGAAGTGTAATCCGTCAAGCAAAGCAATCAAATCAGCAGGTGCCTTGCGGAACTCATCAAGTGTCACCCCTAACCTGCTGCCGGGAGCGCAGGGATCATAAATTGCGTGCTCAGAGGGTTGTGTTGAAATCTGTGGGTTTATGCGCAAACCCACCTGCAGGCCAGCCTCCTTGGCGCGCACACCAAAAAGTTCCAACTGACGTATGGAATTGAAAACTATATGGTCGCAGATGGATAGAATCTCCAGCATATCCTCCTCACGGAACGCAGGAGAGAAAACGTGGTTCTCACGCCCAGGCATCTCCTCGTGGCACAAACGGGCCTCAAAGAGCCCGCTTGCTGTAGCGCCACAGAGATATTGTGATATAAGCGGATAGACGGCATAGCAACTGAACGCCTTCTGCGCCAGCAGGATTCGGCATCCGGTACGGTCCATTACGCCGCGCAGCACCTTGAGATTCTCCTCCAGGCGGTCGCGGTCAATGACGTAACACGGTGTATGCAGTTGCGCTGCGTCCATCGGCCTTAAAAAATCAGTCAACCATTACAGGGTTCTCATCAACAACCCAAGGCAGACCCCACTTGTTCAGGGCCTCCATGTAGGGATCCGGATCAAACTCCTCAACGTTGAATACGCCTGCGCCCTTCCACTGGCCGGTCATAACCATCATGGTGCCGATCATGGCGGGAACGCCGGTGGTGTAAGAGATGGCCTGTGAGCCCACCTCCTTGTAGCACTCCTGATGATCGCACACGTTGTAAATCTTGATGGCGCGCTTCTTGCCGTCCTTGGTGCCGGTATAGATGCAGCCTATGTTGGTCTTGCCTACTGTGCGCGGGCCCAGCGATGCGGGATCGGGCAGCAGAGCCTTGAGGAACTGGATGGGAACGATTTCCTTACCCTCAAACATAACGGGATCGGTGCGCAGCATACCTACGTTCTCAAGACACTTCATGTGGGTCAGATAACTCTGGCCGAATGTCATGAAGAAACGGATTCTCTTTACGCCGGGGATGTTCTTGGCAAGTGACTCAATCTCCTCATGATGAAGCAGATACATATCCTTCATGCCCACCTGCTCAAAGTTGTACTCGCGCTTGATCTCCATGGGCTTGGTCTCTACCCAGTGGCCGTTCTCCCAGTATGAACCGTTGGCCGATACCTCCCTGAGGTTGATCTCGGGGTTGAAGTTGGTTGCAAAGGGATAACCGTGGTCACCTCCGTTGCAGTCCAGGATATCGATGGTGTCTATCTGGTCAAAGTAGTGCTTGAGTGCGTATGCTGAGAATACGCTGGTTACGCCCGGATCAAAGCCGGTTCCCAGGATTGCGGTGATGCCTGCGTCCTTGTATTTCTTCTGATATGCCCACTGCCATGAGTAATCAAAGTATGCGGTAAAGCCCTGCTCCTTGCAGCGCTTCTCATAAATGGCACGCCACTTGGGATCCTCAGTGTCCTCGGGCTCGTAGTTGGCTGAGTCAACGTAGTGCACGCCGCATGCCAGGCAGGCGTCCATGATTGTGAGGTCCTGATACGGCAGGGCCAGGTTGAGTATTACATCGGGCTTTACGCTCTTGATGAGGGCAATCAGCTCGTCCACGCTGTCGGCGTTGACCTTAGCAGTGGTAATCTTGGAACGGCTCTTACCCTCGGCCTCAATCTTCTTCTTAAGGTCGTCACACTTGCTAACCGTACGGCTTGCAATGCAAATCTCGTCAAAAACTGCGTCGTTCTGGGCGCACTTCTGAATCGCAACCTGGGCTACACCTCCGCAGCCAATAACCAATACCTTTCCCATTTTATTTAATGCTTAAAAGTAATTCACGAATGATTTTGCAGGCCGCAGCGGTAGAAGCTCCGGTCTGGTCATAAGGAGGACATAATTCATTTACGTCCAGGCCCACAATATTTGAGCCGATGCAAACGGTCTTGAGTGCCTCAAACAGCTGCATGAAAGTAACGCCACCGTACTCAGGAGTACCTGTGCCGGGGAATACCGACGGATCCATAACATCAAGGTCGATGGTAAAGTATACAGGCTTACCAGCCAATCCGGAAACAGTTTCTGCAAGTCCGTCAAAGTTGAAAGGATGCAGGTCAGTGTGGCCGGCACGTGCCCACTGCCACTCTGCACGCTCACCTGAGCGGATTCCGAACTGGTGGATGCGGCCGTCGCCAACAAGATCATGGCAGCGACGCAGAACGCATGCATGTGAGAGTTTCACATCCAGATAGTCGTCACGCAGGTCTGTGTGGGCGTCAAAGTGAATGATATGAACATCAGGGTATTTCTTGAATACCTCACGGAAGGCACCCAGGGTTACCAGATGCTCACCTCCTATCATGAACGGAATCTTACCATCTTTAAGGATCGTGGCGGTACGTTCCGATATCTGATCAAGAGCCTTATCGGCGCTACCGATGCAAAGTTCAATGTCACCGCTGTCAAATACGCTGATATCCTCCAGGTCGCGGTCCAGCCAGGGGCTGTAGGTTTCCAGGCCGAATGACTCGCTGCGGATGGCGTGAGGGGCAAACCTTGTGCCCGGGCGGAATGACGTGGTGGAGTCAAACGGTGCGCCAAAGAGTACTATTCGCGCATCGGCATAATCGGCATCACAGCCTATGAATGTCTCAACATTCCTTTCCAGCATGTCTCAGTCCTTTATCTTTTCCACATCGGCCAGCATGCGCTCTACGTATGCAGGCAGGGCAAAGCAACCCTTGTGGAGGTTTGTTGTGTAATAGTTGGTCTTGATACCCAGCTTGTTCCATGCATCGGCATCCAGGTCCAGCACGGGGCGGTATTTCTTGGATGCAAATCCGAAGAGCCAGTAACCTGAAGGATATGTGGGGATATGGGCCTGATATACGCGGCTTATGGGGAACCTGTTGACGATACGCATGTGAGCCTTCTGGGTCTCCAGACGGTCCTCCTCATAGAAGGGGCTCTGATGCTGGTTCACCATGATGCCGTCGGCCTTGAGCGCCTTGTAGCAGCTGCCGTAGAACTCACGGGTAAGCAGGCTCTCTCCAGGGCCGTAGAATCCGGCCGAGTCAACCACGATCAAGTCATACTCATTCTCTATATGGCGGATGTAACGCAGGGCGTTCTCGGTGTAGATGGTCACGCGGGGGTCATCCAGTGACTCTGCCATCTCGGGGAAATACTCACGGCAGGCCTGAACCACGCCCTCGTTTATCTCAATCAGGTCAATCTGCTGGATGGACTTGTACTTGAGCAGCTCACGAACCACACCTCCGTCGCCCGATCCGAACACCAGCACCTTCTGGGCATTGGGATTCACGGCCATGGGAATGTGTGACAGCATCTCATCATAGATGAATTCATCCCTCTGGGTAAAGATTATGTAGCCGTCAACAGCCAGAAAGCGGCCAAACTCGGGTGACTCAAAGATATCCACCCTACCCAGATCATTCTCGGCGGTGTAAAGATGCTTATCGACCTTTACGGAGAACTTTACGTTGGGAGTATGCAACTCAGTAAACCAGAATTCCATAAGCCTCACAGAATCAATATGTTGTACTTTCCTTAATCACATTCAGACGCTCTACCTTCTCATCCTCGGGACCGGTCAGCTGACAGCCCTTCTCCTTTGCGTAGAGTATGTAGTCGATGATTTCCTGCGTGATGCGCTCGCCCGGGGCCAGGATCGGAATTCCGGGAGGATAGCACATTACAAACTCAGTACATATACGTCCGTTGGTCTCACGGATGGGAATCATCT
>JAZMZT010000267.1:0-1643 GCA_045586125.1 Bacteroidaceae bacterium | reverse complement strand
GTATTCACAGCCCGGACAGATGTCGTTATCATCGCTTCTGGGCGATATGCTTACGGCACTTATCCTTACGGCCCGTTTCATATCCATTCCCACCCAGTTGCCATCCGGCTGTTCTGTCTCAAAGTTGGAGAGCAGGTTATCATCAAAAGCAGAGGCTATGGCATCGGCTTTTGCAGAATCGCAGGCTATGGGTGTACCTGTAATGCTACTGCCCGTCTCATCAAAGAACTTCAGTTCCGCTATACTGCCGTATGTGCCACCGGCAGAGAGATAACGCCAGTAACGGTACGGCTTATCTGTTTGCAGTGGTATTTTGTATGGTATGGCAGTGGTATCTATGGTGAAGAGTGTTACGGCATCACTGAAATCAGAACGGTTTGCACACTGTATCTCTGCACCAAGAATACGTCTTCTCATATCCACCACATTGTAAGATTCATAGTACTTACGGCGTAGTTCCATGCTTACTGTTTCTATGTTCTCTGCTATATCCACATATTCTACCCTACCGTCTTTATGCAGCAGGAAGGGACGGCTTATGGGGACAAGCCCGGTACCGTCATACCCCAATGCCATATACAGCATATTACGTCCCATCTTCTTAAAACATGCCTTTCCCCATTTCATACGTCCAAAATCCAGTATGTTCCACTGCGGACCGTTAGGGGTGAATGATGCCATGGCTATATATACATAGCGGTCTTTTATCTTAACATCATTAAGTACATCTATCTTAATATCTGAAGTGCGGTAATAGAGATCCGTTACATCCTCTCTGCATATATCAAAGGGATGAACATATTTTGCGGTGTTGCGGTATTTTACCACCTCTCTGTTCATGGTATATGTGGAGCGCCATATCTTTGGAACACGTTCGTAAGGGTAGAAGCCCATTCCCGCACCTACTATGAGTGAGTTCATGGTGGGTGTCAGAACTCCGTTGTCCGATACGAATGCATACCAGCTGTGTCCATCGCTGTTACGTCCCCATGACGGTACTTTGTCTATCACTGCCGGCATCCCCATGCTGCGAAAGACGGCAGTACCCATGGTCACATACTCCAGACAACTGCCAAAGGTCATGCGTTTCCAGGTCTCTGCACTGCGCAGTGGAATAGCCCCGCGGTCTTCCCATATAACACGCAGGCCTATGTCGGACTGTTTGGCATGTATCTCACTGCGTACTATCTCCATGGCACCATACAGACTGTTTCCCTGTACATCATGGCAGGGAACTTTACTCAAACTGTCTGAATAGTATGCAGACAGATCGCTGCGCCAGTCATCAAAGCTCTGCAGTTCGGTTACTTTGTATGGAAGTATCTTCTCTTTGAACTCATCAAAGGTGATATGACGTGTCCATGGGCGGGTGCGCCATGTTTCAAAAGCATGGTCTATGTTACGTATCAGGTAGTCGGAACGCATAATCTCTACATCCGATACTACGTTACGCCCTATGCCTGCATACTGCGTATCGCTGATGTGTCGCAGTGTATCACGCTGCCAGTCGGGACTTGGACCTGTACCCAGTATATCAAGGGCGGTGCGGTAGTAGCTGTTTATAACGGATGTATCGGCGTATGAGTAGTGTGCAGGCATGTTGGCTATAAGGTAACGTGCTGCAGCCAGCTTCTCTTGGTCGG
>JAZMZT010000266.1:0-6005 GCA_045586125.1 Bacteroidaceae bacterium | reverse complement strand
AACGGTGATGTCTACGAGGGTGCGTATGAGAAGGGTTTCAGAAAAGGCGTCGGTATATGCCATTACGCCAACGGAGACCTGTACCTGGGTTTCTGGGACAACAACCTGCGCGCCGGTGAAGGTGAACTCCAGTATGCATCGGGCGATGTATACAAAGGCGGTTGGGCTTCCGATGAGCGCAACGGAAAGGGCGTTTACATGTGGGCCGACGGCTCATACTACTCGGGTGAATGGAAGGGAAACCGTCGCCAGGGAACAGGCCTGATGTGCTGGTGTGACAGTTCCGAGTACCGCGGTTCATGGATCAACGGACTGCGTGAAGGTCAAGGCGAATACAAGAGTAAGGGTTATACCTACACCGGTTCGTGGGTGAATGACGTGGAGGACGGCAACGGCACCTGCACCATGCCCAACGGTGATACCTATAAGGGACAGTTCCGCGCCGGACTGATATCCGGCAACGGCGAATACTCGTTTGCCAACGGTGATTCATTCAAGGGCTCGCTCCGTAACGGCATGGCCGACGGCAAGGGTGTCTATTCATGGGCCGACGGTTCCGAATATGACGGCGAGTGGAAAGAGAACCGCCGTGAGGGAACCGGTCAGATGAAGTGGGGCAACGGTGACAAATACTACGGCCAGTGGATGAATGATGTTCCATGGGGTGAAGGCTCTATGAGTCTGGCAGACGGAACCAAGTTCAAAGGAACCTTCGTGAACGGAGTGGTTGACGGCAAGGGACTGGTCGAGGAGGCCGACGGCACCCGTCTTGAGGGCGTATTTAAGGAGGGCTTCCGTACCGGAACATTCACCGTCATGGACAAGTCGGGAAAAAAGATAAGAACGATAATATATTGACACTATGATACTGGATACACTTGACAGACTTGAAAACTACGGATACATAAGTCCGTTGATGGATAAGGTGCTGGATTTCTTCCGTAAGACCGATCTCTCAACTCTTGAGCCGGGCAGGATCGTACTGCAGGGTGATGACCTGTTTGTCAATGTTAACCGCCAGGGCGCCCAGACGCGTCAGGAGGTGCCTATCGAGGCGCATAAGGAGTATATTGACATACAGGTTCCCATTTCATCCGATGAGGAGATGGGATTCATATCGGCTCCTTTCATGCCGGCTCCTTCGGTACCTTACAGTATAGAGAAGGATGTGGCATTCTATCCCGGCCTGTGCGATACATATCTCAACGTAAGGAAGGGTATGTTCACCGTGTTCTTCCCCGGTGAGGGACATGCTCCGGCCATCACTAAAGACGGAATTCTTAAACTTATAGTCAAAATAAGGAAACCATGCTGAAGATAATAGAGAATGACCCTTGGCTGACACCCTACACAGGTGCCATTGAAGGTAGGCATGACCACGCTTTATGGCGTGAAAACCAGCTTACCGGCGGAAAAGTTAGCCTAAAGGATTTTGCCTCAGGCTATCTCTATTACGGACTTCAGCGCACCAAAAGCGGCTGGGTCTTCAGGGAGTGGGCTCCAAATGCTACTGACATATACCTGATAGGTGATTTCTCCGGTTGGAATGAGCAGGAGCGTTTCCGTCTAAAGCGCATCAATGAGGCCGGAGACTGGGAACTCTGCATTCCGCTTGGCCTGATAGGTCACGGACAGCATTACAAGATGCGTGTCAAATGGAACGGCGGTCAGGGTGACCGTATTCCTGCCTGGTGCCAGAGGGTGGTTCAGGACAGCAACTCCAAGATATTCTCGGCTCAGGTCTGGGATCCGGGCCATGAGTATGAGTTCAGGCATAAGGACTTCAAGCCCAAACAGGATCCGCTGCTCATATATGAGTGCCATGTAGGTATGGCCCAGGAGCGTGAGGGAGTGGGGACCTACATAGAGTTTAAGGATAATGTGTTGCCCCGTGTCAAGGAGGCCGGTTACAACTGCATTCAGGTTATGGCCATACAGGAGCATCCCTATTACGGCAGTTTCGGATATCACGTATCCAGTTTCTTTGCCCCCTCATCCCGTTTCGGAACTCCTGAGGAACTCAAGGAACTGATTGACACCGCTCACGGCATGGGCATATCGGTCATAATGGACCTGGTACACTCACACTCGGTCAAGAATGAGAATGAGGGTCTGGGTAACCTGGCCGGTGATCCCAACCAGTATTTCCTGCCCGGTGACCGTCATGAGCACTCCGCATGGGGCTCGCTTTGCTTTGACTACGGCAAGACCCAGGTGCTTCATTACCTGCTCTCCAACTGCAAATACTGGCTGGATGAGTTCCATTTTGACGGATACCGTTTTGACGGTGTCACATCCATGCTTTACTACAGTCACGGACTGGGTGAGGCGTTCTGCAACTATGACGACTACTTTAACGGACATCAGGACGATGACGCCATCTGTTACCTGATGCTTGCCAACAGGCTCATACACGAATTCAACCCTAATGCCATCACCATTGCAGAAGAGGTGAGCGGAATGCCGGGACTGGCAGCGCCTTTTGATGACGGCGGTTTCGGCTTTGACTACCGTCTGGCCATGAACATACCGGACTACTGGATCAAGACCATCAAGGAAAAGAAGGATGAGGACTGGTCCATGGCCGGAATATTCTGGGAGGTAACCAATCGTCGCAAGGACGAGAAGACAATATCCTATGTTGAGAGCCATGATCAGGCCCTGGTAGGTGACAAGACCGTCATTTTCCGTCTGATTGATGCCGATATGTACTGGCATTTCACCAAGGACGGAGGAAACGATGTGACCGCACGAGGCATTGCACTCCATAAGATGATACGTCTGGTTACCGCATCGACCATCAACGGCGGTTACCTGAATTTCATGGGTAACGAGTTCGGACATCCGGAGTGGATAGATTTCCCGCGTGAAGGAAACGGTTGGAGTCACAAATATGCCCGTCGCCAGTGGAGTCTCATCGACAATAAACAACTGGCATACTCTTGGCTGGGCGATTTTGACCGTGCGCTGATGAAACTCATCGGCTCAGTCAAGGATTATCAGAAGAAAGATGTAGTGGAGTACTGGCACAACGACGGAGATCAGGTGCTGGCATTCGGCCGCGGAGACCTGGTGTTCGTATTCAACTTCAATCCGGTGCGCTCGTTCTCTGATTATGGATTCCTGGTGCCCAGAGGCTCGTACAAGACGGTCCTGGACAGCGACAGTATTGAATTCGGCGGCTATGGAAGGGTGGATGACAATGTGGAACATTTCACCCTGATGGACCCCCTATATAAAAAGGTGCGCAAGGAGTGGCTCAAACTCTATTTGCCCGCACGTTCTGCAATGGTATTGAAAAAGGTAAGGAATAATGGAAAAAAAGTCATGTGACAAGTGTATCCGCTGGATATGCGGAATACTGTTCGCAGCTTTCGCATTCTGCTGGCTGTATTTCTTCCAGAGAGAACTGTTATGGGCCGAAAACAGATTCCTGTTTTCTGAAGATAACGGTTTGAGGATATGGATGTTCAACCATCATTTCCTGGTAAGCCTGTCATTGACGGTCATTGCATTGCTGCTTGCCATTCCGGGCAGGCTCATGCTGCGTTTCAAGAAGGGACTCTATGCATGCAATTATCTGCTGTCGGCTGCATTCCTGGGTGTCATCACCGGATTTGACGGGGTGAATGTATTCGGTCAGGACCTTACCGTGTGGATTGTATCGGGAGCATTCATGTTCGTGCTGTTCCTGATATGCAAGATAGTGGCATCGGTCCCCAAGTCCGATTACAACGACCGCCCGCGTACGCTTGCCGGAAACCTGCTGATCCTGTCACTTCTCTTTGCCATAACATCCTATCTTGGCAATACCGATGAGAACCTTCACCGCCGTCTGCGCATGGAGCAGATGTTCAATGAGGGCCGATATGCGGAACTGCTTGAGTACGGCCGATATGAGGAGGAGTCAGATCCCGAGATTGATTTTCTGCGTGCCAGGGCCATGTTTGACCTTGAGGCTACACCCAAGGGCAGTGGACTGGGGGATATGCTTTTCAGATACACTATCTCTGACCCCAAGGCGCTGTCCCGTTCACTCAGAAAGATGGACAATACCCAGACTTACCTGGCATCGTGCCTTCTTAACGGCGATGTCTGGTCTTTCCGCGACAGCATCAACCTGGATGAGTACAAGACTTTGCCCTGCTACTATATGCAGGCTCTGGTCATAGCGAACGACAGCCTTGCCGCCGTTCGGTTCCCCAAGCAGTTCAGGGATGAGAAGGAATACTATGAATCGTTTTTGAAAGACCTTGATGCCGTGAGCGGTGAGAATACCCAGTACAGGGCCAACAGCACTTTCATCAAATATCACGAGTCTTACTTCTGGTTCTATACCTTCAAGAGATAACGAGTTATTAATAATAAAAGTGGCGGGCCATGCGGTCCGCCACTTTTTATTTAGCAAACTGCCTGATCAGCAGTTCTCAATTGCACCCTGTGCTGCAGCCAGACGTGCGATAGGCACGCGGAACGGTGAGCAGCTTACGTAGTTAAGACCTACCTTGTCGCAGAACTTAACTGATGAAGGCTCGCCACCATGCTCGCCGCAGATACCGCACTTCAGGTCGGGACGAACTGAACGGCCCTTCTCTACAGCCATCTTGATGAGCTGGCCAACACCCTTCTGGTCCAGAACCTGGAACGGGTCAACCTTAAGGATCTTCTTCTCCAGATAAACCGGCAGGAATGAAGCGATATCGTCACGTGAGTAACCGAATGTCATCTGAGTCAGGTCATTGGTACCGAATGAGAAGTACTCGGCGCGGGCTGCAACTGCATCAGCGGTAAGAGCGGCACGCGGGATCTCGATCATGGTACCAACCTTGAACTCGAACGGCTTAACGCCCTCTTCCTCAAACAGCTTGGCAGCTGTCTGGCGGATAATCTCCTCCTGCTGCTCAAACTCGTAGTGCTTACCTACCAGCGGAACCATGATCTCGGGCTGCGGGTTCAGGCCCTCCTTGCGCAGCTGGATGGCAGCGCCGATGATAGCCTTGGTCTGCATCTCGGTGATCTCAGGATAGGTGTTACCCAGACGGCAGCCGCGGTGACCCAGCATCGGGTTGTTCTCTGACAGAGACTCAACGCGAGCCTTGATCTGCTCCAGAGTTACGCCCATAGCGTCGGCCATCTCCTGCTGACCCTTTCTGTCATGAGGTACGAACTCGTGCAAGGGGGGATCGAGCAGACGGATGTTCACGGGCAGTCCGTCCATAGCCTTCAGAATTCCGTAGAAGTCCTTGGTCTGGTAGGGGAGCAGCTTGGCAAGTGCCTTCTCGCGACCCTCCTTGTTCTCGGCCAGGATCATCTCACGCATAGCCTTGATCTTCTCACCCTCAAAGAACATGTGCTCGGTACGGCAAAGACCGATACCTACGGCACCGAATGTGCGGGCTACCTCAGCATCGTGAGGAGTATCGGCGTTGGTGCGTACAACCAGACGTGTGTACTTGTTGCACAGATCCATCAACTCAGCGAAGTCACCGCTGATCTCAGCAGCCTTGGTCTCAATCTGACCCTCGAACACCTGACCGGTAGAACCGTTTATTGAAATATAGTCACCTTCCTTAAGGACAACGTCCTCAATCTTGACGGTCTTCTTGACGTAGTCAACGTTCAGGGCACCGGCTCCTGATACGCAGCACTTACCCATACCGCGGGCAACAACTGCAGCGTGGCTGGTCATACCGCCGCGGCATGTCAGGATACCCTCGGCAGCAGCCATACCGGCCAGATCCTCAGGAGATGTCTCGATACGAACCATGATAACCTTGTGGCCGTTCTTATGCCAAGCCTCAGCGTCATCGGCGTTGAATACTATCTGACCGCAAGCGGCACCCGGAGATGCGGGAAGACCGGTTGTCAGGACCTTAGCCTTCTTAAGGGCGTTCTTATCGAATACGGGGTGGAGCAGCTCGTCCAGTTTCTGGGGCTCGCAGCGCTCAATGGCGGTCTTCTCATCGATCAGACCCTCGTGCATCAGGTCCATGGCAATCTTAACC
>JAZMZT010000265.1:0-29089 GCA_045586125.1 Bacteroidaceae bacterium | reverse complement strand
CTTCTACATGGGCATCGGCGCATCCATAGCAATGGCGGTAATATTCATATTGGCCATCGGTAGTAGAACCCGATTCTTTACCAAGAAGGTAAGCTTCAGGGAGCTCACAATGCCGGTTGAGCCCAAGGAGCCCGGAAAGTTCAGAAAGGCAATGTCATGGTTCTTCCTCAGCATCTTGATCATAGTAACTCTCATTTTGGGTGCAGGCTTAATCTACAATACAGTAGGTGGCACAGTAAACCCCATGGAATTCCTTACCTCAGCAGGTAGCGTAATAATCTACATAGCTTTTGCAGTCAACTTCCTGTTCCTTGAGAGATACAGAAAAGGTCTGGCCGATAAGCTGTTCAGAGTTATTACAATTGCAATTATTGTCGGCATAGTGCTGTCAGCCATACCCATCGCGCATTCGATTGTAATTAATCAAACCTTTAACAATGGCACTTTATCACCGCTGTTGATTGGAACATTGGCACTGTTCATAGACGGCACCATAAAGCGTACCAGGAACAAGTGATATAAGAGAGTATTCCCTACCAGTCCAACTTAATAATATACAGATATGAAATCATATAAAGTTCTTGTTTGCATGACTGCATGTGTCATGCTCTTCACAGAGTGTAAGAAAACCACGTCATTTGAAAACCTTGTTTCAATAAACAATGCCGATGAAGCAGAGGAAGTGGCGTTTGAGGATGTGGCAACCGATATAAGTATAGTACCTCTCATAAGCGATGAGCCCATAGGCGGCTGCAACAAAGTCAAGTGTTACGGCTCAATTGTATTGGTACGTGCCGATCAGGGAAAAAGCCTCTTCATCTTTGAAGACGGCAAGCAGACAGCACATCTGTGCAAGGTTGGCCGCGGTCGTGGAGAATACACCCTTATAGGTGATTTCGTATACTCTCCCACCAAGAAGCTCCTTTACATCAATGGTACCGCCGGCAACAACAACATACTTACCTATTCTGTTCCGGACCTTCAGTTCATGGGATCATTTGACGGCGGTGACTTCACAGCTTTTGCCGAGCATGACGATTCAACCCTGATCTGCCGCATGGTCAATGAAGCAGATCAGAAGTTTGCCGACTATTTTATCAGCGCAAAAACCGGAGAGAAACTCGCCATAGCAAAAGAAGCAACCATTACATCCCTGATGTTCAACACCGATATGAATTACTACACTCCCCAGCACAGGATTCTGCTTGAGACAGGTTCTGTCTGCACCATATCGGAAATGCCGGCCAGGATAGGTGACAAAGAGAGAATTTTACGTCAGTTTGACTTTGGTGAAAACAGTGTTCCCGTAAGATTCGATTCAATCAACTTTATTGATAACCCTGAATCCATATTGACTGATTACTTAGATTACCTCCTGACCAACAGGGACGTCGTCGTGAACATAAACCAGGCCGTTGCGGACAAAGGTTCAGTCTCATTCTGGTACAAGGCAATCGGCAGCCAGGATGCCACCTATTGCCACATCAACGAAAATGGCGAGATGGTCAGATACTGCGGTCTCAAGGCTTCGGGAACAAAAACCGGACTGAAAGCAACCGGAGTAACTGAAAAAGGCCAGTACGTAACTCTGATTGAAGGACTTCCCGAGACACTCTTTGATGAAGAGTCCCATGAACGCAGCGAGTTCTCAGCAAAACTGGAGAACACAATGAAAGCCCAAGCCTTCAACAACCCCGTCTTGGTATATTACAATATAAAATAAAACAATATAGCCGCCCGTTTCACGTTATTACAACAGATGAAACGAACGGCTGTATACCTCTTGGTTTCAGCCCTGTGGCTCTTTTGCAGCTGCGGGGCTGAACTCAGTCTGCGCAAGGGTGACCAGCGCTATGCCCTGGGCGAATACACCGAGGCCGCCGCTCTCTACAAGAAGGCCTATGCCGGCACACCCGCATCCGAGAAGGAACTGCGTGCCCAGACCGCCTTCAAGCTGGCCGAATGCTACCGCCGCACCAACTACGTGCCACGTGCCCTGGCAGCCTACAAGAACGCTGTCCGATACCACTATCCCGACTCAGTGGTTTACCGTTACCTGGCCGATATGCTCCGTCTGGACGGCAAGCCCGCAGAGGCCGAAAAGAACTATCTGATTGCGCTTCAGCATGATTCCACCGATGTGCTGGCACAGAACGGTCTTGAGTCCTGCCGTCTCATTCAGGACTGGAAGGACAACCCCACCCGATATATCATCAAGAAAGATCCCGTACTGAACGGCCGCTACAGCGACTGGTCACCGGTATTCGGCACGCCCGAGTATGACGTAGTCTACTTCACCTCATCCCGCAAGGAGTGCGCCGGCGAAGAGATCAACGCCATAACCGGAATGAAGAACTGCGACATATTCGTGTCACGCAAGGATGACAAGGGCAACTGGAAAAAGCCCGAACCCGTGGAGGGAGGCCTGAACTCTGAGTTTGAGGACGGCACCTGCGCCTTGAGTCCCGATTTCTCAACCATGTACTACACCTACTGCTCATCGGACCCCCAGCAGCCCCGTCCCGCCACCATATACAAATCATCCCGCTCAGACGCATCATGGTCACCGGGAACACCCTTTGGAAGTTCCAAGGATTCCATTTACAACTTTGCCCACCCCACTGTATCGCCCGACGGAGAGTGGCTATACTTTGTGTCCGATATGGACGGAGGATTTGGCGGTCTGGACCTTTGGCGCATACCCATATCGGGACGTCTGATAGGCGCCGAGAACCTGGGTCCCGATATCAACACACCCGGCAACGAGATGTTCCCCATGTTCCGCCGTAACGGTGAACTTTACTTCTCGTCGAACGGACATCCCGGCATGGGCGGTCTGGACATATTCTGCGCGGTAAGCACCAGTGACACCACCTGGACCGTCACCAACCTGGGCACGCCCGTAAACTCGCAGGCCGATGACTTTGGCATGACCTTTGAGGGTGATTACACCCGCGGATTCTTCAGCAGCAACCGTGGCGACGGCCGCGGACGCGACCATATCTACCGTTTTGAACTGCCCGAAACCGTACACAATATCATCGGCTGGGTCTATGAGAAAGACGGCTATGAACTGCCCGACGCACTGGTCTACCTGATAGGCAATGACGGCACCAACCTTAAACTCAATGTCAGGGAGGACGGATCGTTCACGCAGCGCGTCAAGCCCGGAGTGAGTTACCTGCTGCTGGGCACCGCCAAGGGCTTTATGAACTACAAGCAGGAGATGACGGCCGACAGCACCAACCAGGACCGCGAATACGTGCTGCAGTTCCCACTATCATCTATCTCCAAGCCGGTCATGATAGACAACATCTTCTTTGACTTTAACAGCGCCAACCTGAGAGCCGAATCGGCCCAGTCACTCAACGAACTTGTACAGTTGCTCAACGATAATGCCGGCGTAACCATCGAGATAGGCGCCCATTGCGATTATGTAGGCGATGACGACTACAACAAACGCCTCTCACAGCAGCGTGCCGAGAGTGTTGTTGAGTATCTGATAAAGAACGGCATTGACAGCAAGCGTCTTACCGCCCGCGGATACGGTGAGTCAACGCCCAAGACCGTCACTAAAAAGATGGCCGAAAAATATGATTTCCTGACCGAGGGCACCCAACTCACCGAAGAATTCATAAAGAGCCTGCCCGATGATAGGCAGGAGATATGCAACCAGTTGAACCGCCGTACCGAGTTCCGCGTGATACGCACCACCTACGGCCTGTTCGGCGGTAAATAATCAGGATATGGAATTGCGTATCCTCCACTCCTGAGGATACATGTTATTGGCGCGGTTGCCTATGTTCTTGGCAAATCCCAGAGGAATATTCTTATAGGTCAGCAGCACGATGCCGCGCGGCGCATCCTCAAGTCTCACTGCATCACAGTGCAGATATGCAAGAGCCTGCTGGCGTGTAACCTCAACTGCAGTGAAAGCATCACGGTTAAGAGCACTGCTCATGGCAAGAGCGTGAGCCGGAACCCAGTCACGCCCCTTCATCACAGCCACCTCAATGCCCGGAACAAGAGCATAAAGTTCCTGTCCCGCCTGCCACATATCATCCTTAAGGGCCGATGGCAACGCAAACACAGACTCGTTCTTGATAAAGAACTCGTATCCGTCGGCTATCCATGTCTTGCATTCAGCGGGAACCTTTGACTGGTCAGCCTTGAAAGGTCTGCCCTTCAATGCAACCTGAGATCCCTCAGGCTTGCGCAGCAGGCAGAGGAAGAATCCCTCGCCGCGTGTACGATGCTGCATAAAATGGTTTACGGGCATATTATCCTCAGTCAGGGAACCGGCTATATTCCACTTGGGATCGGGATTAAGATCAATAGCCTGGGCTCCGAACCTGTCCATAATCCAGCGAACATTATCCTCATCCTCCTGACGGTTGAACGTACAGGTACTGTATATAAGGTATCCGCCGGCCTTGAGTGCAGGCCAGATATCCTCAATTATCTCACGCTGGCGTGCGGCGCACATCTCAACGTTTTTCGGACTCCAGTCACGGATGGCACCCTCGTCCTTGCGGAACATTCCCTCGCCAGAGCAGGGTGCATCGATGGCAATAAGGTCAAACATAAGGCTTGACTCGCCAATCTGCTTGGGCGTATTGCAGGTAACCACAACACCCGGACGGCCCCACTTGACCATATTCTCAGCCAGTATCTGGGCACGGCCGCGCTGAATCTCGTTTGATATGAGCAGACTGCCCTCAGGAAGCATCCCAGCCAGCAGGGTAGATTTTCCACCGGGAGCAGCACACAAGTCAAGCGCACGGACCGGTCCGTTTACGCATTTCTTCAAAGCCTCAGAGAGGAACATCGATGACGCCTCCTGCACGTAGTAGCAACCCTGATGCAGCAGCGGGTCCATGGTGAACTGCGGGCGGTGGTCCAGATAGACGGCCCGGTCCATCCACTGTACGCGGGCATCGGCCCTGCATTCAAGTGACTCAAGGACAAGGTTTTCAGTATCGGGAGCCTTGCAGTTGAACCTTATGCTCACCTCCGGTTCAGTGGCCAAAGCAGCCAGCAGAGCATCGCGCTCACCCTGCGGTAACATGTTGATAAATTCCTCTGATAACTGCATACCTTATCCCGATTTTACCGCGAAGGTAAGCCAAAAAATCAGTATATTCGCAGACAATAAAAAGGAAAACTGATGAAACAGTATCTCGACCTGCTTGACAGGATACTTCGTGAAGGAGTGCAGAAAGGTGACCGCACCGGGACCGGCACAATCAGTGTGTTCGGACACCAGATGCGGTTCAACCTGGAGGATGGATTCCCGCTCCTGACCACCAAGAAACTGCACCTTAAATCCATCATTTACGAGCTGCTCTGGTTCCTTGACGGCAACACCAACGCAAACTGGCTGCAGGAGCGCGGCGTACGCATCTGGAACGAGTGGGCCGATCCCGACGGCAACCTGGGTCACATCTACGGCTATCAGTGGCGTTCATGGCCCGATTACGAGGGAGGTTTCATAGATCAGATTTCCGAAGCCGTAGAGACCATCAAGCACAACCCCGATTCACGCCGCATAATCGTGAGCGCATGGAACGTGGCAGACCTCAAGAACATGAACCTGCCCCCCTGCCATGCATTCTTCCAGTTCTATGTGGCCAACGGACGTCTGAGCCTGCAACTCTACCAGCGCAGCGCCGACTGTTTTCTGGGCGTACCCTTCAACATAGCATCGTATGCCCTGCTCACCATGATGATGGCACAGGTAACAGGACTCAAACCGGGTGATTTCATCCACACCACAGGTGATACGCACCTCTATCTGAACCACCTGGAGCAGGCCCGTCTGCAACTTACACGTGAGCCGCGCCCACTGCCCAAGATGATCATCAACCCCGATGTCAAGAGCATATTTGACTTCAAGTATGAGGACTTCAAGCTTGAAGGATATGACCCGCATCCGCACATCAAAGCCGACGTTTCAGTATGATATCAATAATTGTAGCTATAGCCCAGAACGGAGCCATAGGTTATAAAGGGGACTTGATCTATCATCTGTCAGCAGACCTGCGCCGTTTCAAGGAACTCACCACAGGCCATACTGTCATCATGGGCCGCAAGACCTTTGAGTCACTGCCCAAGGGCGCGCTGCCCAACCGCCGCAACATAGTTCTCACACGCCAGAGCGGAGCATCATTCCCCGGCACCGAGGTATACTCTTCAATTGATGAGGCCCTGAGCAAATGCCCGCACGATGAGAAAATCTACATCATGGGAGGAGCCCAGGTCTACACTCAGGCATTACCCATGGCCGATGAACTGGAAATCACGCTTGTCCATGACAGCCCCGCTCAGGCAGATACCTTCTTCCCTGAATTCGGAAACGATCCCAGCTGGCAACTCATAAGCCGAGAGGATCATGATCCCGACGAAAAGAATCCTTACCCCTATTCGTTCCTGACTTACAGAAGATAAAACAATAAGAAAGGCCCCTGAAACAGAGGCCTTTCTTATTTATAGAACGAATTAACGTTAGTCTTTATTCTCCTTTGTAGCTGAGTATACAATGTTCAGAGCACGTGCCTTACGAAGCTCCTGCTTCACATCGGTTACGATACCCATATGAAGACCCTGGTCTATCTTAAGAGACATCTTCATGAAGGGTTTATCCTTCTCTGACATGCTCTCACGCTCAGCAACTACGAACTCACGGATTGCCTCCGGCTCAGCAAAATACTCATTAAGCTGAATCTGGGGAGCTGTACCGTAAGTGGCACGATATGACTTTGAGGGAGGACCGATGTAGATATGTGACACCAGTGACTTTCTCTCAAGTTTCTCAATCTCGCTGCCTCCTACAGGAGTCTTGACCTGAACCTTTACCTCTACATCACGCATGGATGTAACCATCATGAAGAAGAACAATACGGTAAAGATAAGGTCCGGAAGTGACGAAGTATTCAACTCCGGCATTTCTCTCTTTCCATTACTTCTGAATTTACTCATTGTGCAGTACCATATTGTTTAGGCTCAGCCTCTGAAATCTTGTTGGGGTAATAACCCTTTACGACAGCCTGCTGATCCTCGTCGCACTCGGCGAACTTCTTACCAAATGTCTTTTTGGCCCAGACATCTCTCAACTCTGTATAAGCCTTTGACAGCTCATGCTGGACTTGGAAATAAATCTCGTAGTTGGTGGTACGGTCAGTCTGCAGTGAAATCACATGCTTATAGGTAGTGACCACTACACCGTAATCCTTGATATCATACTCCTCATGAATAGGAAGGTTGATGTTATCGTCGGGGTTTGCAATAAACTCCTTGGCGATATCCTTCAACTCGCTGATATCTATTACGCGATTTATAACACCATTCTTGACAAAGATCTCGTTGTTCTTGTTGACCTGGACCGTCATTACGTTACGCTCCTTGATCTTCATCTCCTGCTCAACTGCATCCGGATCCCACTCAGGAAGACGACGGGACAGACCCGAGTCAGTGTCCATTGATGTGGTCACCAGGAAGAAGATCAACAGGATAAACGAAATATCCGCTGTCGAAGACTGGTTAAGTCCGGGAACTTTTCTTTTTCCTTTTCCCATAACTCTGATTCTTCAATTTCTACAATTACTTTCTAGCTTTGAAGACACCGAGCATAGAAAGGATGGAGCATAAAATTGAAACAACTACCAGTGCGTAGATTGTGTACAGGCATACATCCGAAATCTGAAGCTGCCATACAATCTTTACAAGCTCACCGTCACCCTTGCGGATAGGCTTTGTGCTTGACAGGAAGTAAGAAACAACCAGAAGTACGAATGTGAATATGAATACCCAGCCGGCAAAACCTGTTCTGCGCTGTCCGGTAGTCTTTGTCTTTAAATTCCTGATACCTGCTACAATACCGAATCCCAGTACTGAAAGGATGCATATTCCAACCAGGGAATAGAGCCAGATCAGCAACAGACCGGTAAACTGAGGATCTGTCAGGTTCTTACCGTTCAAATAGGTCTTATTCCCGAATCCTACACCGAAGAACAGTACCAGTACTACGGCTGAAAGGACAAAGAGAATAGCAAGAGCCCACTTGGACGCCTTTATTTGTTTATTCTCGTTTTCCATAATTTGGAGTTATTACTTTTTGAACTTCAGGTTGTACTTCATGATGATGTCGAGCAGAGAAACTGATGAGTCCTCCATATCTGTGTTAAGAGCCTCGACCTTACTCAGAATGTAGTTATAGAACACCTGAAGAATAAGAGCAACAATAATACCGAAAATAGTTGTGATAAGGGCAACCTTCATACCGCCGGCAACAACGTTAGGTGAAATATCACCAGCCTTCTGGATATCATCGAATGCCTGTACCATACCGATCACAGTTCCCAAGAATCCGAGTGAAGGAGACATTGCAATGAACAGGGTGATCCATGAGAGGTTCTTCTCAAGGTTAGAAGCCTGAACGCTACCGTAAGAAACAACTGAACGCTCAACTACGTCAAGACCCTCATCGATACGGAGCATACCCTGATAGCAGATTGAAGCTACAGGACCACGTGTGTCGCGGCAGATAGCCTTGGCACCTTCTACATCACCGTTCTCAAGAGCAGCCTGAATGTCCTCAAGGAGCTTCTTGCTGTTGATCTCAGAAAGGCTAAGGAAAATAATACGCTCGATGCAGAGAGCAAGACCGAAGATCATAGCAACTGCTACGAGAGCCATGAAGCCTGCACTACCCTCGATGAACTTAACCTTAATTGTCTTGTGGAGACCCTTAGCGTCGTCTTCCTCCTCTTCGGCGATGACGTCTTCAGCCTCTACATCTTCAGCAGCTGCGAGAGTATCAACAGCAGCAGAATCTTCCTGAGCAACCTCCTCGATGGCAGGTGCTTCTTCTTGAGCATTGATTGTCTGGTTTACTCCGAAAGTAAGGAGTCCCATCATTGCAACGAATGCAAATACCTTTTTCATTTGAGATAATTTTTAGTTATTGGTTATATTAATTTGTTTCAATCTAGTAATCAGTTCCAAACCCTTGCGGAAAGACGGGGATTCGAACCCCGGATACGCTTTTGGCGTATACACGCTTTCCAGGCGTGCCTCTTCAACCACTCGAGCATCTTTCCCTTCAGGCACTATTTGCCCATAGCGTCCAAAACGGGCGCAAATTACAACATTTTTAGTGAATATAACAACCAAAGGTTATTAAAACATGTAAAAATGCTGTCATCTGAGCCCTTGCGACAAAGCCGTCATCTACAAATGTACCCAATATCTTATAAAATGCGTACTTTTGCACTGAATACGATTCAAAGATAGGGTATTATTACTGAATAATGAAGGCCGAATTCAAAATAAACAACGCGCTTCGTCCCTTAGGATGGCTCTACGGTCTGGTTACCGGCATCAGGAACCGTCTGTACGACAAAGGCGTGCGTAAAAGCCAGGTTTTTGACCTTCCTGTAATCAGCATAGGTAACATAACCGTAGGCGGAACCGGCAAGACCCCTCACGCCGAATACACCGCCACCCTTCTCAAGGACCGGTACAAGACCGCAGTGCTCAGTCGCGGATACGGCCGCCACACCAAAGGATTCTTCATGTCCGATGCCCACTCCGACAGCGGACTAATCGGCGATGAACCCCTTCAGATAAAACGCCGTTTCCCCGACCTTGAAGTAGCCGTCTGCTCTGACAGGGCGCAGGGTATCAGACGCCTCATAGAGATGTGTAACCCTCAGGTCATCATACTGGACGACGCATTCCAGCACCGCAGGATCAGTCCCTCTCTGAACATACTGCTGGTAAACTGGCACCGCAATATACTGGATGACGCGATGCTCCCCGCAGGATACCTGCGCGAGAGCGTAAAAGGCCGCAAAAGGGCCGATATCATCATAGTGACCAAATGCCCCAATGACCTGTCGGTACAGGCCATGAACGATCTGGCCCAAAGACTCAGGGTAAAACCCGAACAACAGGTATTCTTTACCGCTCCGCATTACAACCAGCCCTATCTCATAGACGATGCGGGTACTCCGGTTGACCTGCCACAGGTACCTCTGCTGGCTGTAACCGGCATAGCATCACCCGCCCTCATGCAGGCTGAACTTGAGCGCCAGGGACACCAGGTCACACTCATGGCCTATCCCGACCATTACCGTTTCACCAAGCAGGACATAGCAAATATTACATCCCGCCTGGAGAGTCTTGGAAAGGATGCCGTCATAGTGACTACAGCCAAGGATGCAGCCCGTCTTCAGGACCTCAACCTGGACGGCGATTTGCGAAAAAAGATTTACATCCTGCCCGTAGGAGTACGTTTCCTCCGCGACGCCCGGAATTTTGAGAAGGCAGTGCTTGAGCACGTGGAATCATTCGTAAACAAGAAATAACATCACAACAATGGCAGATATCAAACGTACCGAAATAGCAGAACTCGGAGAGTTCGGTCTTATAGACCACCTGACAAAAGACCTCAAGCCACAGAACGCATCCACCCTTTACGGAGTTGGTGACGACTGCGCCGTACTGGATTACTCCGGTAAGGACAAGGAGGTCCTGGTTACAACCGACATGCTCATGGAGGGCGTTCATTTTGACCTCACCTACGTGCCCCTGAAACACCTGGGTTACAAGAGTGCCATGGTCAACATATCCGATATCTACGCCATGAACGGCACTCCCCGCCAGATGACCGTTTCGGTTGCCCTGAGCAAGCGTTTCTCGGTTGAGGATATGGAGGATTTCTATGCCGGCATCGTGCTGGCATGCCAGCGTCATAACGTTGATCTGGTAGGCGGAGACACCACATCGTCACTTACCGGACTGGCCATCAGCATAACCTGTATAGGTGAGGCTGAGAAAGGCAAGGCCGTATACCGTAACGGAGCCGGTCAGAATGACCTGATATGCGTATCGGGAAATCTGGGAGCAGCCTACATGGGCCTGCAGTTGCTGGAGCGTGAAAAGGCCGTGTTCAACAGCACCCCGCATGATCCCAATGAACCTTTCAGCCCTGATTTTGCCGGAAAGGAATACTTACTTGAGCGCCAGCTCAAACCCGAGGCCCGCGGCGACATCATAAAGGAACTGCGTGAGGCCGGTATCCAGCCCACCGCCATGATGGACATATCCGACGGTCTGTCATCGGAACTCATACATATCTGCAAACAGAGCAATACAGGCTGCAGCGTCTATCAGGAGCGCATCCCCATTGACTACCAGACCGCAGTCATGGCCGAGGAACTCAACATGGACGTCTACACCTGTGCCCTTAACGGAGGCGAGGACTATGAACTCCTGTTCACCGTTCCCCTGACCGACCACGACAAGATCATCCAGCTCAAGGACGTCAAGCTCATCGGCCACATGACAAAACCCGAACTTGGCCGCCACTTAGTGACCAAATCCGGGCAGGAAGTCGAACTCAAGGCCCAGGGCTGGACCTCAAATCTTTAAAACAGTACCATTGGGGACGGTTCCGTTTGGTATCGTTTTTATACTAAATACTTTTTTCGATATTCCAGACAAATGCACGGAGGCCGAGTTTCTCGGTCGCCACGTCCATTGCGTGAAGTTTCTCCAGAACTATATCAACCTTGTCATCATCGACCATGGTGATTATGCCCGAGCACATTGAAGGCCAGGCATGATTGCCGTAGTGAGGCTCACCCTTGACCGAGCCCCTGCCCTGCAGCTGCTCCACCATGGAGAAGCCGCGGCAGTTGCTTGTGGTAAGCAAGTCAATTATACGTTCGGTATATGACTGATCAAATGCTATAAATATTGCTTTCATAGTTGTGCCTGATTAATGTTTTGCAGTCTTGTCATGAATGAACTGATCCTTGTTCTGTGCCCAGAAAGCGGCCAGCTCCAGCTGCTTGCGGTGCTTGCGGCGGGCCTTCTTGATACCGGTGCTCTGGAACATGCAGTACAGGGTAGGTACAAGAATCAGGGTCAGCAAGGTTGATACGGTAAGACCGCCTATTACCGATATACCCAGCGGGCGCCACAGGGCCGATCCCTGACCATGGCTGAGAGCCATAGGAATCATACCCAGGATAGTGGTAAGGGTTGTCATAAGTACGGGACGCAGACGGCTGCGGGCTGCAGTGACTGTAGCCGTAATGGCCGACATTCCGCGCTCGCGGCACAGACCCGTATAGTCAATAAGCACGATACCGTTCTTAACTACGATACCAATCAGCATTATGGCACCCAGCATACTCATCAGGTTGATGGATGTACCGGTAAGAGAAAGTGCAATCAGCACACCGCTGAGTGCGAACGGTATTGAGAACATGATGATGAACGGCAGAGTGAGAGACTCAAACTGTGCAGCCATCACGATGAACACAAGCATGATGATAAGCAGTGCCAGGGTAGCCATATCGGCAAATGACTCCTGCTGGTCCTCATAATCACCGGATATCTGGATAGTCACACCCTCGGGCAACTCCATTCCGGCAATCACCTCCTGACCAGCCTCGACCACATCACTAAGGGCAGCACCGCCGGCAATTACGCAGGTAACGGTATTGATACGCTGACGGTCCTTACGCTGGATGGTAGGCGGAGTGAACACCTCCTCAAGATGACCTACGTCACGGACGCGGACTGCGTTGGTACCGCTGCCGTAAAGCAGGATGTTCTCTATATCGGACAGTTCGGTACGGTACTCGGGAGCATAACGTACCTTTATATAATACTCCTCACCGTCCTCACGGAAATATGATGCAGTGGCACCGTAGATGCGGTTACGCAGATATGTGGCTGCGGTAGAGAGGTTCAGACCGTGCTGAGCCAGTTTCTCGCGGTCAAACACAACCTCATATTCAGGCTGGTAGTTGTCACGGCTTATGTAAGCCTCACCCACGCCGGGCACGTTCTTCATTGCGGCCAGGAAATCGGCAGCCACCTTATCGGTTTCACCAAAGTCATAACCGTAAATCTCAAACTCGGCGCTTGACTGGCCGCCCATGCTCATACCGCCGCCGGCAGTAACCATAAAGCGCTCAATCTCGGGACGGGCGTTCAGGTCGGCACGCATCTCGGCAACGACCTGGTCCGATGAAATATTGCGCTCACCAAGTTCCTTAAGTGATATGGTAAATGATATGATATGGGTTCCGTTGGTCTGCATTGAAGCAAAGGTGTTGTTCTCATCGGCTGCACCCACGCGGTAGTTGCAGGTCACAAGGTCATCGGCATAACGCTCCATCCAGGTATCCGACAACTCCTGAGCCACCGCCCTTGAACGGTTGGTATTGGTGTTGATAGGCATGTAGATGGTGGCCGATATACGTGACTGCTCATCGGACGGGAAGAACTCGGACTTGAGGTTTCCGGCAGTGAACAGTGATGCCACGAACAGCACTATGGCTATAAGCACGACAGTCTTGCGGTGGCGTACTGCCACATTGATGAGTTTTGAATACCAGTGGTCCAGTCCGTCCAGAGCCTTCTGGATAGGACGGTACAGGATAGTATGCAGGCGGCTGCCCTTCTTCTCCAACTTGAGCATGCGTGAGCAGAGCATCGGGGTCAGTGTCAGTGATACAACCAGAGAGATGGCAATGATGATACACATCATCCAGCCCAACTGCTTGAACATGACGCCGGCCATACCCGACATCATGGTCAGGGGGAAGAACACGGCGAATATGGTCATTGTGGATGCCATAACTGATACAGCCACCTCATTGGTAGCATGTATGGCGGCCTGTTTGGGGTTGGCGCCGCGCTCAATGTGAGTGGTGATGTTCTCCAATACCACAATCGTATCATCCACAACCATACCGATGGCAATGGTCAGTGAACTCAGGGATATGATATTGAGTGAACCGTCAGTTACGAACAGATATATGAACGATGCAATCAGTGACAGCGGGATAGTGATGGCCACAACCATTGTAGCACGCCAGCGGCCGGTAAAGAAGTATACCACCAGCACCACAAACAGCAGGGCGTAGAGAATAGTCTCAGCCAGAGAGTTTACTGTCTGTATGATATCCTCTGATCCGTCATGGATCATACCTATATGAATATCGCTGGGCAGGTTCTTCTGCAATGCGGGCAGAGCAGCATTCACCTTGCGGCAAATTTCCACGGTATTGGCACCGGTCTGCTTCTGAATAACCATCATGGCACCCTGAACACCGTTGTTGTAAGACTCCTGTGCACGCTCCTGGGTGCGGTCCACAATCTCGGCCAGGTCACTAAGATAGACGTTACGTCCGCCTATTGATGCCACCACCAGGTTGGCCATGTCACGCGGATCCTTGAATTCACCGTCCACGCGCAGGGCATAGGTCTCATTACCCAGATCCAGGTTACCGCCCGGGATACTGCGGTTCTCAGAGCCTATCAGGGCTGCGATAACCTCAATGGTCAGATTGTAAGCCTCCAACTTGGCAGGATCGCAGTAAACGTAAATCTCACGCTGCGGGGCACCTGTAACAGAAACGGTACCCACACCGGGAATACGTGCCAGCGGGTTGACCACATTCTCATCCAGAATCTTGTAAAGAGCACTCTGGCTCTCACCTGCCTGGACTGAAAGCAGCATGATAGGCATCATACTGGTATCAAACTTGAATATGATAGGCTGTCCCGCGCCGTCCGGCAGCGAGTTTGAAATCATACTGAGTTTGTCACGCACATCGTTTGTAAGGTCATCAATGGAGTGACCGAACTCAAACTCCAGCGTGATTACCGATACGTTCTCCGATGAACGTGATGTGATATGCTTGATGTGACTGCAGCTGTTGAGTGTGTTCTCCAGCGGGCGGGTCACGTTATTCTCTATATCCGATGCGTTTGCGCCGTTATAGTACGTAAACACCATGATGGTGTTGGACTCTATGTCGGGCAACTGGTCAATGGGCAGCTTGGAGTAAGAGAACAAGCCGAACACCACCACTGCCACAAAACAGAGTGCCGTAAATATTGGTCTTTTGACCGATCCTTCGTATAAACTCATATAGCGGGCTGTTTACTTCTTAACTTCTACTTCCTTACCGTCGGACAGTTTGGACTGACCTTCAATAACAATCTGTGCTCCGTTAGGTACGCCCGATATCAGCTCGTAGCGGTCACCAAGACGCTGACCCAGCTCAACCTTGTTGTAGCTAACCTTACCGTTGTTGTATACATAGACAAAACGGTCACCTGATCCGGAACGCTTCTCGATAGCCAGGTCCGGAACAACCACGTGATTGAGTGTACCCATGTTCAGAGTTGCGCGGGCAAACATACCGGGACGTATCTTAAGATCCTCATTTGCCACGATAACCTCAACCGGGAAAGTATGTGTCATTGCGTCAACCGTAGGATAGATCAGCGACACCTTGCCGGTAAAAGTCTCATCGGGATATGCGTCCAGCTCAATCTTTACCTGATCACCTTTCTTAACCTTTGAGTAGTACTGCTCTGATACGTTGATGGTAAGTTTAACGGGAGCTATCTTCTGCACCACCAGAATGGGCTGACCACCGTAAAGGTCACCGTTGTCATAGGTTCTGGCTGTAACCACGCCGTCTATAGGGCTGGCCAGACGGGTATTCTCACGCAGGGTCTTGAGAGACTTGCGTGCCACCTCCAACTGCAGTTTCATATTCTCCCACTCAGACTGTGAGACACCGCCTACCTGATACAACTGGTCTATGCGGTTGAACTCTGTCTCCAGATTCTTGAGCTGCATCTCCTGCTGGCTCAGAGTGGTCTCATCCATCTCAACCAGGATCTGTCCTTTCTTAACGTTGTCACCCACCTCCACGTTGATCTTGCTGATACGTGCGGGAGTAGCGGGAGCAATGTTGTTCTTTATCTCACCTACAATGGTAGCCGAGTAAACCTGAATCTGATCAACAGGCTCCTCTACCACCTTGGCAAGTGTTACCAGGGGTTTTGCTGCAGGCTCAGCCTGAACTGCAGCAGTTGACTCTGTCTTCTTCTGCCCGCAGGCTGCCATAATCAGCATGGAGCAGATAGCAATTCCTGAAATTCTGAATGCTTTCATTTTATCTTGACTTTTTAATTATACCCTTAGTTATTCATTATCGGCAGCGGGAATACCCTCTTCATTACCCAGAACCTTGTCCAGGTCTGCCTTGGCAGCCAGGTAGTTGTAAATAGACTGGCTGTATGTGAGCTTTGCCTGAGTAAGCTGAACCTCACTGTTGTTGAGTTCCAATATGGTACCCTTACCTATCTCATAGCGCTTGCTTGCTATCTCACGGCCCTTCTCGGCCTGCTCAATTGCCTCGTGGTTGCTGGCCACCTGCTCGGCATTGGCCTTCATGTTATCCACGTAACTGCGAACCTGCATGCCCAGCTGCTTCTCAGTGTAGTCAATATTCTGACTCAACTGGCTTATCTGCAGTTTGGTGCTGCGAAGTTTGGTAAAGTTACCCATACGGAAGATAGGTACTGAAAGTGACAGCACTATCGATGAGCTCTTGGCCCATGTATAGTCGCCCACGTTCCAGTTATCGTTGTAAAGAGACTGGAAAGAGTAAGTTCCTGCCAGAGCAAGTGTGGGAAGGAAATTCATCTTCTGAACCCTGAGAGTCTGGTTGAGCATTGTCTCATTGTTCTTGAGCTGACGCATGTTCGTGTTGTTCTCAAGCGAGTAGTTTCCGGCTGAGAGCGACTCAACATAGAGTTGGTCCTCATAATCCTCCAGACTGCCCTCTACAGCTATCTCTGTCTCGGGATCCATTCCCATAAGGATCATAAGCTGCAGTTTTGCCAATGTAACGGCATTACGTGCCTGGATTACTGTAGGATTGAGTGAACGCAGCTGCACCTCGGCGCTTATCTTGTCATACTCACTGGTTCCTCCCAGATCATATAGTGACTTGACCACATTAAAATTCTTCTCGGCCTGCTCCAGGCTCTTGCACAGCACATCATAACTGTCCTGCGCCAGGATAACCTGATAATAGGCCTTTGTTACCTGATTTACCAGATCCAGCTTTGAACTGCGGCTCTGCTCAACGGCATTATCCAGATCACTCTTGGTCAGGTTCATGGTTGCATAAACCGTAGGTGCAAAAAGAGGCAGGCTAACCTGTATCTGGCCGTTCCATGTACTGGTATTATCCTGACCCATCTTGAACTCCATTCCGTTCAGTTTCATCACGGCTGCCAGGACTGTGTATTGTATGGTACCGCTGAAATCGGCACTGGGCAGAAGTGCCTGCCAGGCCTCATCCTTACTGATCTTCTTAACCTCAATCTGCTGCTCTGCCACCTTGATGGTGGGATTCTCGCTGAGTGCTATCTTCAGGGCATCATCCAGCGTGAGATTCAGGACAGCATCTGTATCCTGGGCGTTAGCCCACAGGCCGGCAAACAAGAATGCCGATACCAGGATACCTGTCTTTCTTAAAATGAATCTTTTCATTATCTGTTATTTGATTTATACCTATACCTATCCAGTTTTTCCATTCCCTTGGGAGTGGCTATACCCCTAAGCAGCACCACCATCGTGCCGTCTATGAGCTCGTCATAGCGGAAAGTGCCTTTCTCAGACTCCTTATTGGCCATTGCCCCCATTGTCCTGAAGGCTTTCATGAGCACATCCATATTCAGGTCATCACGGAACACCCCCTGCTTTACGCCAAGTTCCATAAAACAGCGCATGTGACCGGCCACCTCATCCAGATGCTCATGGAACAGTTTCAGCAGATGGGGATATTTGTTCATATCCGAGAACCTGTTGTGATCCGTCTCGCCAGACTCGTTAAGGATTATTTCCAGATGATTTATGATAACGGAAAGCACATCTTCCTCGCGGCTGATCTCATCCTTCATCATCTGGGACATACGGGCAGTATGTCTCTTGAAGCACTCAATAAGCAGCTCCTCCTTGTTCCCGAAAATCTCATAGAGGGTTCGTTTGGAAACAGAAAGTTCCTGTGCAACATCATCCATCCTCACGGACAGGTTACCGTTCTTGAGAACTATCTCAGAGGTAGTCTGAATAGCCCTCTCGCGTATATCGTTCCTGTTTGTCGGATTTATGATCATGAATGCGTCCTTTGTTTCAGGCCACAAAGATACAAGAAAACTCTACACAACGTGCAGAGTTTTCCGACCAAAATAGCTCATTTAGCCATTTTTAGCATTTATGCATAGAACTTATCATCAATAACAATCCTAATGTGTCAAAAATAGTAACAGACTTTTATCGGGAATGAATTCAAATCCATTCCGTATGTGATTGCGCCCAGGACAGAACCGGATGAACCGGCCTTGACACGCTCTTCCTTTGCCGTACGGGTCAGGGCCTCAAAAGACAATGCCGACAGTCTGAACCCCCAATGTTTATTTCTTGTCATGTACTCCAGACATAACGGCTCCAACAACACGTCATGATATGAACTGCCCTGTATTATCAGATGACGGTATGAAAGAGAAACTATCAGATTCAGATTTTTGTTGATGGCCGTTGATTTAGACAGGCCGGCCATAAGTGCCTCAACATAAGCTTTTCCCTCATCCTTATCACCGTCAAGTTCCCTGAACGATGAGTGCGAGACATCTGCCATAGCACCCACCTCTAATCCGAAACCGTCCTCAAACCTGTAACCGGCTCCCAAAGAGATAAGTCTCTCATTACTTGAGTAGAGCGAATAACCGTCTCCCTTGCCTGTTGTGGCGGGATAACCTGTCAGGTAGGTATTGGTCTGTTCATCATTACTCTGATCAATATTTATTCCGGACGTAATGAATGCATCACCTGTGTAAAGATAAAAGCCACTGTTCTGTGCCACAGTCTCCCGTGCCGAAAGGCATGCTGCAATTACCGTAAAAGCAAACAATATCTTTTTCATAGTACCAACCGTCAAAAATAGAATACCAAACCTAATGACACATTATTGAAACCGAACACATATACAGGCCCTGATTTATCGGCAAATCCCGAAACCGGGAAATACACTCCTAATTCTCCTATTCCTGCGATTATTCCCAAGGAACTGTCATCCCCGCGGTACTCAAAAGCCAGAGGAACTACTGTCACTCCAGCCAAACCGAGCCGGTTTTTTTCTATGGACCCTGTCAGGTAATCCAACTCCAATTGCGGTACATACTTAAGATTACCGGGAATGTCTTTGTGATAGACAAATGCTGACATCAAACCGGTCAGGCCTCCTTTGACCTCAGTATTTGACTCTAACCGGAAGGTATTATACGCTACTCCCAACTCACAACTGAACGAACGTGAGAAGTGATAGCCTGCACCCAGCGATACGGCAATGTTATTTGAGTTATTTAATGATGAACTGGCTATTTCAGCCTGGCCACCGGCCGCCACATAAAACCTGTTGCCGGGTTCCTCGATAGGGTTAGTTGCAAATGCAGGAGATACGAACCATAACGCAAAAAAAGCATTGCAAACAAAAAGGAAAGATTTTCTTTTCATAAAAGACCAATGTTTACTCCCGCAAATATAACAAGTTCCAAAACAAAAACGGCCCCTACAATATGCCAGAGCCGTTTATTATAAATATTTAACTAATTCTTACTCGGCAAGCAGGTCCTTGAGGAAGGAGTCAAGTTCCTCGTCCAGACCTTGCATGAGACCCTGGCTCAAAAGGGTGTTGTCCTCGTCAAAGAGCATCAGTTCAGCTACGGTCTCACGGTCATCGTCCACCAAAACGAATGAGAATGGTTTCCAGATGGCCAGAGTTTCCAATGGCTGCTCGGCATCTATATCCTTGAGAATACGGCGCAGGGCCTTTTCCATTACCTGATAGAAATCCTCCTCGGGTATCTCTACAAGGTCCGACAGGCGGGCGGTGGCCAAGTCGCGGTCATCATCACTTACGGTTACATCGCCGGTCTCGCGGATGGGCATGATATGAATGTCCGTCACTACAGACTGTTCCTGAGGACGGCGGAACTCGTTGATGACTCCGGTGAGGAGTGTCTTGATTTCCTGGAATGATGATTCGCTTAATCTCATAGCTGTATGGTTTTATCTTGTTTTACAGACCTTGGCCGTGGCAGTTCTTGAACTTCTTGCCGCTTCCGCAAGGACACGGGTCATTACGTCCCGGGGTCTTGTCTACACGGATGGGCTCACGAACCTGCTGACGGGTGTCACGTCCTGCTGCAGCGCGCTGGTTAGGATCACCCAGGTCGCTGTTGCGGTTCTCAGTGTACTGACGGCGCTGCTGACGGTTCTGGGCCGGTGCCTCACGAACCTGATCGGGATCGGGCTCAGGAATCTGACCGCGCATCAGGATGGATACTGTCTGGTCATTCATCTTGTTGACCATATTGTCAAACAGGTTGACTGACTCCAGCTTGAATATGAGCAGCGGGTCTTTCTGCTCATAGCTGGCGTTCTGTACGGAGTGCTTGAGTTCATCAAGTTCACGCAGGTTCTCCTTCCAGCACTCGTCTATGGTGTGCAGCAGGATTGCCTTCTGGAATGATGTTACCACACTCTTTCCCTCGCTCTCATATGCCTCCTTCAGGTTGCACGGTATCTGATATACGCGGCGGCCGTCGGTAATGGGAATCAGTATGTTCTCGTAGCGGTCTCCCTGCTCCTCAAACACCTTCTTAATAACCGGAGTCACTATCTGGGCCATGCGCTCGCACTTGCGCTTGAAGTTGTCCATTGCGGCATTGAAGATGCGCTCCGACACCTCATCGACCTTCATCTTGGAGAACTCCTCTTCAGTGAACGGAAGTTCTATGGCAAGTACGCGGAATGCCTCCATCTGCAGGCTCTCATAGTCGGCGCAGTTCTCGGCTGCACCGGCTGAGCGGTCCCAGATCATGTTGGCTATATCCATGCCTATGCGTTCACCTATCAGGGCGTGACGGCGCTTCTCATAGACTACGGTACGCTGCTTGTTCATCACGTCATCATACTCCAGCAAGCGTTTACGGATACCAAAGTGGTTCTCCTCTACTTTCTTCTGTGCCTGCTCAATACGCTTGGTGATGAATGAATTCTCAATCATCTCATCCTCCTGCAGACCAAGTTTATCCATCAGCGGAGCGATACGGTCTGATCCGAACAGACGCATCAGGTTATCCTCAAGTGAGATGAAGAATACTGATGAACCCGGATCACCCTGACGTCCTGAACGACCACGCAACTGACGGTCAACTCGACGGCTCTCATGACGCTCTGTACCTACGATGGCAAGACCACCGGCCTCACGGACCTCGGGTGATAGTTTGATATCGGTACCACGACCGGCCATGTTGGTGGCAATGGTTACGATACTCTTCTGACCTGCCTTGGCAACGATATCGGCCTCCTTCTGGTGCAGTTTGGCGTTCAACACGTTATGCTCAATCTTACGCATTGTAAGCATACGGCTGAGTTGCTCACTGATTTCGACCGATGTAGTACCAACCAGAACAGGACGACCGGCCTCTACCAGACGTACAACCTCCTCGATTACGGCTTTATACTTTTCACGCTTGGTCTTGTATATGCGGTCATTCTGATCGATACGTGCAATGGGCTTGTTGGTGGGAATTACAACCACATCCAACTTATAGATATCCCAGAACTCACCTGCCTCTGTCTCGGCCGTACCGGTCATACCGGCCAGCTTGTGATACATACGGAAGTAGTTCTGAAGTGTGATTGTTGCGAATGTCTGGGTTGCGGCCTCAATGTTTACACGCTCCTTGGCCTCGACGGCCTGGTGCAGTCCGTCGCTCCAGCGGCGACCCTCCATGATACGGCCGGTCTGCTCATCAACGATCTTGACCTTGCCGTCCTCGGTAACGATGTAGTCAACATCACGTTCAAACATGCAGTATGCCTTGAGCAGCTGGTTGATGGTATGTATGCGCTCGCTCTTTACGGCGTAGTTGGTAAGGAGTTCATCCTTCTTGGCCAGACGCTCCTCCTGGCTTAGATCCTTCTCGTTCTCAAGCTCAGACAGCTGTGTGGCTATATCGGGCAGTATAAAGAAGTCGGGATCCTGGTTGGTGCCGCTTATCAGCTCAACACCCTTATCGGTCAGGTCAACGCTGTTGAGTTTCTCATCGATAACAAAGTACAGGGGTTCTACAGCCTCGGGCATACGCTTGTTCTGCTGCTCCATGTAGATCTCCTCGGTCTTATGCATACCTACTTTCATTCCCGGCTCACTCAGGAACTTGATCAATGCCTTGTTCTTGGGCAGAGCCTTGAAACTGCGGAACAATGAAAGGAAGCCCTCGGCACGCTCGTTCTCATCATCCGAGTTCACCTTCTTACGGGCATCGGCCAGGAACTGTGTGGCCAGGCGCTTCTGAGCCTCAAAAAGCTGCTCCACCTGCGGGCGCAACTGCTCAAACTGCTGGTCATCGCCCTTGGGTACGGGACCTGATATAATAAGAGGTGTACGGGCATCATCAATGAGCACCGAGTCAACCTCATCCACGATTGCATAATTATGTCCGCGCTGTACCAGTTCATTGGGGTGGCCGGCCATATTGTCACGCAGGTAGTCAAAACCGAACTCGTTGTTGGTACCGAATGTGATATCGGCACGGTATGCGTTACGGCGGGCCTCCGAGTTGGGCTGATGCTTGTCGATGCAGTCAACCGAAAGGCCGTGGAACATATAGAGCGGGCCCATCCACTCGGCATCACGCTTGGCCAGGTAATCGTTCACTGTAACCACGTGTACGCCGTTGCCTGTCAGGGCGTTAAGGAATACCGGCAGGGTTGCCACCAGGGTCTTACCTTCACCGGTAGCCATCTCGGCAATCTTACCCTTGTGAAGTACAACACCACCGAACAACTGAACATCATAGTGAATCATGTTCCAGACGGTATCGTTACCGCCGGCTACCCAGTGCTGCTGCCAAAGAGCCTTGTCACCGTCTATGACAACAAAGTCATGCTTGGCTGCCAGGTCACGGTCAAAATCAGTGGCTGTTACCTCAACCTGCTCATTCTGTGTGAAGCGGCGGGCGGTATCCTTGATGATGGCAAATACATCGGGGAGAACCTCATCCAGAACCACCTCATAGCGGTCCAGAACCTCCTTCTCCAACTTATCTATCTGATTGAACAGCGGCTCTCTGTCTTCCAATTCGGTCTGCTCGACCTTAGCTTTAAGCTCCTCAATACGTTTTTTCTCAGGTATTACAAAATCCTGGACTTTCTTACGGATTGCCTGTGTTGCTGCACGCAACTCATCATTGGAAAGTTTCTCATACTTAGGGTAAGCTGCCTTGATCTTCTCCACCCAAGGCTGAATCTCCTTGATATCACGGGTCTGCTTGTTTCCGAACAGTTTACCTATAAATTCATTAAATCCCATTATGCGGTTTTATGTTTGTTACTACTGAGTAAAAGCACGCAAAATCCGTGCCGAAATGCAAAGTTACTCTTTTTGCAATAATTTGTGCCATTTTTGTCGCATCATCTTTAATATGCTCCGCATGACTTACACTGATAACATATTTTGCATAAAAATGTTTTGCACTACCTATTAAATAGGTAACTTTGCATTTCAATTACGCCGGGAGGGGTAATTGTGAATATATATACAGAAAATTTGAATGTTATGAAGATTCCATTGAGAAGTGACCAGTGTACGGTTGGACGCCGCATGGCAGGAGCCCGCGCCCTTTGGGTTGCCAACGGTATGAAAAAGGAGCAGATGGGCAAGCCCATCATAGCCATTGCAAACTCTTTCACGCAGTTTGTGCCGGGTCACGTGCATCTTCATGAAGCCGGACAGATAATAAAGAAGGAGATTGAGCGCCTGGGCTGCTTTGCTGCCGAATTCAACACCATTGCCGTTGATGACGGCATTGCAATGGGCCACGACGGAATGCTCTACTCACTGCCGTCACGTGACATAATCGCCGACAGCGTAGAATATATGGTAAACGCCCATAAGGCCGATGCCCTGGTATGCATAAGCAACTGCGACAAGATCACTCCGGGTATGCTTATGGCAACCATGCGCCTTAACATCCCCACCGTATTCGTAAGCGGAGGCCCCATGGAGGCCGGTGAGCTGGGCAGCGCACATCTGGACCTTATTGACGCCATGATTAAATCGGCCGATGAGAGTGTATCGGATGCCGATGTGGAGGCTATTGAGCGCTCGGCATGCCCCGGTTGCGGATGCTGCTCGGGTATGTTCACCGCAAACTCCATGAACTGCCTTACCGAGGTTCTGGGTCTGGCTCTGCCCGGCAACGGAACCATACTGGCTACACATAAGAACCGCGTCCAGCTGATGAAGGATGCAGCAGCACTCATAGTAAAGAACGCCTTCAAGTACTATCAGGATGGTGATGAGAGTGTTCTGCCCCTGAGCATAGCCAAGAAAAAGAACTTTGAGAACGCCATGAACCTGGATATAGCCATGGGCGGTTCAACAAATACAATACTGCACCTGCTGGCTGTGGCCTGTGAGGCAGGCGTTGACTTCAAGATGGACGATATTGACCGTCTGTCACGCTCGGTACCCTGCCTCTGCAAGGTAGCACCCAACACCCAGAAGTATCACGTTCAGGATGTAGGCCGCGCAGGCGGTGTGCTGGGTATCCTGGCCGAACTTGCCAAGGGCGGCCTGCTGCATACCGATGCCATGAACGTGACCGGCATGACTTACGGAGAACTTATAGACAAATACAGCATACTCAAGACCGATATCGACCCTGAGGCCAAGCGCATATACTCAACCGCTCCCGCACGCAAGTTCAGCAATGAGTTGGGATCACAGGACTGCACATACAGCACCCTTGACACCGACCGCGCAGAGGGTTGCATCCGCGACCTGCAGCACGCCTACACCAAGGACGGCGGTCTGGCAATCCTTAAGGGTAACATCGCAGTTGACGGCTGCGTGGTAAAGACCGCAGGTGTTGACGAGAGCATATGGAAGTTCTCAGGTCCCGCCAAGGTATTCGACTCACAGGAGGATGCAGTGGACGGCATATTGGGAGGCAAGGTTGTAGCCGGCGATGTCGTGGTGATCACACATGAGGGTCCCAAGGGAGGTCCCGGAATGCAGGAGATGCTCTACCCCACCTCTTATATCAAATCCCGCCACCTGGGTAAGGAGTGCGCCCTGATAACCGACGGCCGTTTCAGCGGCGGTACATCGGGCCTGAGCATCGGCCACATATCACCTGAGGCTGCCAACGGCGGTGCTATAGGAAAGGTGCTGGACGGTGACATAATTGATATTGACATACCCGCACGCAGCATCAACGTACGCCTGAGCGATGCAGAACTTGCAGCCCGCCCCATGCGTCCGCTCACCCGCAAGCGTGTTGTAGCCAAGAGCCTCAAGGCTTACGCCAACATGGTAAGTTCAGCCGATAAGGGAGGCGTAAGAATCATTGATTAAGATGACTATGAACAATAAGATAACAGGAGCCGAAGCAATGCTTCAGGCATTGATAGCCGAGAAAGTAGACACAGTCTTTGCATATCCCGGCGGCTCAATAATAAAGGTGTTCGATGCACTTTACGGTCACCGCACGGATCTCAGACAGATCCTGGTACGTCACGAGCAGGGTGCCACCCATGCTGCACAGGGTTACGCCCGCGTATCGGGCCGTACAGGTGTGGCCATCGTGACCAGCGGTCCGGGTGCCACCAACACCATTACCGGTATCAGCGACGCCATGCTTGACAGCACCCCCATTGTTGTAATAGCCGGACAGGTTGGTACCGATGCCCTTGGCACCGATGCTTTCCAGGAGATTGACCTGGTAGGCGTAACCCAGCCTATCACCAAGTGGAGTTATCAGATCCGCCGCGCCGAGGATATTGCCTGGGCAGTGGCACGCGCATTCTATATTGCAGGCTCAGGCCGTCCGGGTCCCGTGGTGCTTGACTTCACCAAGACCGCCCAGATGCAGCAAATTGACTTCAAGCCCGCCAAGATAGATTACGTACGCAGTTACATACCCGCCCCTGACCCCATTGATTCACAGATAAATGAGGCCGTAGCACTGATCAACAGCGCCAAAAAGCCCCTTGTACTGGTAGGTCACGGCGTAGAACTGGGTAATGCCGAGAAGGAACTGGCCGCATTCCTTGAAAAGGGAAACCTGCCCGCAGCACGCACCCTTCTGGGTCTGGCAGCCCTGCCATCGGACCACCCGCTCAACATGGGTATGCTGGGAATGCACGGAAACCTGGCCCCCAACGTAAAGACTAACGAGTGTGATGTCCTGATTGCAGTCGGCATGCGTTTTGACGACCGCGTAACCGGCACGCTCAACACATACGCCAAGCAGGCCAAGATTATACACCTGGACATTGACAAGTCTGAGTTCGGCAAGAACGTAAAGCCGGATGTAACCGTACTTGGCGACTGCCGCCAGACCCTGCAACTCATCACCGAGCGCATGGAAAAGGCTGACCACAAGGAGTGGATTGAGAGTTTCAAGCCGCTTGACAAGGAGGAATATGATAAGGTAATAGACATAGCCGTAAATCCCAAGGACGGCCCCCTAAAGATGGGTGAGGTTGTAACTGAGGTAAGCAAACAGTCACCTGCCGATTCAGTTCTTGTAACTGACGTAGGCCTGAACCAGATGTTCGCATCACGTTACTTCAAGTACCGTTCACCGCGAAGCATCGTTACATCGGGCGGACTCGGAACCATGGGATTCTGCATGCCCGCAGCCATAGGCGCCACATTCGGCTCACCCGAGCGCATGATTCTGGCATTCTTCGGTGACGGCGGTTTCCAGATGAACATCCAGGAACTGGGTACCATCATGGAGAATCAGGCACCCGTCAAGATGATACTGATGAACAACACCTATCTGGGCAACGTGCGTCAGTGGCAGCAGATGATGTTCCAGGGCCGATACTCATGCACCCACATGATGAATCCGGACTACAGCAAGATAGCCGCCGCATACGGTATCCCCTACCGTCTGGTAACCGACCGCGCACAGTTGGCCGATGCCGTAAAGCAGATGATCAGCGCCAAGGGCCCGTTCCTGCTTGAGACAGCCGTACTTGAAGAGGAGAATGTAATGCCGATGATCAAACCCGGCAATTCAGTTGACGAAATGATCTTTTCAATTGATTGAGCATTATGGAGAACGATAAGAAACTATACACACTGATTGTTCATTCAGAGAACATAGCCGGTATCCTGAATCAGGTAACCGCAGTGTTCACACGCCGTCAGGTAAACATTGAGAGTCTGAACGTATCAGCCTCATCAATACCGGGCGTGCACCGCTACACAATCACCGCTATGGCCGATGCAGAGACCATCGTGAAGATTGTAGACCAGATTGAAAAGAAAGTCGATGTACTGCAGTGCCAGTACTTTACCGACGATGAGATATTCATGCAGGAGGTAGCCCTTTACAAGGTTGTCACCAGCGTGCTCACTGAGAACCCCGAGATGTCCAAGATCATACGCCGCTACGGCGCCAAGCTGATTGAGGTAAACTCAACCTTCTCAGTAATAGAGAAGACCGGACGCACCGAGGATATCACGGCGCTGAACCGTGAACTCTCTGCACAGGGCGGTATGCTCCAGTTTGTAAGTTCAGGCCGCGTGGCCATCACCCGCGCCCGCATTGAGCATGTGAACGAGTATCTGGACAAGATGGAAGCCCGCTACGGAAAGAAGTAAACGAGTATTTAACTAACATAACTAACAAAACTATGAAAATGAATTTCGGCGGTGTCATTGAAGAGGTAATGACACGTGAGGAGTTCCCGCTGGAGAAAGCCCGCGAGATACTCAAGAATGAGACAATTGCAGTTATAGGTTACGGCGTTCAGGGTCCTGGACAGGCTTGCAACCTTCGCGACAACGGTTTCAACGTAATCGTTGGCCAGCGTCAGGGCAAGACTTACGAGAAGGCTGTTGCCGACGGTTGGGTTCCCGGCAAGACTCTGTTCTCAATCGAGGAGGCTGCCCAGAAGGGTACAATCATCTGCATGCTTCTCTCTGACGCAGCTCAGATGCAGCAGTGGCCCAACATCAAGCCTTACCTGACCGCAGGCAAGACTCTCTACTTCTCACACGGTTTCGCTATCACCTGGAACGACCGCACAGGCGTTGTTCCTCCCAAGGATATCGATGTTATCATGGTTGCTCCCAAGGGCTCAGGTACATCACTCCGCACAATGTTCCTGGAGGGCCGTGGTCTGAACAGCTCATACGCAGTATATCAGGATGCATCAGGCCATGCACTTGACAAGGTTCTGGCATTCGGTATCGGTATCGGATCAGGTTACCTGTTTGAGACCACATTCATCCGCGAGGCCACATCTGACCTTACCGGTGAGCGCGGTTCACTGATGGGTGCCATCCAGGGTCTGCTCCTGGCTCAGTATGAGGTTCTCCGTGAGAACGGTCACACTCCTTCTGAGGCATTCAACGAGACAGTCGAGGAACTCACACAGTCACTCATGCCTCTGTTCGCACAGAAGGGTATGGACTGGATGTACGCCAACTGCTCAACCACAGCACAGCGATAATCGGCGGAATCCGGCTCACCTTCAATCTGCAGAACGGCTTTATCTTCCGGCAGGAACATTTTCACATTATTAGTCACTATAATCTCTTTCGTTACAACTGCATCCGCTCCGTCAAACAAAGTCTCTTCGACAACCGGGACTTCTTCCTGCACCTCCTCAACAATAGCCTGTTCCGGAGCGGTATCCAGAGAGAAGGCCACTGCCTCGGGATCATCAGTTTCGATGTCAGCAGCGAATACTGCTGCGGGCATGGTAACGACCATTGCAAGGGTCAACAACCATGCCAGTAAACGTTTTTTCTTCATTTTTCTCCTCCTTAATGAAAAAAATAATAAAAAAAGAACTGCATTTTCCGCAGTTCCCGTTTTTAACCGCATCAGGTTACAGGCCTTGACTGTCTCTCGCAGCCGAACCGTTTATTCCAAGCAGGTCTCCTGACTTGCGTATCATTGCCCGGGCGCGCCTTCTCAGAGTATTACACCCCAATGGCTTACTGCGCCTTCGCTCCTCGCTTACAGTGGCGGGACCGTGCAGGACTCTCACCTGCTTCCCTCTTAGTCCGCAGACGGACGCCTGCGAAAACTTGAAATATGAATATAGATGATTTTAAATAATCCTTATACGAATGTCAATCCGAATCAAGAATAACAG
>JAZMZT010000264.1:0-10545 GCA_045586125.1 Bacteroidaceae bacterium | reverse complement strand
CACCGCGCCGCGTACTGGACGGCATCCAGGACTACTACAACCGCAAAGGCCTCTACTCTGACAAGGGCGAGAAAAAGAAAGCCTTCTACATCCTCCAATCCTGGTACAGCACAAAATGATACAATTGGGGACAGACCCCTTTTGTACTATTTTTCAAAAATGATACAAAAGGGGTCTGTCCCCAATTGTATCATTTTAGCGGGAGAGTTCTTCGGAGAGGAAGCGGGAGGTGTAGCCTTTGCCGGAGGCGGCTACCTGCTCGGGAGTGCCCTGGGCAACGATCATACCGCCGCCGCGACCGCCTTCGGGGCCGATGTCAATGATCCAGTCGGCCTGCTTGATAACGTCCATGTTGTGCTCAATCACAATCACCGTGTTGCCCTTGTCAACCAGACGGTTAAGCACGCCCATCAGGACGCGGATATCCTCAAAATGGAGACCTGTGGTAGGCTCGTCCAGAATGTAGAGGGTCTTGCCTGTATCGCGTTTGGCAAGTTCGGTGGCCAGTTTGACGCGCTGGCTCTCGCCGCCCGATATGGTGGTTGAGGGCTGGCCCAGTTTGAGGTAACCAAGGCCCACATCCTGCAAAACCTTTATCTTATTGAGTATGGTGGGAACGTTCTCAAAGAACTCCACAGCCATGTTGATGGTCATATCCAGGATATCGGCTATGGACTTGCCTTTGTAGCGCACCTCCAGGGTCTCGCGGTTGTAACGCTTGCCGTGACAGACCTCGCAAGGTACCATCACATCGGGCAGGAAATTCATCTCTATGGTCTTGTAGCCGTTTCCGCCGCAGGCCTCGCATCGGCCGCCGCTCACGTTAAACGAGAAACGGCCCGGCTTGTAGGCCCGAATCTTGGATTCCGGCAACTCCACAAAGAGTTGACGGATATCGCTGAAAACGCCCGTATAAGTAGCAGGATTGGAACGCGGAGAACGGCCTATGGGCGACTGGTCCACATCCACAACCTTGTCTATCAGATCAATACCCTCAACAGAGTCATATGCCAGAGGTTCTTTCAGGGATCTGTAGAACTTCTGCGACAGTATGGGCTGCAGAGTCTCGTTTACCAGCGTTGACTTGCCGCTGCCCGATACGCCCGTCACGCAGATGAGTTTGCCCAGCGGGAACTCCACGTCTATGCCCTTCAGGTTATTGCCACGGCAGCCGCGCAGTACAATACTCTGCCCGTTACCGGCACGGCGGTCTGACAACACGCCCTCAAAAGTATCCAGTTTGCCATTCAGGTATCCTGCGGTAAGGGTCTGGGTCTTGAGCATATCATCGACAGTACCCTGGAACACCACTTCACCACCCTTTCGGCCGGCACGCGGTCCCAGGTCAATTATCCAGTCGGCTGCCATCATCATATCGCGGTCATGCTCCACCACAAGAACGGTGTTGCCGCCGTCTCGCAGTTGCTTCAAAGAGTCAATCAGGCGAACATTATCACGCTGATGGAGTCCGATGCTGGGCTCGTCAAGGATATAGAGCACATTTACCAGTTTGGAGCCTATCTGTGTAGCCAGACGTATGCGCTGCTCCTCACCGCCCGAAAGCGACTCGGCAGGACGGTTCAGCGACAGATAGTCCAAACCCACCTCAAGCATGAATCCCAGACGGGTACGTATCTCCTTGAGAATCTCGGATGCAATGGTACGCTGGCGCTCGCTCAGACGGGGCTCCACGTTGTTGCACCACTCGTAGAGATCCTGGATATCCATCGATGCCAACTCGTATATGTTCTTGCCGTCAATACGGAAGTTCAGAGCCTCCCTGTTAAGGCGCGCACCGCCGCACTCGGGACACACACGCGTAACCGCGAACTGATCGGCCCACTTCTGCTCGGCAGCAGTCAGGTCTGTCTGCTGCTGGAGCGAGCGTACATATTTGAATATGCCCTCGTACTCCATGAATACGGCATCGGCCTCACTGTTTATTCCGGTTATCTGCACCTTGATGCGGTCGTCACTGCCGTCCAGCAGTTCCTGGATCACATCATTGGTCATATCGGATATGGGGGTATCAAGCGTATAGTCGTACTTGGCAAGCAGTGCGGTTATCTGCCTGAATATAAGCGTGTTCTTGAACGGTCCCAGCGGAGCAATGGCGCCCTTGCGGACTGAAAGCGAACGGTCGGGAATGACCTTGTCTTCATCCACAGCCGATATGTAACCCAGTCCCTTGCACTTGGGGCAGAATCCCTGCGGTGAGTTGAACGAGAAGTTATGCGGAGCGGGCTCGCGGTATGAGATACCTGTAGTGGGACACATCAACCGTTTGCTGTAATGTCTGAGTACGCCCTGCTCTGCACGGCCCGGTATGGTCTCCTTGGGCATGGAGAGCACCATCATTATGCCGTCACCCTGCTTCATAGCCAGAGCAACACTGTCGGTCAGACGTGGACGGTATTTCTCATTCACCACAAGTTTCTCAATCACCACCTCGATATCATGGTTGCGGTAACGGTCCAGTTTCATGCCGGGCTTGACCTCACGCATCTCACCGTCCACACGCACGTTGATGTATCCCTTGCGACGGATGCTCTCAAACAGTTCCTTGTAATGACCCTTACGGTTACGTACCAGAGGTGCCAGGACATAGATGCGCTGTCCGTCATAATCGGTGGTTATCAGGTTTACTATCTGCTCCTCGGTGAACTTGACCATCTTCTCGCCGGTATTGTATGAGAATGCCTCACCTGCACGGGCAAAAAGCAGACGCAGATAGTCATAGACCTCTGTCACCGTACCCACGGTTGAGCGCGGATTACGGTTGGTGGTCTTCTGTTCTATTGAAATTACGGGACTCAGACCTGTGATGCGGTCCACATCGGGACGCTGCAGATTGCCCAGGAAATTGCGTGCGTAAGCCGAGAAAGTCTCAATGTAACGGCGCTGCCCCTCAGCATAGATAGTGTCAAATGCCAGTGACGACTTACCGCTTCCGCTCAATCCGGTAACCACCGTGAGCGACTTGTGCGGTATCTCCACATCTATGTTCTTCAGGTTATTGGACCTGGCACCAGTTACAGTTATCTTAGACTTCTCCATTATGAATCAATTCCCAAATCCCAGTCCTTTGAGCACGTTTATATCGGCCTTCTTTTCAAAAACACGGCCTCCGGCACCAACGGCCTGGACGTTTATGTAGTAGACTCCGTCATTCACCACGTCACCGCGATAGGTACCGTCCCATATCTCAAACAGGTAGCCGCCGTCATTGTCGGGTTCGGCATCAAACGGGAGTATGTCATCCAGTTTGCCCGATATGGTCTTTATGGTCTGGCCCCACCTGTTGTAGATGGCTACGTTCAGTTTCACGATGGAGCGTACATATATTTTATATACATCGTTTATGCCGTCACCGTTGGGCGAGAAGGCGTTGAACAGACGCAGTTCAGAGTCACCTATAGTGAACTGCATGGAGCCCACCTCGGCACCCATAATGGTCTCTGTATCATTCTTTTCGCGGTATGACCAGGCAAAGAACACATGGAACTTGCCGTTGTCAGTGAACTCATACTCGGTCTCCCTGTCCTGACGTTTCAGATAGTCATGAAGGTCCGATGTCTCAGAGTCCTCGCGCTTGACCGTCCACTCGGGAAACAGCACGTACTCCTTACCGTCATCGGTAATGAGTTCCGATATGAATGTGGCTCTCAGGGGAGCGTTCAGTTCAGTGGGTGAGATATCGCCCGGGCCGAGCACTGTCGAATCACCCGATGCCGATACCAGTATAACCTTGACCTGCACCTGAGGGGTGCCGGCCATGGCAGTGAAACAGGTTGCCGCAGCCATGACTGCAGCGCACAAAAACCTTAGAATACCGGATTTTTTCATATAGTTTCGTTTCAAATCGCAAAGGTACTCAAAATATACTTTGATTCTAACTTTGGCTAATGTTATAGATAATATATATAAACGTAGATTGAACGCTTTTTTGTATTTTTGCCATCTGAAACTTATTCACTTATGAGAAATCTCAGGACAATCATATCTACGGTATTGCTCTCAGTGCTGTTCAGCATCCCCGCAGGAGCACAGGAATATTTCATGCATACCGTTACCCAGGGACAGGGTCTTTACTCAATATCAAGGATGTACGGAGTGACCGAGGATGATATAATCAAACTCAACCCCGGCAGCGAAAAAGTCATACGTACCGGCCAGGAACTGCGTATCCCCAACCGCAAGCAGCCTGCATCGGGCAAGTTCCACACCGTCCAGAAGGGCGAGACACTGTACCGTCTGGCAGTCCAGAACCGCATATCCGTCAAGGAACTGTGTGACGCCAACCCCGGCCTCTCAGCCGAGAACTTCAAGATAGGTCAGGTAATCACCATCCCCGCCCCGTCCGATGAGGATCCGCTGGCATCGACCATAGAGAACGCCGGTGAGAGCGCTCCGCAGGAGATCAGGACCGATATCCGTACCATCCAGTCCGATACCGCCACCTTCAAGACCACTCATGTAGTCAAGAGGCGCGAGACGATATTCCGCATCTGCCGCAACTACGGCATAACCCAGGAGGAGTTCCTGAGGGCCAATCCGGAGTACAAGTACAACAAGCTCAAGCAGGGCGTAGTTGTCAAAATACCGTTCTCACAGAAAGAGACAGCACAACGCAAGCAGCGTATCAACGAGGCTCAGAACCGCATGCAGGCCATCCCCGACAGCACCCTGTTCTCCATGAATGAGACCCAGATTGAGGAAGTATCTGACGGCGTCATCACAGCCGCACTCATACTGCCCTTCTCATTGGACGATTCCGCCTCAACCATGCAGAAGCAGATGATTGAGTTCTACCAGGGCATGCTTCTGGCACTTGACAAACTCAAGGACGAGGATGTATCGGTCAACCTCAAGGTCTTTGACTCACAGGCCGACGGCACATCACTCCAGCCTCTGATTGAGAGCGGAAAACTGGACGATGCAGACATCATCTTCGGTCCCCGCTGGACCAATCAGATCACCGAGGTGGCCAGATGGTCCACCGCACATCAGGTTCCGCTGGTACTCCCCATGAACGCAGGTGCCGACGACGTGTTCAACAACCCCTACGTGTTCCAGCTCAACACGCCGCAGTCATACTTCAACCAGGAGATCTACAACCACTTCCTGGAGCAGTTCCCCAACCCCAACGTGATAATAATGGATGCCGATGAGTTCCGCCGCAACGAATTCATTGACGGCCTCAAAACCGTCCTGGCAGACCACAACATACCCTACTCCACACTTGACATTGACACTGCCTATCAGGAACTTATGGACACCCTGGCTTCCGATAAGCAGAACATCATGATCATCAACTCATCAAGCAGCGGACCGCTCAACACACTGCTGCCCGTGCTGCAACTCATAACCCGCACCAAGGCGCCTGAGATTGAGACACACCTGTTCGGTTATCCCGAATACCAGATATACGCTCAAGACCACCTGGATGAACTCTATGAGGTTGATACCTGGTTCTACAGCTGGTTCTACACCAACAACATGCTCAAGGAGTCAGTTGATTTCAACGCCATGTTCCGTCGCTCGTTCAGCCGTCAGATGCTGGTAAGTTATCCCAGTTTCGCCTCATACGGCTATGACACCGGCTACTATTTCCTTAAAGGTATAGCCACATACGGAAAGGATCTTGAGAATCACCTGAACGATATCAAGACCGATCCCGTACAGATGGGATTCAAGTTTGAGCGTGTGAACAACTGGGGCGGATTCATCAACCGCAAGGTATTCTTTGTACATTTCTCCAACGAGTATAAGGTGGAGAAGATAGACTTTGACAAATAATGAAGCGTAGACTCGCCATACTCCTTACCATTGCATTTGCCTTCACCACAGCATACGCGCAGGTGGGTGATCCCCGCAGGACGGTCTCCGTGGGCGTATCGGGCGGAATGGGCACCAGCCGCGTATCGTTCATACCCTCCATCAAGCAGACCTTGAGCCTGGGACCGACCATGGGCGTAAGCATCCGTCACATATCCGAGAAATACTTTTTCCTTATATGCGGAACACAGTTGGAGTGCAACATAGCCAACCGCGGTTGGACTGAACTCATTGAGGACGGTTCCGGTAACGAATACACCCGTACGGCCACATACATAGAGTTCCCGTTCCTGGCTCACTTGGGTTTCGGACGCGAGTTCCGCGGAGTTCAGGGTCACATAAACCTGGGTCCGCAGGTAGGTTATCTGCTCAAGGAAAAGGAGTTCTACGGCGGCCAGAAACCCTGGGATACAAGCAACCGTCCCAACAATGTCATTGAGCAGTACGGAAAGCCCATAGAGAACAAGGTTGACTATGGTATCACAGCCAGCGTAGGATTGGAATTACATACGGGAATAGGAAATTTCGGTATTGAAGGCCGATACTATTTTGGTCTTGGCAATATATTCGGAATCACCAAGAAGGACTACTTTGCCCGATGCGCGAACAGTACAATCTCTGTCCGCGCCACCTACTCTTTCAATCTTCTGAATTAATCGCGCAGACGGAAACCTGACGCGCGTGCGATGATGGCAGCCTCAGCCTTTGAGATGCCATGTATGCTCATGTACTCCAGCACAAGGCTTATGAGCGGAAATGCAGCCCCTATGCGCGGACCGAAAGATGCATCGCCCTTAAGCAGGAATACATAAACCACCAGCAGGATGTAATATCCCACGGTGAGCAGCATCATAAATACCAGCAGACGTTTCTGGAGCACGAAATTGCGGAATCCCGACAGGAGCAGTTCAAACACGCCCACAGCCAGAATAACAATCATAATCACTCCCAATGCCCACATGGCACTGCTGCTGTCGCCCTCAATGAAATTGAGACGGAAATTGGTGAGTTCAGCCGATGCCCCCTCCGCGTTGACCAGTTGGCCTACGGGAAGAAGAAGGCCGGCAAACATCAATATGCAGATGAGAGCCAGCCATACCTGATGGAGGTAGAATTCTATCTTCATCAAAGATTCTCTTTCTCCTTAGCGGGATTGCGGAAATAGATCTTACCCTCCTCAAACTCCTGAGCTGCGATCAGGGTAGGTTTGGGAAGACGCTCGTAGTAACGTGAAATCTCAATCTGCTCCCTGTTCTCGAACATCTCCTCCAGATTGTCGGTTGTTGAGCTGAACTCCTCAAGCTTTGACTTGAGCTCTTCTTTCATCTCAACGGAAATCTGGTTGGCGCGCTTGCCCATGATAGCAACACTCTCATAGATGTTGTTGGTGTCCTTTACAAAATTGACCAGGTCACGGGTTACCGTGTTGGTCGGAGCATTTGTCTTCTTGAAATCCATTTTAGTCTTCTTCTATTATTTGATTCTTGTTTCCTAAGTTTTTGGAAGCGATACGGAACATCTTATCGGCCTCCTTCATGTGCTCGCTCTCAGAAAATTCATTCTTGAAAGCGTAGTACTCGTCAATGGCGTCACGGTAACGGTCATCCCTTTTCTCAAGCACGCTCTCCTGAGCCATCTGGAACTTTGCCTTAAGCACCAGAAGCGAGAGTTGCTCGCGATATTTGGTGTAGGGATAGTCACGCAGGGCGTTCTGAGCCACAATTATACTGGAGCGGTAGTTATTGCCCATATAATTGCCCATGTTGTAGTAAAGCTCGGCTGCACCCAACTCCTTCTCCACCAGACGGTCGTACATGGTGTAAATCATCTGCTCAGCCTCAGCACGGTACTTACTCTCGGGATATGTCTCCACAAATCTCTGCAACTGCATGATTGCGTTTGTGGTGCTGGTCGCGTCAAGTCTCGGATCCGGAGTATCCAGGAACAGGCTCTTGCCTGACCAGTAGAGGCAGTTCTCTGAGTACGTACTGTTTGGGAACGCCCTGTAGCATGCCATGTAATACTGGGATGCAGACAGATAGTCCTCAATCTTGTAGTAGCATGAAGCCAACAGATACATTGACTCCTCAGCCTGTGCAGTACCGCGCTGGTAAACCACGCACTCCTCCAATATTGAACTGCAACTGGTGTAGCGTCCCTCAATATAGTATGTCTTGGCCAGACTGTACTTGGTGTTGTAGTCAGACGCTTTCAGGATCTTGTTATAGCCTGAACAGCCCGACAACGCTGCCAGAACAAGGGTGGAGAACAGTATTATGGACGCAGTCTTACGCATGCTGTGAAATTTCAACCTGCAAAAGTACCTATTTTGAGTGAACGGAGCAAACATGCGCCCGTTATTTAATATTATTTACGTATGCGGAGCACATCACCGTTGTCACGGACCACGTTCTCCTTCCACTTTTCGGAGTAATCCTCCTGAATCGGGTATTCTGGAATGGACTTGTCAAAGCCGTTATTCATGAATGATCCGTCCTCATTCTGGCGCTTTATGTTTCCGTCAATATATTTTACCAGAAGATACTTGTCCAGGTCCTGCCATTTACGGAACAGTGAGTTGGCATTGTCCACACCGAACCGCGACAGTGTCTCTACAGATTGGGCATCGTCCATACCTTCAACCCTGGCAATGATATCATTCTCATACCTGTCAATCACGTTACGTACCTCGGCGCCTATCTTGTCATAACGCAGATATGCAAACTGGGCTATGCGGCTGACCATCCAGTACATTGAAGTCTCAGAGTATTCCAGAAGTGATCCGTTTCCCTCCTTAAGGCACTCAGGAACACTGTTTGTGCAACTGAAGAAAGGCATGAGCGGAGATGTTCCGGCATCGTCCACACCAAACCAGAAGATACCGTGATTCTTGCCGGAACGCGCCTGGGCCACATACCACCAGCCGGTCTGCTGGGTGGCGATGGCACGCTCGTTCACATACTCCCAACCCTGATACTCAAACTCCATGGGACGCCAGCGGTAAGGCAGATGACTGCCGCCCGCACCTATATCAGTGGTCATATCCATGGGTGTTCCCTCATAGTGGTCACGCATCATGTCGGCCAGGTCTTTTGTTGAGATTTTTCTGTCGGGTTTTACATAAAGCGGCATATGGTTCTTAAGGTCATAACCCATGGCATAATCCAGATATTCATCCATTCCATCGGCAAAACGGTTGAAGTATGACCATACACGGGCCTCGCATCCGCGGGCAGCACCGAAATCCAGAGGATTGTAAACGTCGCAGAAACTGAACTCCTCATCCTTGCCGCTGAATATACCCTGCTCACGGGCGTGTTTGATCACATCCTTGGCATAAAGGCAGTTCTCGGGATCATTGAAATCAATGGTGGTTATACGTGACTGGTTGGCGTGGGCCGATATGTAACCGTCAGGAATACGCTTGGCCACCCATACTGAGCCTTTGTTGATGTTACGTCCCTTCTTGTCAAACTTGGGATTCTTGCCGATTATCTCCATGATCCATACCTCATTGGGATCACACAGGGTGAAAGACTCGCCCTCGGATGCATAGCCGTACTGCTGTGTCAGCTTGTCAATGAGAAGGATGGCCTCACGTGCGGTCTTGCAGCGCTCCAGCGCAATGTAAATGAGTGAACCATAGTCCAATATAGCGGTGGAATCGATGAATTCGCGTCCGCCGTAGGTGGTTTCGCCTATGACCAGCTGATGCTCGTTCATGTTACCTATCACTGCATAGACATGGCTTGCCTGCGGAATCTCGCCCAGACGCCTGCCGCTGTCCCAGTCAACTATCTCGCGCATGGCGCCGGTGGGAAAATCTGCAGCGGCGCTCTGATGAAGAGTACCGTAAAGCTGATGGGAATCGGCCGCATAGGTACACATGTTGAAACCGTTGGCCGATGCGCCCTTGGTAACTATCAGGTTAGTGCAGGCAAATGCACCGGCGGTGCACAGTGCTGCAGACAAAGTAAAGATCAGTTTCTTCATTATTTCTGTTTTTCCAGTTTACGTGCTACAATACCCGCAGCAATTGAGCAGAGCTCACCGCAGGGGCGTTTCTTATAATACTCGGGAGTGCGGTCCGACGGCACGGGAGTACCCTCAGGCTTGCTCAGACCCAACAGTTCGCGGCAGATGATGCTGCCGCTCATCTGCTTGAATTCATCGGCCATTTCCTGTACCAGAGCGTAGTTGGCGGTCTTGGCCTCCTTGTCGGTCACGTCATTGGCCGGAATCATTGCACCGGCAACCATTGTCATGGCCGATACGGTTCCGCAAACCTCACGCATTCTGCCCATTCCACCGCCGAATCCGCTGGCAAGACGGGCAACTTCATCCTCAGACAAACCCAGGACATCGGCAAAAGTCATAGCCACAGCCTGGCAGCAGTTATAACCGGCTTTGAAAAGTTCACCGGCCTTCTGTTCTCTCTCTTGAACTGTCATATCAATAAACTTTCAAAGGCTCAAAAATACAAAAAAATGCCATATCTTTGCAGTTCCGCACTTTTGCAACTTATGGATTTCAAACTGGTATCTCCTTTCAAGCCCACCGGCGACCAGCCGCAGGCCATCCGACAACTTACAGACGGACTGCTGAACGGCAACCCGGCCCAGACTCTGCTGGGTGTGACCGGATCGGGCAAGACATTCACCATAGCCAATGTCATAAAGAACATAGGCCGCCCTACTTTGATTCTCA
>JAZMZT010000263.1:0-2862 GCA_045586125.1 Bacteroidaceae bacterium | reverse complement strand
GTTATAGAGTATCAACTGATTTTCTTTAGTTGTTTTCATAAATATGATGAAGTATAATCATCCTAACCAAGTACGTAGTCCCCGCGGGTATGCCAAGCATATCACTCCACTCTATGATGGAGGTGAAGAGGGATGCTCTATTGCGATTCTTGAGGATTGTAATGGATATATGAATATTGGTATCCGATGGAATGTCAGTGAGAAAGAATGGTATGACAGTCGCAAGACTGATGAAGGAATGACGTGTGTTGGAATGCCACAGTCTCGTGGCTATTCTGTATGGTTCATTCTCCCTGATACTTCATGGCAGTTCGTTCCTCAGATGATAAAGAAAGAAATTGATGTTAATGGCAAACAAAATATGATAGATATCTCAGAGGTCCGGATACAAGAAGAGGTAAATAAGATTATAGAGGAGAGATTTGATAAATAATACGATAGTTCTTGATAGCGATGGATAATAGAAAGGTATTTGAAGAAGGACTTCTAAAAGCAATGGATGCCATTGCAGAGCAATCCAACGATAATACTACAAAGATGCTAGCGGATTTGCTTAAATCTGCTATTCTGAAACCATATCAGGAGGCATATTATCAGGAATTGTCACAAGGGAAGGTTCATAAAGAACATGTTGAGAAAGCCGTTGACTTCTATTTCTCAAATATATGTATGTCTTTAAGATTGCTCCCGTACATGAATGATGAAGAGAAAGATAGAGAGATAAATGCGGCAAAGGCGCATTTGATAGCTATCAAACAAACTGTTCTTAATATTCTAGCAGATAACAATATAATGATAGTATAGATGTGATTATTGCGATTTGGAGATAACAAGCATTTATTATCACCAGCGTTCCGTAATCTTTGATGACTACAATATATACAGCAATCTTTCCCACAGTTATAGCTTCGCCTCTCACATTGCAAAATGCTACAAATAACAACCCAATGTTCACCCTAATATATCACAACGCCCACTTCAACACCCCCAACACCCTGCAACCCTTCCTGCAGGCAAACGTAGGTCAGAGCCCACAGATACAGATAGACTGCATAATGCCATACATGGGCACCGCGGGGCAGCTGATGGCTAAAGTCTGCGCCTATCTCAGCAAACCGGATCCACAGATTGAGGTGTGGCCCAATTTGATATTGAATCGTAGCACAGAGAGCACTGCAAGTAGCAAATTGTCAGTTATCTTGTAATACAGACAGACGTACGGAGTAAATAATTATAAAGGTCCGATAAGCGGTCCCGATAAGCGAGCAAACGGTAGCGTCGCCAGTCGCAGCGAGGCCGCAGGCCGCGAAAAATAGAAATAACATCCAGTAGAAACCCCTCCGTTTCATACTTTTGGTAGCAGGTCTGCTGGAGCACAATACAAATAATTAATAACGCAAAAAGTATGAGGTTAATAATTGAACCCGATTACGAGAGAATGTCAAAGTGGGCTGCAAACTATGTAGCCAAGTGTATAAATGAGGCTAAACCAACAGCCGATAAGCCCTTTAAGCTGGGCTGCCCCACAGGAAGTTCACCCCTTGGAATGTACAAGGAGCTGATAGCCCTCAATAAGGCCGGCAAGGTATCATTCCAGAACGTCATCACATTCAACATGGACGAGTATGTAAACCTGCCCGAGGAGCATCCCGAGAGCTATCACTCATTCATGTGGAACAATTTCTTCAGCCACATAGACATCAAGAAGGAGAACGTGCATATCCTTAACGGTAACGCCAAGGACCTCAAGGCCGAGTGTGAGAATTATGAGAAAGCCATTCTTGCAGCAGGTGGAATAGATCTCTTTATGGGAGGCATAGGTCCCGACGGTCACATTGCATTCAACGAGCCGGGTTCAAGCCTTCAGAGCCGCACCCGTCAGAAGACTCTTACCACCGATACCATCATAGCCAACTGCCGTTTCTTTGACAACGACGTAAACAAGGTCCCAAAGAACGCTCTTACCGTAGGCGTTGGTACCGTTATGGATGCCAAGCAGGTTATGATCATGGTAAACGGCCACAACAAGGCCCGCGCCCTGCAGCATGGAGTAGAGGAGGGAGTATGCCAGATGTGGACCATCAGCGCACTTCAGCTGCATCCGCACGCAATCATCGTGGCCGATGAGGCTGCCTGCGGTGAGCTCAAGGTTGATACCTACAAGTACTTCAAGGATATTGAGAAGGATAACCTTCTGTAATTTCTCAAACACTGTTAGTAATAATGTAGTTTCACTGCCATACTCTAGATTATATATGCAGAAGATAGATCTGGATAATAAAACAATTCTGGTAACTGGTCATGCCGGCTTTATTGGAAGCAACCTGGTGAACCGACTCTTTAAGGAGATGATAGGCGGAACCATAGTAGGTATAGATAACGTTAACGATTACTATGATCCTTCGCTTAAGGATTATCGCCTTAAGGAGTTGGATATGAACAAACCTGCATGCATAAACTATAAGTCTGTAAAGGGCAGTATTGCAGACCGTGAACTGATAAACAAACTGTTTGAGGAATACAAGTTCAATTTAGTTGTCAGCCTGGCAGCTCAGGCCGGAGTGCGCTACAGCATAGAGAATCCTGATGTTTACATAGAGAGTAACATCATAGGATTCTACAATATTCTTGAAGCTTGCCGCTACAATCCTGTGGAGCATCTGGTGTACGCCTCTTCCAGCTCAGTGTATGGCGGCAACAAGAAAGTGCCCTTCAGCACCGATGACCGCGTAGATAACCCCGTGAGCCTATATGCCGCCACCAAGAAGAGCTACGAGTTGATGGCTCATTGCTACAGCAAGTTGTATAACATCCCCAGCACCGGACTCAGGTTCTTTACCGTATATGGCCCTGCGGGACGTC
>JAZMZT010000262.1:0-7380 GCA_045586125.1 Bacteroidaceae bacterium | reverse complement strand
ACATTAGAATTTACTGTTACATCTAATCTTGTCGAAGTTGATTTTGATAAGATTACCCGCTACTTTGATTATGACAAAACCTCCACTCTTTATTCACGTTATACTTCAACACTGACTATCGATGGAAAAAAATACATTGATCCTGAAAACCCAGTATTAAGCGAAGCTGCAAATAAGTTGTGGGAACAAAATGATGGCGATATTCTGAATTATTGTAAGTCATGTTATGATTATGTCGCAAAACATTTTGAATATATGTATGGTGGTAATGGAGTTATCAATGATATTATTGAACGTGGAGGTGGTGATTGTGGGAATATTACAAATCTATGTCTCTCAATGATACGTAATAAGGGGATTCCATGTCGTGCTTTGGTTATGCAAAAGCCTAAAAATGATAATCATGTCCGGATGGAGTTTTATTTGGCAGGCTACGGATGGATACCATTAGATCCAACATATCACATGAACGGTGATAATTATTTTGGACGGTTTACAGATAATTATATAGTTATGAATCGGGATTGTGGTCTTACATGCAATGTAGAAGGTTGGAATTGGACTCCTCAGTTTGTATTTCTACAGGGTTGTAACTGGTATTGGTGGTGTAATTCTGATGGTGGTGATGTGCTAGGAGAGTATAATATAACTACTATTAAATAGGGGTAATATAATAAGTAAAAACAATTAGTGTTAGTGTTGTTTTTCATTTCCTTTTCATATCTTTACTATCGAATTGTTTAAATATCAAAATCATGGAAAAGAAGAAAACTGGAAAAACATCCGGGAGGAGAAAGAAACTCACCCCCGAAGAGAGGCATGCAATTAATGCAACCATCGTACCACAAAATAGGAGTATGAAAGCTTTTAAGGAGCATTTGGGGGAGGTTTGGGTAAAGGATCCAATGTTGTTATAAAAAAAGGATGCTTGTTATGAGATACCTGATAGACACAAACATCTTTATATATTTGAGCACTGACCATGATAAACTTAGTCCTGATGTCTTGGCAATGCTAAGTGAACCTGAAACGGTGTTGTATATAAGCACCGAGAGTGTACGTGAACTTATTGTAGCGTATAACAACAAAGGTCTGGGTAACAAGGAGTGGAAAACGGCCGAGGATATGGTACATTCTATTGAGGAGACCTATTATTTGGAAATCCTTCCCGTTCAGAAAGAGGTGATGTATACTTACTCCCGTTTACGCATCAACAATACTCAGAACCATCGCGATCCTAGTGACCATGTCATTATCTCTCATGCAATGACATTGAAGATGCCATTAATATCAAGCGATACCCGTTTTGACTATTATCGAAAACAGGGACTTGTCTTGATTTTCAACGAAAAATAGTGATGTTTTATACACAAATGAGCCGTATCTAATTTGATGCGGCTTATTCTTTTGACGAGTTTTGTGGCTTTTATTTGTGTGCGGTGTAGTAGTCGTAAGCTGCCTTCATGTTCTCGCGAACGGCTTTGCTGCTGATTGTTGCGCCCGATACGCAATCAACCGTGGCATAGTCCTTGAACTTGACCTCCCTGAACTTGGGTAGCATATTCTGCTTAACGTTTTCAAAGAAACGTGGAGTCTCGCGGTTGGGCAGAGCCTCAACATTAACGATTATATCCTTCTTTATAGTGACTTTGACAGGTGTATTGCCGTGATATCCGCGTGCATTACAGATGGACTCGGTATTGATTGTATAGATCTTACCCTTCTTCTCCATCACACCGTCATTAAAATCCTTGCCCCCACAAGCTGATAGAGCAAACAGTACCACTGCAAATAGTACCTTTCTCATTTTTCCATTTTGCAAATTAGACTCCAAAACCGAAAAAAGGTTTGAAATGACACAGGGGGGCTGTCCCTAATGGGTCATTTGAACTGAAAGTCCAAAAGTGTGCAGAGTGATTTCCCTTGTGTTGTCGGTGTTAAGAATGTAAAGTATAAGGCGTGCTTGCCTTTAATTCCTGAAATGCCCGGCATTTCGAGTACGAATTCTGTCGGAACCGAAGGCATATCAGCTTTAAGTTGTATGAAACCCACATATGTGCCACCCTGCGACTTCCATGGACGGTCGGCCATGATGGTTATCAGACCGTCAACACCCTCGGGAATAAGATTAAGATGAAGAGTCAACAAATGGTCAGAGGCTTTGTCAAAATTGAAGTACTTGTAACCCACAATTGAACCGTTAGTATTGTTGACCACGGGATTGGTATTATTGACCATATCATACGGTTTGTCAAACTTGCTGTCAGTTCCGTAAGCCGATGCCACATAAGAGCCGCTGAATATATTGTTTGGCCAATCATGAATGGCGGGTGTAGGACCGGTGTACCAGCATGCTATTCCGGCAGAGTGACGCTCAAGCGGATCCAGTCCGTCAATTGAGAAACCTTCGGAAGTATATTCACCTTCCGATATCTCAACCTTGCCGCCCTTTCCCTCCTCAACCTTTACGGTGATGGGAGCAACCATTGCCTGGCGGGCGTATTCATCGGTGCCGGTCTGACGGTGGTAGAACACGTACCACTGGCCGTTTATCTGGCAGATGCTGCCATGTGTGTTACCGTCAATTGTGGCCGATGCAATAACGTTGCCCTGCTCATCGATTTCACGGCCGCGGGCATCGATTATGGTACCTCCGTAGGTCCAGGGACCAAGCGGATTGTCACTGTATGCATAAGCCAGAGTGTAGTTCGATGAAGGCAGGCCGAACTCACCCTCAAGTGTGAATCGGCTGTAAATGAATATGTACTTATCCTGAATCTTACGGATGGACGATGCCTCAAAGAACTTGAACTCGCCGTCCATGTATCGGCCGGGAACCATATCCTCCACAATCTTGGTGCCGGGCTTTACGGTTGCCATAGTAGCGGGATCCAGCTCGGCAGCATATGAGCGCTCAAAACCCCAGTATCCGTAAACCTTGCCGTCATCATCAACAAATACTGCAGGATCAAATGCCAGCACGCCGTCGGTCACGTTGGGATTGTTCTTGCTCCAGTTGCATACCTCGAACGGACCGTCGGGACGCTTGCTCTTGCAGACCATTCCGTTGCGGCCTCCTGCCTGGTTGTTGGGGTAGAGGTAGTAGGTCTTGGTGCCATCGAGGGCTGTGACAAGAGTGACATCGGGGGCGTAAAGGACATCGGCCAATCCTGTACGGCTCAACTGCTCACCGTTTGCGTTCTTGCTCACTTTGAATATCTCGCCGTCATAACGCCAATGGATAAGGTCATTCACTGAGGCCGACCATACCACCAGTTCGCGTCCGCAATAACCTGAAATCATGCTGTCATGCGAACCATATATATAAACACGGTACTGACCCGGATTGTCCGGATCCTCAAAAACGTAAGGCTCGCCGTCAGGGATATGCTCCCACAAGGGCAGGTAAGGGTTTCCTACTGTCATAAGTTCTTTTTTCTGGTTATCGGCCTGTCCTGAACAGGATATCATCATGGCGGCACAGCAGGCTATTGTCATGCACATCCACGCTTTGTACTGTCTCTTCATTTGGTTAGGTTATCTGGTTTGAGGCATAAAGATAGACAAAAAAGCACTACCTTTACAGCCTATGAATAAAACAATTGCATTGCTTTTTATCGGGCTCCTTTTAACCCTTACCATTTACGCAAGCTGGCGGCTGTGGCGACTCACGCCGGGCATGTTGGCCGTAAAGACCGGAGTCCTTGCTGTGTTCCTGGCCTGGATGGCTCTCTTCTTTGTCAGTTTCATCCGCATAGAGAAACTGCCGATTGGGCTGGCCACTATAGTATATAATGTGGGCAACCCATGGCTCATATTCTTCCTGTATCTGCTGCTTGGGTTTATTCTTGCCCGTATAGCACAATGGTGCCGTCTGCTCCCGGGCGATTTCCTCAAGAGCAGCCCGGAAGGGTCCTGCACAATCATAGGAGGTGTGGCGCTGCTTATGCTCATAGGCGGCCTGCACTATCACCACAAGTACAGGGAGGAACTTACCATCACGACCGATAAGCCACTTGACAAACCGCTCAAGGTGGTACTTATAAGCGATTTGCACCTGGGTTACCATAACCGCAGAGCCGAATTGGCCCGATGGGTGGACATGATAAATGCCGAGAATCCGGACCTGATCCTGACCGCCGGCGATGTGGTGGACCGCAGCATCCGACCGGTATTTGAAGGTAATTATGCCCAGGAGTTCCATCGGCTCAAGGCACCTGTCTGGACCGTGCTGGGCAATCATGACTATTACAGTAACGAGCCTCTGGTGGAGCAGTTCTTCAAGGATGCCGGCATCCGTCTGCTGCGGGATGAATCGGCACAGTTTGGCAGCCTTACCGTTATAGGCCGTGATGACCGTACCAACCCGCGCCGCAAACCTTTAAGCGCATTGACTGACAGTCTGGAGGGATTTTCGATACTACTGGATCATCAGCCCTACCATCTGGAGGAGGCCGAGCATGCCGGCATAGACTTCCAGTTCAGCGGGCACACCCATCGCGGCCAGGTCTGGCCCATCTCATGGGTGACTGATGCCCTGTACGAGAAATCCTGGGGTCACCACAAACGAGGCTCCACCCGCTACTACATCACATCCGGCATAGGCATCTGGGGCGCCCGCATCCGCATCGGCACCCGCTCCGAATACCTGGTCCTCACTATTTTACCAGAATAGCGGGCCGGCAATGGTAAAGTAACCCTTTTTGCCGCCGTAGTAGAGCTGGAAGGTGTTGAGGTATAGCGTCACCCTGGCAGGGGTATCCACATCTTTATTACCCACAAGTGTGCCGATATAACTGATTACGTGATTGATATCACCTTTGGCGATATTCTCGGTCGTCATCTCTTTCTCCAATGCGCGCAGTTGCTGCATCGGTATGCGGAACTCATACATCAGTTCTTTGTTGTCCCATGAGACCGGCAGTTGCACGGTCAGAATATCCTCCTTTATGGAGTTCTGGTCAATATCTATCGTCGTCTCGTACAGGCTCATACTGCTGGCATTTGCGGGCAGACTGAAACTTGTTTCTCCCAATATGCTGCGGTAACGGTTGATATTAAAAGTGCTGTCTGTCTCTTGGCTCTGAACAGCCTCCGGAACACGTCCCGTAAGCACTCCCGTTTCAATAAAGGCCGATACCGCCTTGCGTGAGAACTGGCTCTTAAGATAGTCTATGCGGCTGTCAAGCCGGTGCGATACATCGGCATCCAGCGTACTGATGAACTTGCCGTAAGCATCATCATCCATAGCCGTACCGTCCCATCCGTTAGACTTAAGGGTGGAGTCTATCTTTGCGGTCAGGCTCTTTCTGACCGATGTAGATACGTTAACCGGGAGTAGGGTGAGCAGTGCAAAAGTGAGCACCAGCGATACCGGAATCCACAGAATCCCGGCGCTGCGTTTCAAGATCAATACCACACAAACCGCGTAGCACCAAAGGTTGAACGCCACCAGATACACGCGCAATATGGTAATCCCGTAGTCCGATATGCGCCGTGCAATACCAATGCTCATAAGCAGCAACAGCGGCAGCATCAGTATGGGCATCCAGTGCGTTATTATCCGCACGGCTTTACGGTTCCAGCCCGATGCGCTCTTGTCGGCCCTGTCACGATAGGGATAGACCATCATGAACAGTATTACGAATGCCAGCATCGATGCTGTAACTAACCACGATACCCAGCCGTCTGGCAGCTGCCAGATGAACATTATCTTGGCGGCATAGCAGTAGAGAGTTATAAAGTAGGCAATTGCAATGGGCGTGAACAGCCTTGTCACGGAATTTGCCAGCAGGCGGGATATCTCCATAGGCTCAGAGTCATGTTTCTGCTCTCCTCCGGGCACACCTTGTATCAGCAGTACCGGAGCCAGCAGGCACAGGCAGATTATGGCAATGTTGCTGTACCAGTGTGAACTTACAGACACCCCGAACAGTTTCTCAATACCCACAACCAGCAATTCCAATCCGCCGCATACAATGCCGCTTACAATGAAAGCTGTGCAGACAGCCCCTATGGAATGAAGGCTGAAGTTCCAGAAAGCCACATCGGTCCCGTCCCTGAAGAATGAAAGCACAAGCAGTGAAAGCGTGAGCGTAGCAATAAGAGCCACAACCACATAGATATAAGGTGCATATCCCAGCATGTCATAATTGCGCATCAGCAGAACGCTCACCCCTATCCATGCCATATGAATCAGGGCCGATGCCAGCCGGTAGCTCCATCGGCCTCTGTGCTCCTCAAGCCATAGTGAAAGGCTCAGTGAAAGCGCAATACCCGTGGCCGGATACCAGATCATAAAGAACCTCCACTCCTTGCTGATACCGTGATAACCCTTCCAGTCAAGAATCATCATGCACACTGTAAGCGCTAAGGCAAACGCCACCGTAAGCGGGAACCTCTGAATCCCGCGCCATACGGTATCGGCCAAACCTTTAATCTTTTCCTTAAATCGGTTCATATCATTGATTTTTAGAATCTGTTTTGATTTGTTCCGTGAATTTTATGGTTCCGTAAATGTACGGAACAAGATACAGTATTGTAGGAACTATAAAGATGATTATTGAATACATGACATCATTCCTGTATCTGCTGTCACTTATCAGTAATCCCCAGCAAATACTGAGAGTGCAGTAAATAATACCATAAATGAGCAGAACCTTATTACTTTCCCTGATTTCATACAGATTCTGTACAAGGTAACCTATTACGATCTCTATCAGTCCAATTGTTCCAAAGAAAATCAAATGGAAAACTATTGGAAAAGTCGGACCCGGTTGTTTGGGTGGACAGATACTTTCGTGGACAAATACAATTACCGCACTCAAAACAAATTGGATTACTGTTGCAAGTATTGGGATCAAACGATATAGTTTCTTTCTCATATAATCTGATATTACATTAATGAATGCCTGTTACTATAGTCCACTCTCTGGAATCCACCGGCAGATGAATCTCATACGCACGGTCCCCCTGCAGGAATTCCTTTGGAACTCCTCTTGATAAGAAAGTGTTTCTTACGGTATCATATATGGTCTGGGTGTAGAATGCCCAGAATCTGAAATGGTATGTGTTTGTCTTCTCATTGAAATACCAGGGTCTATATCTTGTAGGGTTTTCGCTGTTTTCCAGAATATAAACATTCCGGCATGCGGTGCTGATAGTTTCATAGAACGAGGAATCAGGAGTGGTCAGGAACTCCATCCTGAAGGTATCGACGTATTCAAATCTACCTTTCTCCGGGCTTAATATGGTCTCTACCAGCCTGTAAGGCGGAAATTCAAAACCGGCATAACCTTCAACACTCTCCTTATGTGACCCAGTGGGATCTTTCTTGTATCTGTTGATAGTTATTCTGTCATAAATAAGTATGAATAGAAC
>JAZMZT010000261.1:0-5578 GCA_045586125.1 Bacteroidaceae bacterium | reverse complement strand
TGGTAAAAACAAAAAAATCGCTTGAATCTTCATTAAAAGAAATTTGGCCTTTATAAATACAACGCAAAGGTAGCCAAAATTTTTTCAGCAGCAGTATGGTAATAGAAAAATTATTCAGAAAAATTTTTCAAAAAACCTTTCTGAATAATTTAAAATATTGATTTTCAACGTCTTTAAATTTTTACAGGCAATGTTTTGCTTCTGAGCCATTCCTTTTCGTCGGCCGTCAGATAAGGACTCACCTCATCATACACAGTGCGGTTAAAATTATTCAGCCACTCTATTTCACGCCCGTCCATCATTGAAAAATTCAGGCCTGACACATCCAGATAGGTCCTTGTCAGGGTCTCGAATCCAAGCCAGCGGCCGAATTCGTTCTCACCCTTGCGCGTGCAGAGAATCATATTCTCATGACGGATTCCGTGACAGCCTTCACGGTAAATGCCGGGCTCATCGGAAGTGATCATTCCGGGCAGCAGAGGCTGGTCCTTCAGATTCTGGCGGATGGACTGCGGTCCCTCATGAACGGAAAGCACGTTCCCCACTCCATGACCGGTTCCGTGACCGAAGTTGCGCATAGCATTCCACAATGGACGTCGGGCAATGGCATCAATACGGCAACCGGGCGTACCTTCGGGGAAGATTGCCATGGCCAGGTCTATCATGGCCATCATGTCAAGCGTATAGTCTTCACGCTCCAGGTCAGTCAGAGGACCCAGCGGAACGGTACGAGTGATATCGGTTGTTCCGTATGTGTAATGGGCGCCGCTGTCATTCAGATAGAGTCCGTTAGGCTCAAGCACCGCATCCTGTCCACGAACGGTCGAATAATGGGGCAAAGCCGCATTCTTGCCGTAGGCCGATATGGTCTCAAAACTCTCGTCCAGGAAATCAGGCATTGCCGCACGCAGTTCATGCAGTTTGTCCGATGCATCCGACTCAGTAATCCTTGCGCCGGATGAAACCTGTTCCTCAAGCCACTTGAAGAAACGGGTCTGCACGATGCCGTCCTGGATGTAGGCCTTGCGGAAGCCTTCAACCTCCACATCGTTCTTGACCGCCTTGGCCAGTTCAACAGGAGAACTGCCTTCAACGATATTATCCTTCCCGAACGAATCAACTACAGCCTTACCCGTCTCGTAATTAAGCGATTGGGAGTCAATAAGTATCTTTTCCTTAGTTTTAAGCGACTTTATGTATCTACCCACGTCACTGTAGGGATGCAGGGAGATATCGGCGCATTTGAGCTTAAAAAGCGTATCTGAGTCAAATTTTGAAACGTCGGCGAATAAATCCACGTCTTTGGGGCCCACCAGAGCGAATGAAATCACGAAAGGACAGTACTCCACGTCATTGGAACGGATGTTGAGCAGCCATGCAATCTGATCCAGGCAGTTCAGGAACATATAACGGCATCCCACGCCTTCAAGTTCACCGCGCAGCCATGACAGTTTCTCCTCCCTGCTGCAGCCTGCAAACTTTTCATCATGAATCCACACCTTATCCTGGGGAAGCAGCGGACGGTCAGGCCACAGCGCCTCCAGATAATCGGGTTTGGATATTACGGCTGCACCATTGCCCGCAATGGTGTTTTCAAGTTGAAGAGCCTCACCCATACTCATGCAAAGCCCGTCAATGCCAACCTTTCCGCCGAAGGGAACATTCTGCGCAATCCAACGGATCCAGTCCTTGTCCTCTACCGATACCATCTTGTGCAGTTCAATGCCGCTGCCGTCAAGTTCACGGGCAGCCTGAATCCAATATCTGGAATCGGTCCACAAACCGGCATGGTCCTTGCTTACAACAACCACACCGGCCGATCCGGTAAAACCGCTTATGAACTCACGCTGACACCAGCGTTTTGGAGTGTACTCACTGTTATGGGGATCCTCACCAACCGTTACGGCAACATCCCATCCCCACTCCGCCATCTTCCGACGGAGAGCCTCTATTCTGTCTTTAATCATATTATCCCAGGAAACCCTGCTCCAACATAGCCTGGGCAACTTTCATGAAGCCTGCAATGTTGGCGCCTTTCATATAATTCACATAGCCGTCAGGCTCGGTACCGTACTTGACGCACTGCTCATGTATATCGGACATGATGGTGTGCAGACGGGCGTCAACCTCATCGGCCGACCATGAGATATGCATTGCGTTCTGTGTCATCTCAAGGCCCGATGTGGCCACGCCGCCGGCATTCACGGCCTTACCGGGGCCGTAGAGCACGCGGGCAGCGATAAATGCATCAATAGCCTCGGGTGTGCAACCCATGTTTGAAACCTCGGCCACATACTTGACGCCGTTCTTTATCAGCATTGCGGCATCGTCGCCGTTCAGTTCGTTCTGGGTAGCGCAAGGCATAGCAATATCCACCTTGCACTCCCATGGCTTATGTCCCGCAAAGAACTCTGCACCGAACTTCTTGGCATACGGCTCAATCACGTCATTGTTGGTAGCGCGCAACTGCAGCATATATGCAATCTTCTCGTCGTTGAGCCCCTCCTTGTCATAAACATAGCCGTCAGGACCCGACAGAGTAACCACCTTGGCGCCCAGCTGGGTAGCCTTCTTGGCAGCGCCCCATGCCACATTGCCGAATCCGCTTATGGCAATGGTTTTGCCCTCAAGCGAATCACCCTTATCGGCAAGCATCTGACGCAGGAAATAGAGTGCGCCGAAACCCGTAGCCTCGGGACGGATCTTGGAACCGCCAAAGGTAAGGCCCTTGCCGGTCAGCACACCCGTGTTTTCACGAGCAAGTTTCTTATACATTCCGTACAGATAGCCTATCTCACGTGCGCCCACGCCTATGTCACCTGCGGGAACATCGGTATCAGGGCCTATGTTACGCCAGAGTTCCAGCATGAAACTGTGGCAGAAACGCTCAATCTCTGCGGCTGAACGTCCGCGGGCCGAGAAGTCCGATCCGCCCTTGCCACCGCCCATGGGCAGAGTAGTCAGTGCATTCTTGAAAGTCTGCTCAAATCCCAGGAACTTAAGTATTGACAGGTTGACCGATGAGTGAAACCTGAGGCCTCCCTTGTAGGGGCCGATGGCGTTGTTGAACTGCACACGGTAGCCGGTGTTGACATGAATCTGGCCGTTGTCATCGGTCCATGGCACCTTGAAGGTAAAGATACGGTCCGGCTCAACCATGCGTTCCACAATCTTGGCGTCCTCAAATTCGGGATGTTGGTTATAGATAGGTTCAACACTAATCAGCACTTCACGAACTGCCTGCAGATACTCTTTCTCACCCGGATGCTTGCGCTCCAGATCTGCCATAATGTTGTTTATATTCATATCGCGTACATTAATTGGTTTTATTGTTTCACAAATATAGAGGAATAAAATGAGATGTTGTTCTTTAAACTTGTATAAAAATAGGCACTTTATTCGGTTGTGTGGCCAATTGCCGAAACCGCCGGTCATATTTCAGACATTAACAATTGTTCCTGAATCATTATGTTTTTTATGGAATGAAACAAAATTTAAGTTTCTCATTTGGGGCGTTTCAAAGAAACCTTTACGTTTGCACAGTTTGTAACCTGAATTATTAACCTTATCAATAATTGAATTGTCCTTAACAATAATTGAATTATCCTTTTCCAAACAGCTAAAAATAGATTCACAATAGTTTTTTACCTAATTGTTTAACTTTATCCTTTTTAATCCTTTTTTATGAATCTCAAAAAACATGTGTTAGGCATTCTGCTTGCCATAGCAGGGCCTGTCTGTGCATATGCGCAGAACGTGACTGTTAAGGGACAGGTTAAGGATGACGCAGGTGAACCGCTTGCTCTCGTCAGCATCGCTGAGCCGGGAACATCAAACGGCACCGTCACCGACTTGGATGGTAATTACTCCATCTCAATCGCGTCAAACGGAACCCTCCAGTTTTCATTCATGGGTTACACGACTGTTACCGAAAAGGTAAACGGCCGCACAACCATCAACGTAACACTCTCCGAGGATGCTGAGCTTCTTGAGGAAATCGTGGTTATCGGTTACGGTGTTCAGAAGAAATCTGACCTGACCGGTGCTGTGACATCCGTTAGAGCCGATGATCTTAAGAACCGTTCAACCCCGGATGCTGCCGCAGCCCTTCAGGGTAAGGCTTCCGGTATCCAGGTTGTAAGCCAGTCAGGTGCTCCCGGCAAGGCTGCCGACATCCGCGTACGTGGTTATTCTTCAAACTCAGGTAACATCGGACCTCTTTATATAGTAGACGGTCTGCAGGTTTCCAGCATTCAGTATCTTGATCCTGAAATGATCGAGTCAATCGAGGTCCTCAAGGATGCAGCTTCTGCTGCCATCTATGGTGCCGAGGCTGGTAACGGCGTCGTTCTCGTAACCACCAAGACCGGCGGCAAGGGCCAGGGTAAGATATTCTACAACGGTCAGTTCAGCTATTCAAGCCTGTCACGCAAGCTCAACACCATGCGTGCTGCTGAATACATCGAATTCGGCAAGGCCAACGGTTATCTGTCAGATGCACTTCTGGCTTCATACGACGGCACTACTGATGTTGACTGGGGAGAAGAGATCTTTGTTCCCACATGGAGCAACCGTCAGACTGTAGGTTTCCAGGGCGGTAACGACAAGGGCAACTACTTTGTATCTATCAACAACGTTGACAACAACGGTATCTTCCGTGGTGACAAGGACAAGTACAAACGTCTCACTATGCAAATCAACGCTGACTACAAGATCAAGAATTGGTTGACCGTAGGTACCAACACCTCTATTGAGAAGTGGGGCACCAAGGGCGTATCAGAGCAGAATGATAACGGTTCAGCTCTCCTTTCAGCAATCACATCTTCACCTCTGTTCCCCGTTCGCGGTGATGCCAGCATGCTGACTTCAGACCAGAACACTGCTCTCGCAGAGGGAAAGAAGCTTCTCATTGATGAGGAGACAGGTCTCTATTGGACCGTTCCTAAGATCGGTGTAACACAGTCAGGTCATCCTTACGTTCAGCGTGACGCTACTGATTCAGAGAACGCAGGTATCACCCTCCGTGGTGTTGCTTACCTGAATCTGACTCCCCTCAAGGGTCTTACCTATACCTCACGTTTCGGTTATCAGGTAAATCAGCAGACTTCACACAGCTACACTGAGCCTTACTATTCAACCGCAACAATCCAGGCAACCAACTACACTCTGTCTGCCGACGTTAACTGCGGTTACAACTATCAGTGGGAAAACTACTTAAATTACAACCGCACATTCGGTGACCATGACATCACCGCAATGGCCGGTATGTCATTCAAGGAGAGCTTCTGGGATAACATGCACGGTGAGGCTACCGGTCCTGACATTCTTGCAGGCTACGAGCCCAACTACATCTTCCTGTCAAACGTCCTCTCAAACGAGTCAACAACCCGTTCATACCGTAACGAGCCCGGACGTTCAGCAAGTCTCTCATACTTCGGCCGTATCGGTTATGCATATGCTAACAAGTACGCCATTCAGGCAAACTTCCGTGCTGATGCATTTGACACATCAAAACTTCCCGCCGATGCACGTTGGGGTTACTTCCCCTCAGTATCAGGAGGTTGGACAATCAGCAACG